>CAMKBC010000022.1 GCA_946410665.1 uncultured Clostridia bacterium | reverse complement strand
CTAAAGAATGACCCACGTGTTACTAAGGCTGGAAAATTCTTAAGAAAGACATCACTTGATGAATGGCCACAATTCTTACATCTATTAACAGGCAAGATGAGTTTAGTAGGCCCAAGACCATATCTACCTCGCGAAAGAGAAGATATGGGTGAATACTATGATTTCATAATTAAGATGAAACCTGGTATCACAGGTCCATGGCAAGTAGCTGGAAGATCAGAATTGACATTTGAAGATAGACTTAAACTTGATGAAGAATATTGTGCACGTAGAGGAAATAGAAGAGACTTAAAGATTCTATTTAAAACATTCTTAAAAGTGGTAAGAAGCGAAGGCGCAGAATAATAAATCTAATATAAAAGAGCAAAGGAGAAAAAAATGAGTAAAGAAAAGAAAGATAAAAAATTAAAGAAGAAGAGAACACCAGTACAAAAGGCAATTAGAGTAATAGCAATAATATTATTAGTAATAGTAATTGCTTTAGCAGGTGTAGTAATAGCAGGATGGACATATATTAGATCACTTATTGATAAAACACAAAAAGTTGAAATTGATGTTAGCCAACTTGAAATCAACGAAGAACTTAAAGGATATAGAAACATCGCATTGTTTGGAATTGATAGTAGATCATCAAATGTAGAACAAGCTTATGCTGAAGGAAACAGATCAGACTGTATCATCATCGCAAGTATCAATCAAGAAACAAATGATGTTAAATTAATTTCAGTATATAGAGATTCTTATCTAAAAATAAATAATAAGAGCGGAAATGAAATCATCGATAAAGTAACTCATGCTTATGCATTTGGCGGAGCACAAAACGCAATTGCAGCATTAAATAGAAATTTAGACTTAAATATTAAAGAGTTTATGGCTGCTAACTTTGATGCTGTTTCTGAAGCAGTTGATGCTTTAGGTGGAGTAGATATTGAAATTACAAGTGCAGAATTAAAATATATTAATGGATATATCGACGAAGTAAATAGAGTTACAGGAAAGAGCGCACCTCATGTAACAAAGACAGGAAAGCAATCATTAAGTGGTGTTCAAGCTACAGCTTATGGAAGAATTAGATATACAGCAGGTGGCGACTACAAGAGAACAGAAAGAATGAGAGATGTTCTTCAAGAAATGATTAATAAAGCTAAAAAGAGAAGCATCCCTCAATTAATAGATTTAGCAAATAAAATTTTACCTTTAGTAAGTACAAACTTAAGTACTGATGATGTAATTGGTTTAGCACCAATTGTTACAAAGATGAATGTTTCAAATAGTATTGGATGGCCATACACAGTTGCAGGAGCAACAATTGGCGGAGTATGGTATGGTGTTCCAACAACACTTGAATCAAACGTAGTAAAATTACATAAAGAAGTATTCGGCGAAACAGATTATGTATTACCAGATAGAATTAAAGCAATTAGCCAACAAGTTATTGAGAAATCTGGAAAAACAGAAGGAAGCGGAGCTGAAACAAATAGCAGTAAATAACATATAATTGTTATAAAAAATTAAGTTAATAAAAGGGGGATTTGAGTATGGCTGAACATTTTGATAATAATAAGAAAGTTAATATTAAGAAATTTGTTGCGTTTTTGGTTTTTATAATTGTAATTGCAGCGGTTGCAGTTACAGTAGTATTAATCAATAAGCAGCCAGCTCAAACTTCTGAGAATACTGCAGAAAATACTGTAGCAGAAGTTAAACCTCCAGAAGAAAAAGTAGACATTATAGATTTAAATTCTAAAACAAGACCTTTAGCAGTAGTTGTAAATAACACACCAGTAGCTGTTAAAGTTCAAACAGGATTAAACAAAGCATACATTGTCTATGAAATGCCAACAGAAGGCGGAACATGTAGATTAATGGCATTATATAAAGATGCTGGAAATGTTAAAGTAGGAACAATTAGAAGTGCAAGACATAACTTCATTGATTGGGCATACGAAAGTGATGCAATCTTTACATGCTTTGGATGGAGCCACTATGCACAAGATCAAATGCAAAAACAAGGCGTTATCAATTACATTCAAGGACTTGTAAGTGAAGGTGGAATGTATAGAGAAAATCCTGAAAAGTTAGCATCTGAGCATACAGCTTATATGGATACAGATAAAGTTTATGATTCAGCAAAGAAAAAAGGATACAAAGTAGAAACAGACGATTCAGTATTATTAAAATACAATGTTAAAGATGTAGACTTAAGCGAAAAAACAGATGTTAAAGATGCAACTAAAGTAGTTGTTTCATATGATGGAAGTTCAAATGTTACAACATTCAAATATAATGCAGAAACAAAAATGTATGAAAGATATGTAACTTCAAAAGAAAATATTTGCAAAGATCATGAAACTGGCGAAGTTGTTTCAACAAAGAATATTATTATTGAAAAAATTGATTACACAAGTATGCCAGACGGCAAATACCTAGATTTAAAGACTACAGGTTCAGGCAAAGGCTGGTTTATCACAAACGGCAAAGCTGTTCCAATTAAATGGTCTAAATCTAGTAGAAAAGCAAAAACAAAATACACATACACAGATGGTACTGAGATTGAAGTAAGCGATGGTAGAACATACATTGAAGTAATGCCAACAAATAGAACTGAAAAAATTGAAGGTGCAGAAACAGCAGAATAAAATTTTTACACGAAGGAGAAGATATGTCTAATATACAAGTGAATTTTAATTTTACTGGATATACTCTAGAAGAATTATTACAACATACCGATGTTACAACTGATGTACATAAAGAGTTAGAAATGGAAGCAAGAGAAGATGGAAACTTCCTAGGATGGCTACATCTTCCAAGCACATATATTAAAACAGAAGAATATAAAAAAATAAAAGAATCAGCAGAGAAGATTAGAAAAGATTCTGATGTATTACTTGTAATCGGGATTGGTGGATCTTACTTAGGAGCAAGAGCTGTTATCGAAGCATTACATCCTACATACTTTGGACCAACAGATAAAAAAGAAACACAAGTAATCTTTGTTGGAAATAATTTGGCACCTAACTATATTAATGACGTAATTAATTATGTAGCTGATAAAGATTTCTCAATTAATGTTATTTCAAAATCAGGAACAACAACCGAGCCAGCAATAGCATTTAGAATCTTCAAAGAAATCATGTATCAAAAATATGATATCAAAGAAGCAAGAGAAAGAATTTATGTTACAACAGATGCTAAAAAAGGCGCATTAAAGAAATTAGCAGATTCAGATAAATATACAACATTCGTTATACCAGATAATGTTGGTGGAAGATTTAGTGTTCTAACACCAGTTGGATTATTACCAATCGCAGTAAGCGGAGTTAACATTGATGAATTAATGAATGGTGCAATTTATGCCGAAGAAAAATACAATGATTCATTATTACAATATAATGATTGCTATCAATATGCAGTACTAAGAAATTTATATTATGATAATGGAAAAAATATGGAAATCTTAGCAACTTACGAACCAAGAATGCATTACTTTGCAGAATGGTGGAAACAACTATTTGGCGAAAGTGAAGGAAAAGAAAACAAAGGATTATTCCCAGTAAGTGTTGAATTCACAACAGACTTACACTCACTAGGCCAATACATTCAAGAAGGACAAAGAATTATGTTTGAGACTGTTCTTAACTTTGCTAAAACAGAAACAGATATAACAATTAGACCTGATGAAGATAATTTAGATAATCTAAATTACTTAGCTGGAAAGAAACTTTCATATGTTAATCAAAAAGCAATGGAAGGAACAGTAACAGCACATGCTGATGGCGGTGTTCCAAATATCATTATTAATATTAGAGAACTAAACGCTAAGAATATTGGAGAACTAATTTACTTCTTCGAAAAAGCATGCGCAACTTCTGCAAAACTATTAGAGGTTGATCCATTCAACCAACCAGGTGTTGAAAAGTATAAAACAAACATGTTTAAACTTTTAAAGAAACCAGGTTATGAGGATAAATAATAGATAGTAAATCTATAACTAAAAATAATATTGATTATTAATTCATCGGCAAGGCTTGAAAATATTGCCAATGGGTTGTATAATATATTCATTAAACTAATGGAAGACAAAGTAAAAAGATGATTGCTTAAAGAGAGAAATGATCATGGGCTGTAAGTCATTTCAAGTAAATGCTTTTGAAAAACTAGCTTCTTATAATGGCTGGCGAATTAAACCAGACGTGTAACTTACGTTATAAAGTAAATTAAGTAAAATATCCGGGTGGAACCGTGCTAATAGCACCCCAGAGTATATTATTTTAATATGCTCCGGGGTTTTTGTTTTGATAAAACCGCGCCCGTCGCGAAATATCTATCTCAAAGACCCCAAGCAAGAAAGAGGAATTTTATGAAAATTTTATTAAAGGACGGCTCAGAAAAAGAGATTGACAATGGCATGAGCGTAATCGATTTAGCTAAGTCAATCAGTGAAGGACTAGCAAGAAATGCTACATGCGGAAAAGTTAACGGTGAAGTAGTTGACTTACGTTATGAATTAAAAGAAGGAGATGAAGTAGAAATCTTAACTTTTGATTCAGGATTAGACGGACAAAAAGCATACTGGCATACAACTTCACACATCATGGCTCAAGCTGTTGCAAGACTATGGCCAGAAACAAAATTTGCTATTGGACCAGCAATCGATGATGGTGGATTCTATTATGACTTTGACTCACCTGAATCATTCAACGATGAAGATAAAGCAAAAATTGAAGAAGAGATGAAGAAAATCATCAAAGAAGATTTACCAATCGAAAGATTCTCTTTACCAAAAGCAGAAGCTTTAGAATTAATGAAAGATCAACCATACAAAGTTGAATTAATCAACGACTTACCAGATGGTGAAGAAATTTCATTCTATAAACAAGGTGAATTCACAGACCTTTGCGCAGGCCCTCACGTAATGAGCACAGGAAAAATTAAGAGTATTAAATTATTATCAAACTCTGGTGCATACTGGAGAGGTGATGAACATAACAAGATGCTTCAAAGAATTTATGGTATTTCATTCACAAAAAATTCTTTACTAGAAGACTACTTAAGACTTCTTGAAGAAGCAAAAGAAAGAGATCATAGAAAAATCGGAAAAGATTTAGATTTATTTATGACTCACCCACTAGTTGGTGCAGGACTTCCATTATACTTACCAGATGGAGCAACAATTAGAAGAACACTTGAAAGATATATTCAAGATAAAGAAATTGAACTTGGATATCAACACGTATATACACCATCAATCGGAACAGTTAATTTATATAAAACAAGTGGTCACTGGGATCACTACAAAGATGATATGTTCCCAGTAATGTCAATGGACAACGAAGACTTAGTATTAAGACCAATGAACTGTCCACATCATATGCTTGTTTATAAGAACAAATTACGTTCATACAAAGACTTACCAATTAGAATTGGTGAATTAGCTCACGACTTTAGATGGGAAAATTCTGGTGCAGTTTGCGGACTTGAAAGAGTTAGAGAAATGTGTCAAAATGACGCTCACCTATTTGTAAGACCAGACCAAATCAAAGATGAAGTTGGTAGAGTATTAAAATTAATCAAAGAAGTATATGTAAAAGACTTTGGTTTCCCAGAAGATGCATTTAGATATAGATTATCATTAAGAGATAAAGCAAATGTAGAAAAATACATCGACAACGATGAAATGTGGGAAACAGCAGAATCACAATTAAGAGAAATCTTAAAAGAATTAAATATCGATTTCTACGAAGCTGCTGGAGAAGCTGCATTCTATGGACCAAAGATTGATATTCAAATTAGAACAGCATTAAATCATGACGTAACAATTCCAACATGTCAATTAGACTTTGCTTTACCAGAAAGATTTGATTTAAGCTTCGTTGGTGAAGATGGAAAAGAACATAGACCAGTTGTTATCCACAGAGCAATCTTAGGATCATCAGACAGATTTATGTCATTCTTATTAGAAGAAACAAAAGGAAATCTACCAGTTTGGTTAGCTCCACATCAAGTAAAAGTATTACCTATTAGTACAGAAAAACACGGCGAATATGCTGAAAAAGTTAAAGAAGTATTATTAAAAAATAGAGTTAGAGTTGAAGTTGATGATAGAAACGAAAAACTTGGATACAAGATTAGAGAAGCACAACTTGCTAAAGTTCCATACATGTTAGTTGTTGGAGATAAAGAAGTTGAAGAAGGAAAAGTTTCAGTAAGAACAAGACATGGTGGAGACTTAGGTCAAATGTCAGTTGAAGAATTTGCAAAGAAAATTCAAGAAGAAATTGATAATAAAGTTATTACAGAGTAAAATATAAGAGACATAATAAATGCGCTATTAAGTTTAAAATTTAATAGCGCAAAATTTTAGAAAAGGACACAAAAGATGAGTAAATTTGAAAAGTGGTTAGGACGAACTGCATATCAAATTATTCCAGATAGATTCTTAAGGAAAGGCGCTAAGCTAAAACCAATGGAAGGCAGAGTTCTAAAGAAATGGAATGATAGCGAACCAAATTGGAAACCTAATGAATATGGAGTATATGAAAACAATTATTTCTATGGTGGAAACTTAAAAGGAATAATGTCAAAACTTGAATACTTAAAGTTATTAGGCTTTGATATGATTTATTTAACACCAATAGAATTAAGTAGCAACTATCATCATTATGATGTAGGTGACCAATCCACGATAGATCCTTGGATTGGCGACTGGGACGACTTCTCAGATTTATGCAAAAAAGCACATGAATTAGATATACTAGTTATGGTTGATTTAGTATTTAACCATACTAGTACTAAGAGTAAATATTATAATGATCCAAGATACGCATCTTGGTATAAGAAAGACGAAGAAGGTCAACAAATATTCTGGTGGAACTTCCTTGATATGGCTGAAGTTGATACTCAAAACAAAGACTATCAAGAAACGATGCTATCAGTTACTGAAAGTTATCTAAACTATGGTGCTGATGGAATTAGATTAGATCTAGGTGAAAACTTATCAAAAGAATTTTTACTAAACCTACAAAAAGTAAAAAAGAAACATCCTCAAGCACTTGTTGTTGGCGAAATGTGGGGTATAGCTACTGATAAAGAAGATCCAAAGATCTTAGATGGACAACTTGATTCGGTAATGAACTATCCTACAGCTGATGCAATACTAAGATGGACAAGATATGGTAATACTGAACGTTTTAGCAACACATTTGAAAAAATCGAAGGATATCCTGAAGATGTAAAGAATGTTTTATTAAACAATGTTGGAACTCATGATACACCAAGAACAATTACAATGCTTGTTGGCGACAAAATGAGTGAAAACAAAGATTTTATTTGGGATATTGAAGAATCATGGCGCCACGGCGAAAACTTTGATACATACGCATTTAGAAAATATGAAAACGAGAATGCAGAAGTAGATAGAATTCACCACATGATTGGCGAAATGCTAACAAAAGTAGCATTAACTATAATGTACTGCCTTCCAGGAATTCCATGCGTATTCTATGGTACAGAAATTGGAGAAACAGGTTATAAGGATCCATTTAATCGTAAACCATACAATTGGAAGACTGAAAATAAAGATATGACTGAGTTTGTCAGCCGTCTTGGTACTTTTAGACAGGCCAACAAGGATATATTAGCTACAGGTCAAGCTAAGATTATAAAATGTGATAAAAACATTCTAATTCTAGACAGATTTAATGAAAAAGGACAACATTTATATATTGCTGTAAATAGATCATCTAGAGGAAAAGAAATTGATTTAAATAAGTATTTTGATGAAAATACGATGGATTGCACTATTAGTTTTGCGACTGAGAATTCAACCAGAGATTATTTAACACCATATGGAATACTAATAATGAGAAAAGATTAATAAATAAGGGCTTTGAAGAATATTCAAAGCTCTTTATTTTATTGCTTTTATGACATTTTTGTTCTTGACATATAGTCCTAAAAATTATACAATAGCACTTGTAAAATTATATATTTATAACAATTATATGTATATATATTGTACATTGAAAATTTTATAGAAAGAGGTGTAAAAATTATGGAACAACAATTACAACCACAACCACAAAACAACATTATTATTTACATCGCTATTTTTCTTATAACAGCAGTAATTTTCTTTGTTATAGGTTACTTAATAAGAAAGAAGACAGCAGAAAACAAGATTAAAGGTGCTGAAGAAGAATCAAAAAGAATAATTGAAAATGCTAAAAAAGAAGCAGAGACAGTAAAGAAAGAAGCAGAAAATATTCGTAAGGAAGAAGTCGTTAAAGTAAAAGAAGAAATCATCAATGCAAAAAACGATTTAGAGAAAGAGATTAGAGAGAGAAGAAGCGATGTTCAACAACAAGAAAAAAGGTTGATCAAAAAAGAAGAAGTATTAGACCAAAAAGAAAGTGAAATCGACAAGAAGTTAAAACAAATTGAAGCTGAAGAAGCATCAATTGAAGCAACTAAGGCTGAAGTTCAAAAAATGAAAGACAGCGAATTAGATCAATTAGAAAAGATTGCAAGATTATCACAAGAAGAAGCAAAACAAGAATTACTTGCAATTGTTGATGAAAAATTAGTTGCAGAAAAAGCTGAAAGAATTAGAGCAATGGAAAGCGAAATTGAAGACACAGCTGATGATAAAGCAAAAGAAGTTATCACTTATGCTATTCAAAAATGCGCTGCTGATCATACAGCAGAATCAACAATTTCAATTGTTTCACTTCCGAATGATGAAATGAAGGGAAGAATAATTGGTAGAGAAGGACGTAACATCAAGACATTAGAATCTCTAACAGGTGTAGAATTCATTATTGATGATACTCCAGAAACAATTGTTATTTCTGGATTCGACCCATTAAGAAGAGAAGTTGCTAGAATTGCACTTGAAAAATTAATTGATGATGGAAGAATTCATCCAGCAAAGATTGAAGAAATGGTTGAAAAAGCCAAAGAACAACTTGCTAAAGATATTAAGGATGAAGGCGAAAGAGCATCAATGGAAACTGGCGTAATGAGATTAAATCCTGATTTAATCAACTTACTAGGTAAATTAAAATTCAGAACAAGCTATGGACAAAATGTTTTAATGCATTCAATCGAAGTTTCACATCTTGCTAGAATAATGGCAGATGAATTAGGGCTAGATTCAAAGCTTGCAGCTAGAGCTGGTCTATTACATGATATAGGTAAAGCTTTAGACCATGATATGGAAGGAACACACGTACAAATTGGTGTTGATGTATTAAAGAAATGCAAAGAGAATGAAAAAGTTCTTAACTGCGTTGAAGCACATCACGGAGATGTACCAGTTCAATATCCAGAAGGATTCTTAGTAATTGCAGCTGATGCAATCTCAGCATCAAGACCTGGTGCTAGAAGAGAAACATTAGAAGCATACATCAAGAGATTAGAGTCTTTAGAGACTATCGCAAACTCATTTGATGGAGTTGATAAATCTTTTGCAATCCAAGCTGGTCGTGAAGTAAGAATTATTGTTAAACCTGACAAAATTAACGATGATCAAATGACAATTATGGCAAGACAAATTGCAGAGAAGATCGAAAATGAAATGGATTATCCAGGACAAATTAAAGTTAATATTGTTAGAGAAAAAAGAGTAATTGATTACGCAAAATAAAATTTAAAAGATGACTTAATGAAAATTAAGTCATCTTTTTTTATTATTACGGTTGTATTACAAAAATTCTATTGGTATAATAATTGATGTAAATTTAATAGAAATTTAATTCTATAATAAACAAATTAAAAGGAGAAAAAAATAATGGACGAAAACAATCAAAACCCAATGGAACCAATGCAACCAATGGAGCCAATGAACGCAGAACAACCAGTTCAAGATAACACACAAGGACAATACACACAATATCAAGCACCACAACCAGAACAAACACAATATCAACAATATCAAGTACCACAACAAAATTATCAACCACAATACCAACAAACACAACCACAAGGTGGTAGCGGATTTGGTGTTGCAGCATTAGTATTAGGTATCATTGCTTTATTATTATGCTGGATTCCATACATCAATATCGTATGCACAATCTTAGCATTCATCTTTGGTATCATAGGTATAGTTAAGAAAAGTGGAAAAGGACAAGCTATTGCTGGTCTTGTATTATCAATATTAGCAGCTATTCCAACAGTTGTAGTTATGATGTTATTAAACGTAATCTATGGAGCATTAGGTTGGTTTGGAGCAACATTAACAAATACAACAAGAAATTCATCAGTATGGAACAATTTAGGAACAATTTGGAATTCAGTTGAAAATGAATTAGGAAATGCAGGAAATGAATTAAGCAACTTAGGAAATCGTATCGGAAACGAATTAAATATAGTATCAAATGCATTATCTAACATCACATCAAACAACACAACAGATCCAGATACAACAACTACTGCAAAAGTAGATAGCAAACCATCATCAGTTGCTGCACCAGCAAAGACTGGCGAATGGACAACAGCATCATCTTACAGCGATGGAAAATATGTTGATACACCTATAAGAATTAACAAAATCTTAAGAGGAGCTGATGCAGAAGCAGCAATCAAAGCTTCAGGAGCAAACGTAACTTCAAAATTAACAGACGGATGCGAATGGTGCGTTATTGATTATAGTGTAGATATGACACCAATTAAAGAAAGCTACGGAAGCAGAAATTTATCTTCAATGACATTACGTCTAAGAGGAGCTGATGGAAAAATCCTTTCATATGGTGGAAAGACATGGATCTTAACAGGATCAAATCTTTTAAAAACATCATCAATCAAAACAGAAACATACAACGGACAATACTTATATCAAATTCCAAAAGGATGCACAGATTACTTAGTTGAAGTACAATCATCAAGCAGTGCAACAACAGCTTATATTAAAGGTGAATAATTTAAATAAGTAAATACAGAAAAAGAGCGAGAAATCGCTCTTTTTTTGTAACTTTAAGCAAAATAAAAAAGAGGCCTAAGCCTCTTAGATTGGTGCCGCTGGTGGGACTCGAACCCACACGTCATTACTGGCAACGGATTTTGAGTCCGTCTCGTCTACCAATTCCAACACAGCGGCAGATATGAAATTTAAACAATCATGAATGTGCTAATTGTTGCACTTCTATATATTAGCACAAGATAAAAATAGTGTCTAGTTCTTTAATGAAAATAGGTTGAAAATATAGCTTAAAATATAGCTTAGAATCTAAGTAAAATATATCTTTAAAATGTTTGACAAAGTACTAAAAATAGTGGTATTATATTAAATGTTAGACTATTCTAACAAATACAACTAATTAATATCTTAACAGATATAAAAAATATATTAGAAAGGCGTTCTTATGGAACTATTAAAAATTAAAGATTTACATGCCAAAGCTGGCGAAAAAGACATTCTAAAAGGATTAGACTTAACAATTAATAAAGGTGAAGTTCATGTAATAATGGGACCAAATGGTGCTGGAAAATCTACTCTTGCTAATGTTATCATGCACAATCCAGAGTATAACATTGAAAGTGGAGAGATTATTTTTGATGGAGAGAATGTAACAGACAAGAAAGCTGATGAAATAGCAAGACTTGGTTTATTCATGTCATTCCAAAATCCAGAAGAAGTACCAGGAATCAATCTTACAAACTTCTTAAAGACAGCAAAGAATTCAATTACTGGAGAACCAGTAAGATTATTTGAATTCAAAAAAGAAATCTCAGGATATATGGAAAAACTAGATATAAACTCTACATATGCAAACAGAGATTTAAATGTTGGATATTCTGGTGGTGAAAAGAAGAAAAATGAAATTCTTCAAATGTTAACACTTAATCCAAAACTAGCAATTCTAGATGAAACAGATTCAGGACTAGACGTTGATGCAATCAAAACAGTTTCACAAGGAATTAACATGTTCAAAAATGAAGAGAATTCAATTCTTTTAATTACACACTCAATGAAATTAATCTCAGATTTAAAAGTTGATTATGTACATGTTTTAGTAAATGGAAAAATTATTAAAACAGGAGATGCTAGTTTAGCAGCAGAAATCGACAAGAATGGATTTGCAGATTACATTAAATAATTAGTTAGAAAGGAAAATTTGTTTTGAAAACTGACGTAAATAAATACAGAGATGAAAAAGTTGAAAACATTTACAATGTTAAAAATGAAGATAAATATAGTTATAAAACAATTGGTCTAACTGAAGATGTAATTAGAGAAATCTCTGAAAAGAAGGGCGAACCAGAATGGCTTTTAGATATTAGATTAAAAGCATTAGAAATGTATGAAAAACTACCAATGCCAAACTGGGGACCAGATCTATCAGAATTAGATATGAGCAAGATTGCTACATATGTTAGACCACAATCAAAATTAAATAGCAAAACATGGGACGATGTTCCAGATGATATTAAATCAACATTCGATGCTCTTGGAATTCCAGAAGCAGAAAAAGAAGCACTAGCTGGAGTTGGAGCACAATATGATAGTGAAATAGTTTATCACAGTATTAAAGATGAACTAGTAAAACAAGGAGTAATTTATACTGACTTTGATCAAGCAGTTAAATTATATCCAGACTTAGTAAAAGAATATTTTATGAAATGTATACCAATGACTGATCATAAATTTGCAGCACTTCATTATGCAGTATGGTCAGGTGGTTCGTTTGTATATGTACCAAAGGGAGTTAAATTAGAAATCCCAATTCAATCATACTTTAGATTGAATGCACCAGGAGCAGGACAATTCGAACACACATTAATCATAGTTGAAGAAGATGCATATCTTCATTTCATCGAAGGATGTTCGGCACCTAAGTATAATGAAATTAATTTACATGCTGGTGCGGTTGAATTATTTGTAAAAGATAATGCTTCACTAAGATATTCAACAATTGAAAACTGGTCAAAGAATATGATGAACTTAAACTCAAAGAGAGTAATTGTTGGAAAGAATGGAAAAATTGAATGGGTTACAGGATCATTTGGATCAAAGATTTCAATGCTTTATCCAATGAGTATATTGCAAGGTGACAATAGTACTTGTGAATACACAGGTATCTCATTTGCAGGAAATGGACAAAACTTAGATACAGGATTAAAGATAGTACAAGTTGGAAAGAACACATCATCAATAGTAGATGCCAAGTCAATATCAAAAGACGGTGGTGTATGTACATTTAGAAGTAATGTTCACGTTAAACCAACAGCTACAAATTCTAAATTGACAATTTCATGTGAAAGCTTAATGTTAGATAGTGAATCACGTTCAGACACAATACCAAATGATATTATCGAAACAGATGATATTGAATATTCACATGAAGCAACAATTGGAAAAATATCAGATCAAACAATATTCTATTTAATGAGCAGAGGAATTAGCGAGAAAGATGCAAAGGCAATGATTGTCAGAGGATTCGCTAATCCAATTTCTAAAGCATTACCACTAGAGTATGCAGTAGAAATGAATAACTTAATTAACCTAGAATTAGAAGGGAGTATCGGATAATGAAAGAATATATATTAAATGAAACTCCTATAAGAACAACTAATAATTATGAGATTAATGATATTAAATTAGAATTAGGTGAAAAACAAATTGCTTTTAAAGAATTTAATGGACTAACAATTAATAAAGATGAAAAGGGTGGTTCAAGCAAAACTTTAATAAGTGATATTAAAGTTGTTGATGGTGAGTTTAATTCTAAGATTAATTTACCATCAGATAAATATTATTCGACAATAATCGACATTAAAGAATATTCAAAAGAAAATGTTGAAGTAAGTTTATTATTTGATAAAGATAATAATACTTATGTTGGCGAATTAGTATTTAATGTTGCTGAAAATGCAGAATCAAGAATTGTAATCAAATGTAATTCAAAGGATAATGCAGATTCATTAATCAATTTAAAAGTGGTAGCCAACTTAGATAAGAATTCAGTTGCGACAGTTATTGTTGAAAACAATATTGGTGATAGTACTAATACATTTATTTCAATTGAAAACAACTTACAAGAAAATGCAAAACTATTTACAACAACTTTAGATTTATCAGGAAAGAATAAAGTTTCAAATATTTATACAAAATTAATTGGTGATAATTCAGAACAAGTATTAAGAAACATTTATCTTGGAAAAGAAAATGATGTATTAGATTTGAACTACCATGTAGAAACAATCGGCAAGAAATCAAAGATAAAGATAGAATCTAAAGGTGCAATTACAGATAAAGCTAAGAAGAGCTTTAAGGGTACAATTGACTTTAAGAAAGGTTCTGTAAAAGCAGATGGAAGAGAGCAAGAAGATTGTGTACTTCTATCAAAAGAATCAAGATCAAAGTCATTACCAATGCTATTATGCCATGAAGAAGATGTCTTTGGTGAGCATGGTGTATCATCTGGTAAGATAGATAGCAAAAAGTTATTCTATTTAATGACTAGAGGACTTGATGAAAAAGAAGCAAAGAAAACAATAATTAGAGCAAACTTTAATGAGATTATTAACTCAATAGAAGATGAAGAGTTACAAGAAAAAATCAATCAAGCAGTTGATGAAATTATTAAATAAAGAGGAATAAAATGACTAATTACGAAATTAGAGAAGATTT
>CAMKBC010000021.1 GCA_946410665.1 uncultured Clostridia bacterium | reverse complement strand
AATGCTGAGGGAAGACCAATTAATGTGAAAAAATATAACGAAGAAGTATACGAAAAATTCAACGATTTAGTTGAATAAAATTCCAATATATGGTAAAATAGCAGTCAGATACATTGTGTTATCTAAAATATACACTTTTTCATTTGCAGCAAAGAGTTTTACAACGGAGGAAAAAAGAAAATGAAATATAGTAAGATTTACAGACCAGCTTCAAAGCTGGAGATGCAGGGAAAGAAAGCTGAAGCTATAAAGGTTGCCAAAGAAAAAGATATGCATATTCAGATTGAGAGAAATGGATACTTTGTTCTTACATCACCAATGCAGACTGTAGTCTTTGAGCGTGATGACAATGGCAAGATTATCAGACAGGCTGATCCTTGTGATTATATTTTGGAGTCACATCCTGAATATAAGAAAGTAACCGAAGGTCGTGTAGACAAACTTGTTGACCAGTTAAACAAGGGTGTCGTAGATTTTAATGATGTTTGTGATGCATCTAAAGTGTAAACAGGCATAATCTAATAAGTAACTAAGTTCATCAATGAAAAAGTGTAAAGTGGGAGCTACAAATTGTGGCTCCCTAAATTTATGCTTAAAATAGAAAAAGTTGAAAAAAGTGCCAATATATGGTAAAATAGTGCTTGATATGTTCTATATATCATGCACTTTTTCATTTGCAACTAAAAAACAAAATGCAGCATTGGAGGTATAACAAATGAAATATGAGGTATTATTTCTAGAAGCGGGTACACGGACGTATGAGGGTACACAGGAAATGGCGGCTAAGATCGAGAAGTTATTTGGCATCGAGCTTGTATTTGAGAGCGATGGTAAGTATGTCTTCGCAGCGCCGCTACAAGCAGTGATTTATGAGATTGATGACGATGGCTCTATTTTGAGTCAGTGTGATCCAAGATCCTATATCAGGAATGTGACACCGAAGTTTAAGAAACTGACAAGAAAGATGGTAAAAAATCTGGTTGCCGACTTAAACGCTGGCAAAGTAGACTTTGATGATGTTTGCGATGCCGCAATGAACTACGACGTTGATTAATCTGTTGATTGTTGTGGTTAGTAGCTTATAGAATTAAATGAAAAAGTGTAAGGGGGAGTCACGAATTCGTGGCTCCTTTCCCTTTTATATGATCTTTTTAATTATTTAATGTTAATTTAATTGGATTTATGTTATAATGCTTCTTGTCGAAAAGAGGTAAATATGAAAATAAACATTGTAATGGTTGAACCTGAAATACCACAAAATACAGGCAATGTAGCACGTACATGTGCTGCCACTGGAGCTAAATTGCATTTAGTTCATCCAATGGGATTTGTAATAAATGATAGATATCTAAAAAGAGCTGGATTAGATTATTGGGATAAGCTAGAAATCGAAGAGCATAACTCATTAGAAGATTTCTTAAATAAATATAAGCCAGAAGAGCACGCTATGTTTATGGCATCATCTAAATCAAAACAATCATATACAGATATTGATTATACAAAATTTGATGAAGTATTTGTTTTATATGGTAAAGAAACAAAAGGTTTACCAGAAGACTTACTTCAAAAATATATGGATAAGTGTATTAGAATTCCAATGAGACCAACACTAAGATGTTTAAATCTTTCAAATTCAGTATGTGTAATAACTTACGAAATTCTAAGACAAACTAATTTCGATAATCTTCAAGAAATTAGTACATACTTTGATTAGTTAAAAGCTTTATGGTAAAATAGACAGGAAGTTTAGATAAAGGAGAAATTATGAAAAAATTAGTTTCAATTATAACTTTAATAATGACAATGATCGTATTAAGCGTTTCAGCTTATGCATATTCAAATGAGTTTTACTCAATCGATGTAGGTGAAGGTTTCAAAGAAGAATCAATGAATGAAACTTTGATACTAAATTCGACAGAAAAAGATGGAAGTATAAACATAGTAATGAATAAAACTATAGATGGCAAAGATTATTTTACTGAAGACGAAATTGAGAGACAAAAGCCAGCAGTAAAAGAGAGTGAATTTGCAGTAGATAAGGCAGAGATTCAAACTATAACACCTAACAACTATAGATGTATTTATTATGAATCACATGCTAAACATGGCGAGAAAAATGTATATTTTAGACAATACTTAATTTATTCAGGAAAATATTGCTATGCTATCACAGTTACTACATATAAAACAGAAACAGCAGACACAGAAAAATACAAAAATGTAGTAGATAGTTTCAAAGTTAATGATTATACAGGAAAGTATGGACTAAAAGATGCTGAGAAACCACAAGAGAATGACGTAGGAAGCCATGTTTCACCAGGACTTATAGGTGGAATAGTTGGTGGTATTGTTGGAGGCTTTGGAGCATTTTGTATATTAAAAGCTAAGCAAAAACGTAATAAAAAGAAATAAATTAAAATCGAATAAATCATTGCAAAAATATAAAAAAGTGATAAAATGAAAAGGATAAATTTTTAGGAGGAGTTAGTTATGGCATACAAAATTGATTGTGAAAAATGTATAGCTTGTGGAGCATGCGCAGCAGTTTGCCCAGTTCAAGCACCAGCACAAGGAGAAGATGGAAAATACGTAATCGATGAATCAAAATGCATTGAATGTGGAGCATGCGCAGCAGGATGCCCAATGCAAGCAATTAATCAATAAGATTAGGAGAAAAGTATGGTTCTAGAAGTTATTTTAAGTATTGTTATTGGAGCTGCTTCTGGCTATCTAGCAGGAATTGTTATGGGTAGCAAAAGAGGCTTAATAACAAACATAATTGTAGGATTATTAGGAGGCGTTGTTGGAAAGTTCGTATTAGGATTAATTCCAATTCCAGTTCTTTCTGGTATTCCAGGAGCAATTATAACAGGAGCTATCGGTGCTATTATTTTAACAGCACTAGTAAAACTAATATTTAAATAATTGAATAGTAAAGAAGCGGTTGCGAAGGCAACTGCTTTTTTGTTTCTATTTATTGTATATTTTTAATTGGCTGTGTTATAATTACCGCATAAAAGAAGAAAAAAAGAAAGGAGAAATAGATGTTAAAAGCTATTGATTTATTCACACAAAATGCAATCATGATTAAAGTAAATGAAAAAACAATTTATTTTGACCCATATGATTTAGACCCAGACTTTGAACCACATGATGCGGATATTATTTTTATAACACATCCTCACTATGATCATTTTTCTCCTGATGATATACGACAAATAATGAATGAAAACACAAAATTTGTTTGTACACCAGACGTAAAAGAAGATATACAAGGAATAGGTGTTTCAGAAGATAGAATTCTTACTGTTGAACCATTCTTTGATGGATATATAGATGAATTTCACTTTACAACAATCCCAGCTTATAATATTGGAAAAGACTTTCATAAGAGAGAGTATAATTGGGTAAGTTATATTGTTGATATTGAGGAAAACAAATTTTATATTGCAGGAGATACAGATATTACACCAGAAGCAAAAGAAGTAAAATGCGATATTGCATTTGTTCCTATTGGTGGAACATATACAATGACTGCAAGAGAAGCGGCTGAGCTAATAAAAATTATTAAGCCTAAGAAAGCGATTCCAACTCACTATGGAACAGTAGTTGGATCAGAAGAAGATAGAGAAGCATTTAGAGAATACTTAGTAGGAATTACAGATGTAGAAATTTTTATATAAGGAAGTGAAATATGTTCGGACATAGACGAGATGGAAAAGAATTAAAAAATCTGCCACCTGAGTTTAGATTAATACCAATATTAATGAAGGAAAGAGATGATTCACAAGTTTTCTTTAAGAAAGATATCTCAATTGCAGCAATTGAAGAGTATATCGACAAGAAAAAAGAAGAAGGCATCAATCTAGGAATCATGGATGTTATTTTTGCGACTGTTATTAGAGTGCTTTCTGAAAGACCACAACTAAACAGATTCTGCATTAACGGAAGAACATACGCTAGAAATGAAATTACAACTTCACTTTCAATTAAAAAGAGTAAAACTGATGAAGGTGAAGAAACAACAATAAAAGTACATTGGAAAGGCAACGAAAACATTTTTGATGTTTCTAAGAAACTTCAAGAAATTGTTGCTTACAACAAAGAGACACAAAATGAAAATGCCACAGATAAGACAGCTAACTTTTTAAATAAGTTGCCAACATGGTTATTTAAATTGGCTGTTGGAATGCTTAAACATCTTGATAAAAAAGGAAGATTACCAAAATCAATTATTGAGGCAAGTCCATTCCATACAAGCGCATTCATAACAAACGTTGGATCAATTGGAATTGATGCTATTTATCACCATATATATAATTTCGGAACAACATCATTGTTCTTTGCAATGGGTAAGAAAAAGAAGGGGTATATATATGAAGATGAAGAATTAAAACAAGATAAAACAATTTCAATAGCATTTGTTGGAGATGAAAGAATCTGTGATGGATACTACTATGCAAATACATTCAGACAAATGGAAAGATTCTGGAGAAAACCAGAGTTGTTGGAAGAACATCCAGTAAGAAAATATGATCCTAATGTTCCAGTAAAAAAGAACAAGAAAAATACAAATATAATGTAAAAGTAAAAAAAGAAATTATTTGAATAAAATAATTTCTTTTTTTATCGCTGTTTTTTGGTTGAGATAATAAATTTGTTGTGATATTATAAGGGTAAGTTAGGAGATAAAATTATGGGAGGAATTGAAAATAGGAAAGAGCAAAAAATAGAAATTTCATGTGGATGCATAATAATTGAAAATGAAAAAGTTTTACTAATCTATGATAATAACAACAATTGGGGTTTTCCAAAAGGCCACATGGAAGAAGGCGAAACAGAAGTAGAGACAGCAAAGAGAGAGACTAAAGAAGAAACACATATTGATGTTTCTGTAGATGAAAGTAAAAGATATGAAATTGAATATGTAACCAATAAAAAGGTTAACAGAAAGGTAGTTTACTTCTTAGCTAGAAAGCTAAATGGTAAAGAAATACCTCAACATGGCGAAGTTGATGCTATTAAATGGTTTAGCATTGATGAAGCATTAGAAACATTAAAGTACGACAATGTTAAAGATGTTTTAAGAAAAGTAGCAGAAGATATTGCTAAATAAGGCCAAAAATCTAGTAAAATTGCAAAAAATACCAGTAAAAAATTAGTAAAAAAAATGGAAAAATTCGACAATTTTTTTCGAAATTTCCTTGATTTACCAAAAATATTATGTTATAATCTCACTATATTTAGAGAGCAGGAGGTTTAATATGAAAGCTACTGGCGTAATAAGAAAGATTGATGGATTAGGAAGAATTGTTATTCCTATGGAAATTAGAAACAAATTAAACGTTTCTCAAAACGATCCATTAGAGATTCACGTTGAAGGCAATTCAATTTTAGTTAAAAAATATGAACCAGATTGCACTTTCTGCGGAAGCTCAAAGAACACTGTTGATTACAAGGGAAAAATCGTTTGCGAGAAATGCCTAGAAGAATTAAAGAGATTAAAATAAATTGAAAAACATTTGTCGAGAACAAATTGAGAAATAAAGACTAGTTACTGAAAAGTAACTAGTTTTTTTGCGTGCCAACAATTGGTAGAATATTACAAAAAATTAATATAAGTACATCTAATTTAAAGGTTTTGACTTTGAATATTAAAATTTATAATGTTAAAATAGATATGATAAAGTTTTTATTAATTTACGGAGGAAAAATGTTTTACAAGAAAGCACACAAGATAACAGCATTAATTATATTATTCACACTTTTCTTTTCATTGATTAGTGTTTTATTTGATATGCAAATTGTAGAGGCAGATTCTACAAGAACAGTATATACAGGTTCTAATTTAGACACTGCAAAATATCCAGGATATAAAGATTTAATAGATAACTTAAAGAAAACACATCCAAACTGGGTGTTTAAAATCATGTACACAGAACTTGACTGGAATCAAACAATTACTTCAGAAGCTTCATTCTCAGGAAGCTCACCATATTCATTAATTTGCTATCATACAGGAGAATGGATTGATCCTGTTTTAGGATATAAAGCTTTTGATAACGGATCTTGGTATCATCCATCGAATGCAGCAATTGCATACTACATGGATCCAAGAAACTGGTTATACGATAATGGATACTTATTACAATTCTTAGAGATTGGAACATATCCATCAACAACAGACCAACAAGTATTATCAGCATTAAAAGGTTCATTCTTAGACAACCTAGATTATGCAAAAGCAATTAATAATGCTTGTAGAAATAAAGGAGCAAATCCTTATTATATAATCGCAAGAATCATTCAAGAGCAAGGAATGAAAGGAAGCGGAACCATCAACATGAATGGTGGCGACGGCAAGAAATACTTCAACGTATTTAACATTAATGCTTCTGGTAATAGTTCATCTACAATCATTGCAAATGCTTTATCATATGCTAAGAAAAAAGGATGGGACACATTACAAAAGAGCTTAGAAGGTGGAATAGATGAGATCTTCTCTTCTTGGTTATCTTGCAAACAAGACACAATGTACTTGAACAAATTTGACGTTGAAGCA
The DNA here is from genome assembly GCA_946410665.1 of uncultured Clostridia bacterium. Lineage (GTDB taxonomy): Bacteria > Bacillota > Clostridia > TANB77 > CAG-508 > CAG-793. Next base: position 8,162 of record CAMKBC010000021.1, on the reverse strand, counting down.
AAAGGTGGAACATTAACACATCAATACATGCAAAACATTGAAGCTCCACATTCAGAATCAATGTCAATGTACAACAAATTAAAAGATACAGGAATTCTAAATAATCCATTAACATTCGTAATTCCAGTATTCAAGAACATGCCAAGTTATGCATCACCAATACCAAGCAGTTCTTCAGTTAATGGACCAAAGAATATTAAATTAAAATCAGGACATACAGATTGGAATGTTAGAGCATCAGCAAGCACTGATTCAAAAGTTGTAGCAACAATTGCTAATGATCAAACAATCGTAGTATCAACACAAAGAGATAACAACGGATGGCATAGAATTGTTCTAACAAATGGAACAGTTGGATATATTAAATTTGATTCATCAGCTTGGGAAGAAATATCAGACATAACAAACTGCAATGAAGATGTTTCAATATCAACAGATAAAGCAGACTTAAGAGCCGGCCCAGCATCAAGTGAAAAAGTTTTAACAACATTATCAAAGGGACAAATTACTTCAAGAGTAGATAACACTGGAAGATATACATATGGCGGTGTTACATGGGATAGAGTAATAATGAATGACGGAACAAAAGGATTTGTTCAAAGAAGTTCATTAGATACTAATCCAGCAGTTTATAGAGTAAAAGTTAGCGATTGCTTAAGAATGAGATCAGCAGCAGGCTTCTCAGGAGAAGTAATCAGATTATTACCAAACGATACAAAACTAACAAGATTAGAAATTGCATCATCAATGATTGATGGATACTACTGGGATAAAGTAATTACTGGTACAGGTATCACAGGATATGTTGCAAGATCATACTTAATCGATGTTAACGGAAATGCAGCAACAGGTAGCGAAGTTAGAAAAGCACCAGCATTTACACCATCACCAATGAACAAAATTGGTAGTAGAGATACTACAAATAACACATTAAAAGTTGAACCAAATGTTACACTAAAAGAAGTACTTTCAAAATATACTACTGCAGTAGTAAGAGATAAAAGTGGAAAACAAATTACTGATAATTCAGTAATGATTGGAACTGGTTATACAATAACAGTTGAAGGTAAAACATATACTATAATTAAACTTGGAGACGTAAATGGAGATGGAAAAATGACACCTGCTGATGCTACTGTTATTTTAAAAGCGTATTTAGGAACTAAGAATATCTCTACATATGAGCAAAAAGGTGCTAATACAAATGGAGATGATAAAATGACACCAGCTGATGCTACTGTTGTTTTGAAATGCTATTTAGGAATAGCAAATATAAATCTATAAAAAGGAGAGTATGATATTTTAATATCATAAAAAAGAAAATGATTAAGAAATTAAAGTATGTATTATTTTTTGTCGCAGCTATATTATTTTGTTTAGCAACAAATTCTCAAGCAAGAATTACTACTAGTGACCCTACTGTAAATGCAGGTGAAACAGCTACTATAACAATAAACAGTCAGGAACCAGTAGCTTCTGGATCAATTAGTGTATCAAGTAATGGAGGACTAACATTTTCTAGTGCTTCAGCAACTGGAGGCCAAGCAAGTGGTAGTAAAGTAGCATTTGCATTAACCGAAAACAAAACTAGTGGGCTAGCAACATACAAGTTTACCACACCTAGCAATGTTGTTGGAACGAAAACTTATAAAGTTACATTTGCATCAGTAGATATGGCAGATGCAGATGGAAATCCAATTAGTGGTTCATCTGCTACTGCAACAGTAACAGTTAAAGGAAAAGAAGCGGAAAAACCAAAGGAAGATAACAACACAGGAAATACATCATCAGATCCAAAACAAAATCCAGGAACTGAACCACAAAAGAAGCAAGAAGAAACAAAGAGTGGTGAAAATCATTTAAGTAGTTTATCAACAAGTGTTGGAACATTGGATCCAGCTTTTAGATCAGATAATTTAGATTACACATTAAAATTTCCTGAAGACTACGATATGAGTGAATTGAAGACTATTGAGATTTCAGCTAAAGGAAGAGGAAATTCAAAAGTAACATCAGGAACAGGAACTTATGAAGTAAAAGAAGGCGCAAATGAAATCATAGTTTATTGTAAAGCCGAAAATGATGATGTTAGAGCATATAGAATTAAATTTACTAAAGAAGTAAAAGCTCAACAATCAGATTTAAGATTAAAAACATTCAGTATCACAAAATTAAGAAGCGAAGATAATAAACAAGTTTTAGCTAAACTTAATGAAGAATTCAAACCAGATGTATTCGAATATACAATGGACCTTGATGAAGAAACAAAAGAATTAAATATTGATTTTGAAATTGAAGAGAAATTCAAAGATAAAATCAATGTTGAAATCACAGGTGATAAAGATTTAAAACCAGGTGAAAACATCATCACAATTAAATTAACTTCAAAAGATGATGAAAAAGTTACTACAACATATACAATTAGAGTAAACAAAGCTGGAGCAGTTGAAGAAATAGTACCAGAAACAAAAACATCAGGATCATTAAATATTAAGTTAATCATTATAATTGTTGGTTCAATTGTAGGACTATTAGTACTTATTTTAATTATCTTATTAATTGTTAACCACATCCAAAAGAAGAAAGCAAAAGAAGCAATGAAAGCTGATGACGACAATAACTTTGTTGGTGGTGACAATGGATTTGATGCAGACATCGGACATGACATCAAACCAGTTGGAGTAGCCGGATTAGATGAAGAGAGTGATTCAAACTATGATTATCTAAGCAGAGACGAAGAGTCAGATGATGAAGAAGATGATGAAAAGAGATTCGGCGGAGCTGGATACAATACAATACATAGAGCTTATGAGTCTGATGAAGAAGACGATGAAGATGAGTATGGCGGAATTGATGACACTGATCTTCCGGAAGGAACAGTATCAGAGCATATGATCAATGCTAGATTAAATGGCGAAGCTGATGAACTTAAGAGAAGATATGAAATAGATGAATTACAAGAAGAAATTGCCGATGAATTAAAAGATAAGAAAACAAAACGTAAAGGAAGAGGCAGAAGATTTAAATAAAATTAGCAAAAAATGGTAATTTCTACAATACTAAAAATAATACAAAGAAAGGCTTGAAAAAGCCTTTCTTTTTGGCCTTTAAACCTTGCAAAAATTGCTCAAAAAATATACAATATAAGGCGGATAAATATGCAAATTTAGGAGGAAATATGGACATTGAACATATTACCAATAGAGAGGCTAAAGAAGTACTTGCAAAACTAATCACTCAAAAAGTGCAAGACAACCAAACAATTGGATTTGGTTGGGGAAGTACTGCTTATTTAGCTGCAATAGAAATAGGAAAAAAGGTTCAAAGCGAAAAGCTTAACATCATTGGTATTCCAACTACTAAAGAGATGGAAGAACTTTGTAAAAGTTATGGAATCAAGATAGGTAACCTACTTGAAAACGAACTTGATTGGGCATTTGATGGTGCTGATGAAGTTGACGAAAAGAACAATATGATCAAAGGTATGGGAAGAGCTATGTTTAAAGAAAAGCTAAACATTGTAAGCTCACCATTAACATATATTCTAGTTGATAATACAAAGCTAGTTAAAGAACTAGGTAAAGCTCACCCAGTTCCAGTTGAAGTATTCCCAACAGCTGTTAAATATGTTTCTAACGAACTAATGAAGATTGGAGCTACAGAAACAATATACAGAGGAATGACAGAAAACAACAATGCAATCTTAGATGCAAAGTTTGATAATATTGGAATGGATTTAGAAAAGAAAATTAAATCAATTCCGGGAGTTATCGAATCAGGACTATTCCTAGGATACAACGTTGTAACTATAACAAACTAGTATATTCAAATATACGTAAGATTAAGTAAAGAGGTATTTTTATGAAGAAGATTTTAATTTCAACACACTCATTAAAAATTGGAGGCATTGAAAAAGCACTATTAAATTTAATATACACATTGCTATCAACAAAGCAATATGAAGTAACTTTATGCTTAGAAAAGAAGGAAGGCGAATTCTTAAAAATGCTTCCTCCAGCAGTTAAAATAATTACTTATGAAGTAAGTAGCTTAGCATTAGGTCCAATTAGAAAAACAATAAATTTAAATAAACAATTAGCATTCAAAAAAGAATATGAAAACAAATTTGATGCATCAATTTGCTATGCAACATATTCAAATCCATGTTCATTTGTAGCACGTACTGCTAGCCAAAATTCTATACTTTGGGTTCACAATGATTATTTAGAATTCTATGGCGGAGATGTTATCAAATATAAAAGATTCTATAATGAGTTAAAAGTTGACGAATACAAAAAGATAGTTTTTGTTTCTGAAAAGGATAGAAAAGTATTTGCATCATTATTCCCAAATCTATTACCTAGATTAGTTAGATGCAATAACTTGTTAGACTTTAACGATGTTAGAAGAAAAGCTGCAGAACCACAAAATGAATTAGTAAGAAGCAATATCCCAACATTCATTACTGTTTGTAGAATGGACGAAGCTCAAAAGAAGATAAGCAGAATTATAGAAGCAACAAGAAGATTATGCCAAGAAGGATATAAGTTTAGAGTTGCAATATTAGGTGATGGACCTGATATGGAACAATACAAGGAACATTCTCAAAACTTACCTAATATCCATTTCTTCGGATCAAAGATGAATCCATATCAATATATGGCTCAATCTACTGCATTACTTATGTCATCACAATATGAAGGATACCCAGTAGTTTGGTTAGAAGCATTAACTTTGGGACTACCAATAGTTACAACAGATGTTTCTGATGCAAAATCAGATGTTGAAGGAAAATATGGAATTGTAGTTGAAAACTCAGATACCGGTGTATTAATTGGAATGAGACAATTTTTACAACAAGGATTCCGAATGCAACCATTCTCACCAGAGGCATATAATCAAAATGTTTTAAATACATTAGCTGCTCTTATGAACAGCAATGAAAATGACAAGAAAGAAGAAGAAATCGTAAGCGAATAAGTGAGGAATTTATGAAAGTTAGTTTTTTAATACCAGCTTATAATGCAGGTACAACTTTATCTAGAGCTGTTGATTCAATATTAAATCAACATCCAAGTGATTTGGATTATGAAATAATAATTGCAGATGACGGTTCAAATGATAACACAAAAGAAATTGCAAAAAAATATGCTGATGAGCATGAAAATATTAAATACTTCTTCAAAGAAAATGAAGGACTATCAACAACTAGAAATTTTCTAGCTGCACAAGCTTCAGGAGAATACTTTATCTATGTTGATAGTGACGATTATGTAAGTGAAACACTTCTTCAAGATATTCAAGGATGTGTTAAAGCAGACTGTGACTTAATTAAGTGGAACACTTATATTGAAGATGAATACTTAAAAGAAATTTCTGTTCCTGAAAATAAAATAGTTGGTATTATGACAGGCGAAGAAGCTTTCAATAAGCTTTATGGAATTGATCCACTATTATGTGGTGTATGGTTATATGCAATTAGAAAAGATAGAATCATGCAATTCCCAGACGGAAGATACCATGAGGATTTTGCAGTAATGCCTTTAATACTATTAAGCAGTAAAAAGGTAGCTGTATTACCTGACCGCGAATATCACTATATTCAAACAGCTTACAGTATTACAAGAGGAAATGATGAAGATAAAATCAAAAAGAGATTGAATGATATGCTTGCATCATTTGATAATCTTGTAGCAACAGCTAATAAAATGGAATTAGACAAAAAGACAAAAGAGAATTTAGCAATCTATGGAACATATTCATTAATTGCTGCTAGAAAAGATTTAAAGAAACATGAATTATTAGATAAATTTTATAAAGATGAATTAAAGAAAAGAAATATCGGAAAAAATATTAAAGCAAGAAATCCAAAAGCATTAATAAAGAAAGTTATGATTTCGACATCTTATAAAGGAAAGAAGGCAAAGCATGAGTAAATTTTATATTACAACACCAATATATTATCCAAGTGGAAAATACCACATTGGTACAGCATACTGCGAGGTTTTAACAAACATGTTAAAGAAGTATCATGAGTTAAAAGGCGAAGAAAGCTACATGCTTACAGGTGCTGACGAACATGGACAAAAGATTCAAACAAAAGCTATCGAAGCAAATGAAACACCAAAGGAATATGTTGATAAGATGGCAGATATGGCTAAAAATCTTTGGAAACAAATGGAGATTGATTACAATCAATTCATTAGAACAACAGATGATTTCCATGTTGCAGCAGTACAAAAAATATTTGAAAAGTTTTTAGCACAAGGTGATATATATAAAGGAACATATGAAGGATGGTATTGCGAACCTTGCGAAAGTTACTTCACAGAAACACAATTAGTAGATGGTAAATGTCCTGATTGTGGAAGAGAAGTAAGAAAGATGCAAGAAGAAGCATATTTCTTTAACATGAAAAAATATGCAGATAAATTATTAGAATACTATGATTCACATCCTGACTTTGTTAAACCAGATTATAGAAAAACAGAAATGATTAACAACTTCATTAAACCAGGACTAGAAGATTTATGCGTAACACGTACATCTTTTGATTGGGGAGTTCAAGTACCAAGTGATCCAAAACACGTTGTTTATGTTTGGCTTGATGCTTTAACAAACTATATTACAGCAGTAGGTTATGGAAGTGATGACAAAGAAGAAATGTTCAATAAATGGTGGCCAGCTGACATGCATGTAGTTGGAAAAGATATTGCAAGATTCCATTTAATTTATTGGCCAATATTCTTAATGGCTTTAGATTTACCATTACCAAAAACAGTTTACGTACACAACTGGATTACAATGAAAGATGGTAAGATGAGTAAATCAAAAGGAAATGTAATTTATCCAGAACAATTAATTGAAAAATATGGATTAGATGCAACAAAATATTGCTTAATCAAAATTGTTCCATCAAATTCAGATGGATTGTTCACACCTGAACAATTTGTTGAAAATTACAATTCTGATTTATGTAACGATTTAGGAAATTTATTAAATCGTACAGTTGCTATGGTTAACAAATACTTCGGTGGCGAACTTGATGAATACCAAGGACTTGAAAACGAAGTTGATATAGCTTTAGAAGATGCAGTCAATGCAGCAATTGAAAAATTCGAAAAAGATATTGCTGATTGTGAATTCTCAAATTCACTTCAAGATATTTGGGAATTAGTTCACCTAACAAACAAATATATTGATGACACAGCTCCATGGACATTAGCAAAAGATGTTGAAGGAGAAACAGAACAAGATAAAGCAAAGAGAATCGAAAATTTAAAATCAGTAATGTATCACTTAGTTGCAACATTAAGAAGCATTGCAATTTTAATTAGACCATTAATGGAAAGAACATCTGATGAAATACTTAGACAATTAGGATTAGATAGTTCAACTATTACTTGGGATTCACTTCAAGAATATAAAGAATTAAAGAATATTAAAGTTGTAGAAAAAGGAGAACCAATCTTCTTAAGACTTGATGCAAACGAAGAAATCGAATACATTAAAAACTTAATGAAAAAATAATTACACACTATAAAATTATGAAAGGTATAAGATGGAAGAACAAAAACCAATAACACAAAATAGAGAAATACCAACCGAACAAAAAATACCTAGAATCTATAATAATGCTATTGAAAGAATGATAGATGAAATGCCAGCAGATTATTCTGAAATGCAAAAGGCAAGACATATCTACATTCAATTAGGAAAACTATTAGCATATGATGAAAGATATACTGTAGGAAACAGCGGTCAACAAAGAAAGTTATTTAGATTAGCAAAAGAAAGAGTAATTGCATTTAATGAGATTAAAGAAAACAAAAAATGCAAAGGCATTTGTCTTGATTTAAATAGATTATATGCAAATGTGTTAAACTCAATCGGTATTCAAGCATATATGAATATTGGTTATGGACCAATGCCACATGATAATGTCACAGCAAGAATTAATGGTAAATATACTTGTTTTGATCTACAAAGAGATTTAATACACGTACAATTAAATTGCATGACAGACTTCTTCGCTTTCTATGATGAAACTGAAATGTGGTGCGACATGGCTATGAAGACAGAAGAAATAGTTGACTTAGATAAGAGTCTTAATCATAAAAATTATAATTACGATGGTGGAAGATATATTAGTGAGTTAAAGA
>CAMKBC010000020.1 GCA_946410665.1 uncultured Clostridia bacterium | reverse complement strand
AAAGTCAAACATGCTAATTGAAAAAATGACTGTTGGAAATACAAAAGGTTTAAGAGAAGTTATGGCAAAAAAAGAAAAAGTAGACATGACTTTAATTAAGTTTAAAATCACAGACAAGAAAATAAACTTAATTGATTTTTATCTAGCTTTTAAGAAAAAACAATATAGAGTACCAGGTGAAAAAAGAATTGCAGATATTATATTCGATGAAAAACATGGATTGTTGAGAAAAAATAATCCAAAAGGATTAGCAATTGGGTATGATAAATTTGGAAGACAAATCATTGAATACAATTCAAAAAATCCAGGAATTGATGCAATCAAAAATCATCCATATGTAGTAAGTCAATTAGGAAAAGATGAAACTGATGATTTTAAAGATAGAATATTTATTGACGAGAAAGAACAAGCAGAAGCAGATATTCAAAATAGATTAATGGCAGAAAGAATGAAATCAAGAGAAACAAAAGATATATCAAAAGGTTTAGATGATCAAAAAATAGAAAGGTAACGCATGGAAAATAAAGAAGCAATATCATTTGAAGTGCTACATGTAGACAAATCTACTGGGGCTAGAAGAGGCGTAATTCATACACCACATGGAGATATTCAAACACCAATATTTATGCCGGTTGGAACACAAGCAACAGTTAAATCAATGACACCAGAAGAACTTGTTGAAAATGGAGCACAAATTATTTTAGCAAACACATATCACTTATATGAAAGACCAACTGATGAATTAGTTGCAGAGGCTGGTGGAATTCACAAGTTTATGAATTGGAATAAACCAGTTTTGACTGATAGTGGTGGATTTCAAGTTTTCAGTTTAGCAGATATAAGAAACATAACTGAAGAAGGTGCAATGTTTAAATCTTACCTAGATGGAAGAAAGATATTATTTACACCTGAGAAGGTTATGAAAATTGAAGAAAACATTGGCGCAGATATCATCATGGCTTTTGATGAATGTTGTCCATATCCATCATCTTATGAATATACAAAGCAATCAATGGAACGTACAACAAGATGGGCTAAAAGATGTAAAGATGCACATACAACAACAGATAAGCAAGCTTTATTTGGAATTGTACAAGGTGGATTCTATGAAGATTTAAGAGAGCAATCAGTTAAAGACTTAGTTGCAATGGATTTTCCAGGATATGCGATAGGTGGAATAAGTGTTGGTGAACCAAAAGAAGAGTTCTTAAAAATACTTAGACATACAGCACCATTACTACCAGAGAATAAACCAAGATATCTAATGGGCGTTGGATCACCAGACTATTTAATAGAGTCAGCAATGGCTGGAATTGATATGTGTGACTGTGTTCTTCCAACAAGACTTGCAAGAAACGGAACAGCAATGACATCTCATGGAAAATTGGTTGTAAGAAATGCAACTTATGAGCATGATTACAGTCCTGTAGATGATGAATGTGACTGCTATTGCTGCAAAAATTACACACGTGCATACATTAGACATTTAATAAAATGTAATGAGATTTTAGGAGCTCGATTACTATCAATTCATAATATAAAATTCTTGACTAATTTAATGGATAAGGTTAGAATTGAAATTGAAAATGATAACCTCGCAAACTTTGCGCAGGAGTTTTATAAAAAGTATGGATATACCACAAATGAGGAGGGTTAGACGCTAATGAGTGATTTAGGATTTGGTAATATGAACACAACATTAAATAGCAATAATAGTGGAGATGAAGAGAAACAAAAAACAAAAAGATTATTAATAATAATTGTTGCTGTAATGTTTATTTTAGGAATTGTTGCAGTGGCTTTACTAGTTTTGATTTCAAAAGGAGAAAAGCCTACATTAGCAATGAATATTGATGGTGTATATGTGTCACCAAACGAAGTATACTATGAATATGATAATCAAACAGAAGCATGGTACTTTTCTGTTAAAGGTTTAGCAGACAAATTGGGCTATACATATAATAGAGGTGGAATTGGCCAATCTGATGAAAGTGATTCAAATTGTACAATAATTAATCCAAACGGATTTGAAAAAGTTGTACTTGAATCAAATAAAAAGGAAATTGTAAAATATTACATTTCAAAAGAAAGAACAGTTCCAAGCCAACACTTTAACATAGAACATCTTATTAAATATGACACAAATAGTAAGAAGATTTTAGCTGATGAAACAGCGATAGAAAGAGCTTTTAACTGCGATATTTCTTATGATGCAACAACATTAAAATTATCAATCCAAACACTAGAAGGAACATTAATTAGAGCATATTCAGAAACTGAACCAACAGCTGCTAATAACACTAAAGATTATGCATCTGATGAAATAAGATTCCAAAACAACAAAGCTTTATTAAGAGAAGTAGTAGTAGTTAGAGATTTAAACACAGGATTATATGGATTAAAAAGATACGAAAATGGTTCATATATTGATGTACTTAGTACAAAATATAGAAATTTCCAATTTATTGAAGGTATAAACAAATTTATAGTTCAAGCTGAAGATGGCAGATGGGGTATTATATCTGATAGAGGAGAAGTTGACGTTGATTTAGTATATACATACTTATTCTGTATAGATATTAAACAAGGTCTATATGTTGCAGGAACGAACACTGGAAAACAATGTGTGGTTTCAGGAGCAAGCTTCCAATCAACAAAGAAAAGCAAAATAATAGTACCAGCAGATTATGAAAATATTGGTGTTAAAGGTAATAACTTTAACGATGATATGCTAGGTAGTGAATATATTTTATGCAATGCATTAATTCCAGTTCAAAAGAATGGAAAATGGGGATTCTACTCACTTGATGGAACAAGAGTTGTTGATCCAATCTATGATGGAGTTGGATGTCCAACAGCACAAGGACCAGTAACTGGAGGAAGAGCAAATATTAGAGGATGTGTAATTATTCCTGATATAAATGCAATTGTTGTTCAAGAAAATAGAGAAATACCAGATGATCGTGGTCATATGAGACTGATAAACTTCTATGGTTTAATAAACTATAAAGGTGAAATGAAATTACCATCAGATAAAATAACTGCAATATTCTCAAGTACTGAGAATAATGAAAGAACATATTTCTGCGGAAATGATGAACAACAAGTTGATGTTATTAGATTCTGGAGAGAACATAATTTAGGAGAAATTAATTATTCAGAAAAAGAAAATCAAACAGTAAATTCTGTTACGAATAATGTAAATACAGTTGATCAACAAAATACAATTGATCAACAAAATACAGTTGAAAAAAATATAGTAAATTCTACAAATGATACAAATACTGCTCAACCACAAAGTATTATGAATCAAGCAGTACCAGTTATACAAAATTAATTATAGGTAGGAATTTATGGATATTAAAGAAATTATAGTAACAGCCTTATTAGTTGTATTAATACTATTCTTGTTTTATATAACTAATTGGCAACAAAAAAGAAAAGCTAAAGAAGTAAAAAAAATGCAAGAGGAACTAAAAGTTGGCGATAACATCGTCACTTTTGGTGGCCTAAGTGGAAAAATCGTTGATGTAGATGATGATGAAATTATTGTAGAACTACGTCCAGACAAAACAAAGGTTGCAATAGAAAAATGGGCAGTTTCTTATATTGATTACAGAGACATTTATGGCGATAATAAAGAAGAAAATCATGCAAATGATCAGAAGAAAGACAATTAGGAGGAAAAATGAACGCTCAAAAGAAACTTAACGTATTATTAGTAGTATTGGTAGTAATTTTATTATCAATTGCTTCATTTGTTGGAGTATTTACATCACAAAAAAGTGATATGAAAGACGCTGTACCAAGTTATGTTTTAAGTGCTGATTTAGTTGGATACAGACAAGTTACACTTCAAATTAAAGAAGAAACAGAAGAAACAACTGAAAATACAACAGAGAATAAAACAACAGAAAATACAACTTCTGAAGAAAATAAGACAGAAGAGAAAAAAGAAGAAAAGAAAGAATTAACAGCTGAAGAAAAAGCAAACAATTACAGAGCTAATGCAGACGTAATTAGAAGCAGATTCAAAAGCTTAAAAGTTGAAAACTTTACTGTTACAGTTGATGAAGTAACAGGAAAAATGGAAATAACAGTTCCAGAAGATGATAGAACAGACATAATTTTATCAGACATTTGCCAAGTTGGCAAATTCAAAATTACAGACAAAGAAACTGGTGAAGAATTAATGAATAATGATGATGTTTCTAGTGTTGTAATTGGCGAGACAAGTTATGCAGGAAGTTTAACAACATACATGAGCATTAACTTTAATGCAAAAGGTAGAGGAAAATTCTCAGATATTACTGCAAAATATCAAAATGTTTTAGTACCAGCAGGTACACCAGTAAATACAACTGCTAATTCAACAGAGAATACAGCAGAAAACACAACAACAGCAGTTTCAACAGAATCTACTTATGTAGATAAACAAGTTGTTATTAAATTAGATGATACTGATTTATTAACAACAGATTTTGACAGTGTTGTAAGCAACGGACAATTACCATTAACGTTAGGTGATTTATCAGGAGATGCAGATCAAAAGAATAGTGCTAAAAACTTAGCTGCCATTATGGAAAATAAACCAATGAATGATAAGTACGAAGTTACTGGAAATACATATGTTGCAGCACCAATTGAAAACAATACTGCAAAAGTTATAATTTATATTGAGATTGCAATAGCATTATTCATTGTTTTAATCCTAATTGTAAAATTCGGATACAAAGGAATTTTAGCAAGCATTATCAATGTTGGATTCGTTGCAATTCTATTATTAGTAATAAGATTAACAAATGTAAAATTATCACTAGACGGAATTATGGCAATTGAAGCTGGATACATTTTACAAGCAATATATTCATTTATGATTTGTGGATTATTAAAAAATAAAGATATTTCAACAAAAGAATTAAAAGATGGAGCTACAAAGATATTAAAACAATTCGTATTAATCGTAATTCCTATTTTAATCTTATCAGTAGTTTGCTGCTTAGCAGAGTGGGCTGCAATCTTTAGCGTTGGAATGATAGTATTCTGGTCAATAGTTATTGCACTAGTATATAACTTTATTATAACTAAATTCTTAGCAAGATAATATTTAAATGAATGGAGATAAATAATGAAAAACAAAATTATTTGTATAGCTATTGCTGTGATAGTTATTGCATCACTAATAGTAACAGCTACAGTTGGATTAAGAGTAACATCAAGATACGCAGAAGGATATTTAATTAGATTCACTGCTGATAAAACTATCAATTTAGATAGTGTATCTGAAGTTGCAAAAGAAGTTTTCGGTGATGATTTCTATGCTGTTAAAGAAGTTGAATTCTTTGAAAACAGTGCACAAATCAAAGTTCGTAACATATCAGATGAACAATACCAAAACTATATAACAAAAATAAATGAAAAGTTTGATACAAAACTAACTTCTGCAAATTATATTGTAGAGCATGTTTCAAATGTTAAATTAAGAACATTAGTAGAACCATATATTGTTCCATTAGGAATTTCTACATTATTAATAGCTGCATTCTTTGCAATTAGATACAAAGGTGCAAAACAAATGTTATTATTCTTAGTTACAATATTTGTTGTTGAAGCTATTGAATATGCAATTTATGCGTTATGCAGATTACCAGTTGGAACATACACAGTTCCAGTTGGAATGATAACATACATTTTAACAACAGTTTTATATACAGCTTACCAAGAAAGAAAAGACAATTCAGACGAAGACGAAGAGTAATCTATTGAAAATTGTTTGAAATTATGTTAATATAGAAACATCTTAATAAACCGTTGATAAAGCAAAGTAGGTAAATGAGAACATATTTTAGAGAGGCGTGATGGTGAAAATCGCTATATGCATTTATTGAAATTTCACTTTGGAGGGCTATGTTGAAACAATAGTAGGCATGGACGTTTAAGCTAACGTAAAAGTTCAAATGAGATCTGATTTATCAGATGAAAATAGGTGGTACAGAGATTTAACGATAGTCTCCCTATAAAATAGGGAAACTATCGTTTTTGTTTTTTGAGAAAGGATAAAACATGGATAAGGTAGAAGAAGTAAAACAAAATGCATTACAAGAAATTGAACAAGCTAATGATGTTGCTACATTAGAAGCTATTAAAGTTAAATACTTTGGTAAAAAAGGTGAATTAACTGCTTTATTAAAAATGATGGGAACATTATCAGCAGAAGAGAAGCCAAAGTTTGGTGCTATCGTTAATAGCGCTAAAGAAGAAGTTAGCGAAGTATTAAATAAGAAGATGGATGCTTTTGCAAAAGCAGAAATGGATAAGAAGTTACAAACAGAAAAGATTGATGTAACTTTACCAGGAAGCAAAATTATCAGAGGAAGTAAACATCCATTAACAAGAGTAATTGAAGAAATCGAAGATTTATTTGTTTCTATGGGATATGACGTAGTTGCAGGTCCTGAACTTGAAACAGATGAATATTGCTTCGAAAGATTAAACTTGCCCAAAGGACATCCTGCAAGAGATATGCAAGATAGTTTCTATATCACACCTGAATATCTACTTCGTACTCAAACATCTGCAGTACAAGCTAGAGCAATGATGGCTAATACAGAAAAAACACCATTAAGAATTATTGTTCCAGGTAAGACATATAGAAGAGAAGATGATGCAACACACTCTCATCAATTCAATCAAGTTGAAGGATTAGTTGTTGATAAAAATATTTCATTCGCAGACTTAAAAGGAACACTTGAAATCTTCATGAAGCACATGTTAGGAGAAGATACTAAATTAAGATTTAGACCATCTTACTTCCCATTTACAGAGCCTTCATACGAAGTTGATGTAAGCTGTTTCAAATGCGGTGGAAAAGGATGTAATCTATGTAAACACACAGGTTGGATCGAATTATTAGGAGCAGGAATTGTTCATCCAAATGTTTTATCAATGAATGGTTATGATCCAAATGAATACTCTGGATTTGCTTTCGGAACAGGTCTTGATAGACTTGCAATGTTCAAATATGGAATTACAGATATTAGATTACTTTACGAAAACGACGTCAGATTCTTAAAACAATTTGACAGAAAGGATGACTAATTATGATTTTAAGTACAAACTTTTTAAAAGATTATATAGATTTAGATGATGATTTAGATATTCATCAACTTGCTGAAGATATGACTAAAATGGGTAATGAATACGATACAGAAGGTAAGTTAATCAATGCTACAAAGCTTGTAATCGGCGAAATTATGGACTGCGTTGAACATCCTGATTCTGACCATCTTCATGTATGCCAAGTTAAAGTAGGTGAAGGAGATGTTAGACAAATTGTTTGCGGAGCGCCAAATGCAAGAAAAGGATTAAAAGTTATTGTTGCTTTAGACGGAGCAAAACTTCCTGAAATTGAAATTAAAAAAGGTGTTATTAGAGGACAAGAATCTAATGGCATGATGTGTGCATTATACGAATTAGGACTTGATAAAAAATATTTAACAGATGCCCAAGTTGCAGGAATTGAAGAACTTCCAGCAGATGCACCAGTTGGAGAAGATCCAATCAAGTATTTAGGATTAGATGATGGTGTTATTGATTTTGATTTAACAGCAAATAGAGGAGACTTACTAAGCATTTTAGGAATGGCTTATGAAGTTGGTGCTATTTATGATAAAAAAGTTAAAGATATCGATTTAACACATGCTGAATCAGATGAAGAATTAAAATTCAAAGTAGATGTTAAAACAGAAAATTGTTCATTATTCTTAGCAAGAGAAGTTAAAAATGTAAAAATTGCTGAAAGCCCAGATTATATCAAAGAAAGATTAATTGCTTCAGGAATTAGACCAATCAATAATGTTGTAGATATTAGTAACTACGTAATGATTGAAACAGGTCAACCACTTCACTTCTATGATGCTGATAAACTAAATGGAATGCTTCAAGTTAGAATGGCTGAAGAAGGTGAAAAACTTACTACTCTTGATGAACAAGAAAGAGAATTATCAGCTCAAGATATCGTAATTTCAGATGGTACAAGAGCTATTGGTCTTGCTGGAGTTATGGGTGGACTTGATACAGAAATCACAGAAAATACTAAAAATGTTGTAATTGAAGCTGCAGTTTTTGATGGAGTTTGCGTAAGAAAAACTTCAAATAAAATCTTAAGAAGTGAAGCTTCAAATAGATTTGAAAAAGGTTTGGATCCTAACAGAACTTATATGGCTATGGAAAGAGCAGTTAAGCTTTTATCTGAAATTGCTGAAGGTGAAGTTCTTAAAGGAACTGAAGTTTATGACAAAGCTGATAAAGAAAATAAGAAAATCGAAATTACAGTTGAAAATATCAACAACATCTTAGGAACAAAACTTTCTAAAGATGAAATTATTGATTGTTTCAGAAGATTAGCATTCGAATGCGAATCAAAAGACAATACAATTATTGTTGATGTTCCTACAAGAAGAATTGATATCTCAATCAAAGAAGATTTAATCGAAGAAGTTGGAAGAGTTTACGGTGTTGATAATGTAGAAGGAAAATCAATGACATTATCAGTTAAGAAAGGCTCTTATGATAGAACTTCTCGTGAAATCAGAAATAAAATGGTTAACTTAGGATTAAGCGAAACATTATCTTATGTTTTAACAAATCCTGAAGAAGCACCAATGTTCACAAGTGAAAAACTTGATGGAAATAAAGAAAGCATTAGAATTTTAAAACCATTAACAGAAGAAAGAAGCTGCTTAAGACAAACAGTTACAACAGCTCTTTATAGATTATATCAATACAACAAGGCTCATCATATAGAAGATATTAACATCTTCGAAATTGGTAAGAGTTTCTACAAATTAGGTGAAGAATTCTTTGAAGAAAAGAAATTATCTGCTTTAATGAGTGGTACATATTACACAGGATTAAAGCAAGAAAAGATTGATTTCTATACAATCAAAGGTGTGGTTGAAGAAGTATTAGAATACTTAGGATATGGTGCTAGATACTCATTTGTAGTAGATGACAACATTCCAGGCGATTTACACCCAGGAAAGAGTGCTTCAATTATCGTTGATGGCAAATATATGGGATATATCGGACGTATCAATCCATGTATCTGCAATGAAGAAGTATATGTTTTCGAGATCAATCTTGATAAATTATTAGCTGTTAAGACAGGAAAAATGAAATACAAAGAGATTTCTAAGTTCCCAACAGTTAAGAAAGATATTGCTTTATTAGTAAATAAAGATGTACCAGCAAGTGACTTACAAAAAGCCATCAAATCAGCTGGTGGCAAGCTATTGCTAAACAGCAAGGTGTTCGATTTATATACTGGAAAAGGTATAGATGAAGACAAAAAGAGTATTGCATTTACACTTGAAATTGGAGATTCAACAAAGACTCTAACAGACGAGGAAATTGCCGAAGAAATTAATAAAATTACTGAAAATTTAGCTAAGAAATTCAATGCTGAATTAAGAGGCTAAAATCGGTATCAAAAAAGAGCTTATAATAGGCGTCGTAATTGGAATTGAAGAATTATGACGCTTATTATTTTTTTGTCGTTTTTTTATTGAATAAACGGGCGATTTATAATATAATTACGGTGGAATTGTGTCGATTTTTAAAAGGAAAGGAGATCTTAATATGCAAGAAATAATTTGTCGTTCAGAAGAAGAAACAAAAGAATTCGGCAAAAAGCTAGCAGGCATACTAAAGCAAGGCGATATTGTCATCTTAACAGGTGAACTTGGAGCTGGAAAAACAAAGCTTGTAGAAGGAATACTTACATATTACGGCTTAAAAGATGAGATATCTAGTCCTACATTTACAATCGTAAATGAATACAGAACTGATAAAGTAAGAATTAACCACTTTGACCTTTATCGTTTAAAGAACACTATGGAATTTGAGAACATCGGTGGCGAGGAGTACTTTCCTAAAGGAATTAACTTAATAGAGTGGGGAGATATGATAGAGAACATACTTCCTAGAGATTATATGAAAATAACAATTTTAAAGGGTGACAACTACGATACAGACAGAAAATTAGAAGTAGAAGAATTTGGAACAAGATTTAATGATGTTGATTTTTCAAAATTATAATCATTAGACCCTGGAAAGGAGAAACACATGAAAGTATTAGCGATAGACACATCTTCAGCGATATGCTCAGTTGCTGTAATTGATGGAAAACAAATATTAAGTGAAAATCATGACCATGACATGCGTGAACATTCAACAGCGTTAATGCCAATGGTTAAGAAAACACTTGAAGATGCTAAATTAACACTAGATGATTTAGATATGTTAGCATGTGGAATAGGCCCTGGATCTTTCACAGGAATTAGAATTGGAATTGCTACAATCAAAGCTTTCAATGATACAAAAGGAACACCAGCAATAGGAATTAACTCATTAGAAGCTCAAGCATATACAGTTATGATGGAGAGTGGTGTTGAAGATTGTAAAATTTTATCAATGATTGATGCAAGAAATGATAATGCTTACTTTGCAGTATATAGAATGCATGAAGGAAACTTAACTGTTTTCAAGAACCCAGAAGTAACTAACCTTTCAGAAATTCCTCAATACATTAATTTCCAAGAAAAAGTTTACATTGTTGGAGATGTTGAACTTGAGAGAATTGAGACTTACTTGGTTGCTGAAAGAAGTCAAGAGTATGCACAAGGCAAAGAAGTAAAAGATTATAAATATGTTAAACCAAGTGAAACAATGGCAGAAGCTATTGCGTTTGCAGCACAGAATAAATTCAGACTTGGAATTAGAGGAGATTCAAATACATTATCTCCAATGTATCTAAGAAAACCACAAGCTGAAAGAAATCTAATTGGTTTAAAAGATGATGCAATAAGAGTTAGTAAAATGACTCAAAGTGATTATGAATGGATAATCATAAATTATAAATTGTTCCCTAATCTATGGGAAGTAAAAGAATTCATAGATGATAGAGATACAAACTATTCAGAATTCTTAATAGCAAGACAAAACGAAGACATCGTTGGATTTATTGCTATAAAGAAAGTGTTCGATGAACTTGAAGTAGTAAACATCGTAACAAGAGCAGATAAACGTCAACAAGGTATTGGTTCAAACTTACTAAGTTACATTATCAGAAAATATGCTGATATAAGAAAAATAAACTTGGAAGTTGGCGAGCACAATATTGTAGCTAAAAACTTATACTGTGAATTTGGTTTTAGACCAGTTGGCAGAAGAGAAAATTATTATAAAGATCATGATGACGCAATATTGATGTCATTGTAATACACATAAGCGAAGCACAAAATTTATTTTTGGGAGATTTAAAATGAGAAATACTAAAGAAGTACCATACGAAAAATTAAAATATTCTTGTGATCCTAGTTCATTTAACTTTACTACAACTAAAGACTTACAAAGTAACTATAAAGGGGTAGGACAAGAAAGAGGAATTAGTTCACTTGAATTTGGTTTATCAATTGATACTAGGGGTTACAACCTATATCTTGAAGGACCAACAGGAAGTGGTAAAACAACATACACTAAGAATTATTTGGATAAGATTTCTAAAAAGAGAAAAACTCCAAATGATTGGTGTTATATATATAACTTTGATAATCCAAATGAACCAGTTGCAGTTAATCTAACTGCTGGTGATGGAAACAAGTTCAAAGATATGATGGAGAACTTTATCAGAGACATTAGAAGAGAATTAAAATCTACTTTTAAAACTGATAATGTTGAAAAGCAAAAGAAACAAATATCTCAAAAATATCAGAATCAAAAGAATAAATTGATTAGTGATTTAAATAAAAAGAGTGCTCGTTATAACTTTGAAGTAAAATCATCAGACAATGGTATCTTCATGATGCCAATGGTTAATGGTGTAACAATCAAAGAAGAAGAATTCGATCAACTTGATCCAAAGATTAAAGAAGACTATGAAAAGAAATCAGAAATAGTTCAAGAATTAATCATGGAAGCAATTGCTAGCATAAAAGAAATTGAAAGTTTATCAGAAAACGAAATCAACGAATGGAAATCTAGCATAGCTGTAATTACAATTGATAATAAATTATCAGACTTAAAAGTTGAATTTAAAAGAAATGCAAAAATAAAGAAATTCTTAGAAGGTTTAAAGAACGATATTATTAAAAATATAGATGCATTTACTGATGACGACAAGAAAGAAAACACAGAAGGCAATGGACAACCAAAAGCATTAGAAATCAAACCATGGGATAACTATAGAGTAAATGTTTTTGTAGATAACAGCAATGTTGATGGAGCACCAACAATAATGGATTCAAACTATTCTTTCAACAACTTGTTCGGAAGACTAGAGTATGAAAATTATTATGGAATGCTTAAGACTGATCACACAATGCTAAGATCAGGACTTCTACAAAAAGCAAATGGTGGATATTTAGTTTTACAAGCAAACGATTTAATGGCTAATCCACTTTGCTATGAAAACTTAAAGAGAGTTTTAAGAAATCATGAAATCAGCATAGATAATTCACTAGAGCAAAAACAATCATCAATGGTATTAATTTCATTAAAACCAGAAGCTATTCCACTAAATTTAAAAGTAATTTTAATTGGTGATGAAAATGTTTATCAAACATTATTATCTGTTGATGAAGATTTCAAAAAACTATTTAAGATAAAAGTTGAATTCGAAGATTTTGCTCCTGTTGATAATAAAAACTTAACAGACTTTGCAAGATTTATTCACAGCTACTGTGCAGATAATGATTTACCACACTTAGATAGAAAAGCTTGTGCTAGACTTGCTGAATATGCAAGTAGATTAGCAGAAGATCAAACAAAGCTTTCAACACAATTTGGTGATATGACACAAATTATAGCTGAAGCTGCAAATTGGGCAGAACAAGATGGAGCAGACGTTGTAACAGATACACATATTAGAAAAGCTTTAATAGAAAGAAAGAAACGTACAATTAAGTACGATGAAAAATATAATGAAATGATTGCTAACGGAGATTTAATGATTGACACTGACGGAGCAAAAGTTGGTCAAATCAATGGATTATCTGTTATGACAATCGGTGAATATAGTTTCGGAAAACCAGTAAGAGTTACAGCTAGTACATACTGTGGTAAACAAGGAATTATAAACATTGAAAGAGAAGCAGAACTTGCAGGACCAACTCAACAAAAGGGTGCATTAATTATGCAAGGTTATCTTGGACAAAAGTTTGCACAAGATATGATTCTATCATTAAATGCTAGTGTATGTTTCGAACAATTATATTCTGAAATTGATGGAGACTCTGCATCAAGTACAGAACTTTATGCAATCTTATCAGCATTAGCAAACATACCAATTAATCAATCAATTGCAGTTACTGGTTCAGTAAACCAAAAAGGAGAAATCCAAGTAATTGGTGGAGTTAATGAAAAGATAGAAGGATTCTTTGCAGTATGTAAAGAAAGAGGACTAACAGGAAATCAAGGTGTAATGATTCCGGCAAAGAATGTTAGAAATCTAAACCTAGATGAAGAAATAATCGAAGCAGTTAAGAATAATAAATTCCACATCTATGCTGTATCAACAATCGAAGAAGGAATTGAAATCTTAACAGGTGTTCCAGCAGGTAATATTGATGTACCAGGAACAATAAATTATTTAGCATATAAACAATTGCAAAAGTATGCTAACGTTGCAAAAGAGAGTAAATAAAACGGAGAAAAGTATGAGAAGAATTAAAAGAATTGGCAAATCAATTATAGTAGCAATTACTTTATTGTTTATGAAAGTTGGTAAAACTCATGCTATTATGGATATACCATCAATGAGAGACGACCAAATTCCTCTATATGGTGTAGGTAAGGTACCAGAGCCTGTGCAAGCAACTTTTGAAATAGGCAAAGTATTACTTATTGTGTTAATGCCAGTAGTACTAATTATTGGAATTGTGACCATAATAAGATGCAGAACAAAAAAGCCTAAAGCAAATACAAAACCAAATACAAATGTAGAGAATAATAACGAGAACAAGCAAGGCTAAGTAACAGTCTAAAAAGGAATAAATATGTTTGGTAAAATTTTTAAACTAGGAGAACTTGAACTAAATAGACAATACAGAGAAATTGAAAGAACTCAAAAACATACATTAGTTGATTTGTTTTGGGAATGCACTTTAACATGTAATGCACATTGCAAACATTGTGGAAGTAGTGCTGAAAAGAAAAAGTATGCAGGAGAGTTAACAACTCAAGAAGCAAAAGATGCTTTCAAACAAATTGCAGAAGATTATGATGCATCAAAAATTCTTATTAATGTTACTGGAGGAGAACCATTAACAAGAGAAGATTTATGCGAAGTAATGGAATATGCAACAAATGAATTGGGATTTCACTGGGGCATGACAACTAATGGAATGCTATTAAGTGAAGAGATGATTGAAAAGTTAAGAAAAGCAAACATGGAAACAATTTCTATTAGCATTGACGGTTTAAGAGATACTCATGATGAGTTCAGAGGAACACCAGGTGGTTACGATTTAATAATGAAGAATATTAAAAATCTTCGCGAAGCAGGATTTGTAAAACATCTACAAGTAACAACAGTATTTAATAAATCTAACATTGATCAAATTGAAGAATTATATAATGTAATGTGCGACTTAAAATTAGATTCTTGGAGATTAGTTTCAATGGATCCAATTGGAAGAGCAAAAGAAAATAATAAGTTATTATTAAACGGTGAAGAAATAAAATCAATTCTACAATTTATTAAAAAGAATAATAGTAAAAAATTGATACTTGATTATGGATGCCCTGGATTCTTAGGACTTGAATATGAAGGAGTTGCAAGACGTAGCTTTTTCAATTGTAGAACAGGAATTAATGTAGCAAGTATTTTATATAATGGTGATTTATTTGTTTGTCCAAATGTACCAAGAATTAAAAGATTTATTCAAGGTAACATTAGAACAGATAGATTTAAAGATGTATGGGAAAATAAATATAAAGAGTTTAGAGATAAGGATAGAACAAAATCAGAAGAATGTGCTAGCTGTGAATATTGGGAATACTGCTTAGGTGGAGCGTTCCATACATGGAATTTTGAAGATAATATTCAAAATAAATGTGTTTATAACATGATGTACAAAGGAGAGTAAAATTATGAGTAAAATTAAGAAATTCTTTTTAACAATCTCAGCAGCTGCTACTATGCTAATTTTTAAAGCAGGACATGTTTTTGGTAGCGACTCAGTAGCTTTATACGGAGTGCCATCACCTAAATTATATGGAGTACCTTCTCCAATGGTAAATGAGGTTCCGGAATTATATGGAGTACCAACACCAAGTGTTGAACCTGGAGTAGCAAATAGTTTTGGAACTATATTTGAAAAGATAGCACTATTTGTATTGTTACCATTATGCATTATTGCTCTTATTACAGTTGGTATAGTTGCTTTAGTGAAAGTAAATAAGAAAAAGAAACAAGCACAACAGAATATGCAAGATCCAAATTTAAACAATAAATAAATTAAATGCACAAAGGAGAAAAATATGGAGAGAGCGATAGGTATTGTTGAAGGACCAGATCCATTTAAAATAGGAATGATAGTAATTGTGGTTATTTTAATTATTACTATCGGATTTGTTTTGGTATATAAACCAAAAGATAAAAAAGAAGATAAAAAGAAGGAATCAAAACAAAATACAAATACAGCTAAAGAAGGCGAAGTACAATCAGTTGAACAAAATCCAATAAATCCAGTACAGCCTAAATAACATTCAAAAATAGAAAGAGAGTTTTAAAACTACATGAAAGATAAAAGCCTAATTAGAAACTTTAGTATAATTGCACACATAGATCATGGCAAGACAACATTGTCAGATAGACTTATTGAGATGACGGGTACTCTTGAAAAACGTGTTATGACTGAACAAGTTTTAGATAACATGGATATTGAAAAAGAAAGAGGAATCACAATTAAATCTCAAGCTGTTAGAATGAACTACAAAGCAAGAGATGGTAAAGTATATGAACTTAATTTAATAGATACCCCAGGCCATGTGGATTTTAACTATGAAGTTTCTCGTAGCTTAGCAGCATGCGAGGGAGCTATTCTTGTTGTTGATAGTACACAAGGAGTAGAAGCTCAAACTTTAGCAAATGTTTATTTAGCATTAGATAACAATTTGGAAGTTGTACCAGTAATCAATAAAGTTGATTTACCAAGTGCACGTCCAGATGAAGTAAAAAAAGAAATAGAAGAAATTATTGGTTTGCCAGCAGATGATGCTCCATGCATCAGTGCAAAAACTGGATTAAACTGTGAAGATGTTTTAGAAAAAATAGTAACAGAAATTCCAGCACCTGTTGGAGATGAGAATGGCAAACTACAAGCATTAATTTTTGATAGTATTTATAATGACTACAAAGGTGCATTAGCTTATGTAAAAGTAAAAGAAGG
>CAMKBC010000019.1 GCA_946410665.1 uncultured Clostridia bacterium | reverse complement strand
CTTAGTACCAAGTAGATTACATGCAGGAAAATTCTATGCATTACCTCAAGCACCACAACAATTTAAACAATTATTAATGATCAGTGGATTTGATAAATACTATCAAATAGCACCATGTTTCAGAGATGAAGACCCAAGAGCAGATAGAGCACCAGGTGAATTCTATCAATGGGATATGGAAATGTCATTTGCTACACAAGAAGATGTTTTTGCAGTTGTTGAAGATATCATGCCAAGAATTTACGAGCACTTCACAACTTGGACAGTAGATAAAGCACCATTCGTAAGAATTCCATATGCTGAAGCAATGGAGAAGTATGGTATTGATAAACCAGATTTAAGAAACCCATTAATAATAACAGATGTTACAAAATCATTTGAGAATTCTGAGTTCAAAGCATTCCAAGGCAAAACAGTAAAATGTATTATTGTTCCTAACGGAAATGAGCAAGGAAGAAAATTCTTCGATAACATGGAAGAGTTTGCAAAATCTGATAGCGTTGGAGCTAAAGGCCTTGCATGGGTTAAAGAAGATGCTGAAGGAACATTAGCTGGAGGAATTAGCAAATTCATTACAGATGCAATGAAAGAAGAAATTGGATTAAAACCAAATGATGCAGCATTCTTCATTGGAGATGAATTAAGAAAAGCACAAAAAATCGCTGGTCTAGTAAGAATTGAATTAGGCAAGAGATTAGACTTAATAGAGAAGAACGTTTACAAATTCTGTTGGATCGTTGACTTCCCAATGTATGAGTACAATGAAGACGAAGATAAAGTAGACTTCAACCACAACCCATTCTCAATGCCACAAGGCGGAATGGAAGCATTAGAAAACAAAGATCCACTAGATATCGTTGCATATCAATATGACTTAGTTTGCAATGGATATGAAGTTGCATCAGGAGCTGTTAGAAACCACAATCCTGAAATTATGGTTAAGGCTTTTGAAATTGCAGGATACAAAGAGGAAGAAGTTAAGAAGAGATTCGGAGCTTTATATACAGCATTCCAATATGGTACACCACCACATGCTGGTATCGCACCTGGATTAGATAGAATGGTAATGTTAATTGCAGATACTGATAACATCAGAGAAGTAATTGCATTCCCTAAGAATAAAAAAGCTAGAGACGTTATGATGAATGCACCAAGTGTTGTAACAGATGAACAATTAAAAGACGTTCACATTGCTGTTACAGAAATGGAAGACGACTCAGAAGGCGAAAATTAAGGAGAATAAAGTGGAAGAAACCGACTATGATGTAGTAATTTTAGGAGCCGGTCCTGCAGGAATATCAGCTGGTTTATACGCACATAGAGGAGGCCATAAAACATTAATTTTAAATAATCCTGCTTCAAGTTCAGCGCTTGGCCAAGCACACATGATTTCAAATTATTATGGTTTCCCTGATGGAATCACAGGAAAAGATTTATTTGATAATGGAATCATGCAAGCAAAAAATCTTGGTATTGAAGTTAAAGACGAAGAGGTAGTTGATTTATCAATGTTTTCTGACCAAGTTTATTTGGTAAAAACATCAGAGAACGAATATTCTGCAAAGGCTATCATCATTGCACTTGGTGATAAGAAACAAAAGCCAGACATCAAAGGTATCGAAGAATATACAGGTAGAGGCGTAAGCTATTGTGCAGTATGCGATGGATTTTTCTATAAAGGAAAAAATGTTGCAGTAATTGGTGATGGCAAATATGCATTAAACGAAATTGAGCATCTAAAAAATATCGTTGGTTCAGTAAAATTATTTACTAACGGAGAAGATGTAAAAGTTGAATGTGATGTAGAAGTTGATACTAGAAAAATAAATTCGATAACTGGTGAAAACAAAGTTGAAACAGTGAATTTTGAAGATGGTAATTCAGAAAAAATTGATGGTATCTTCATTGCAATTGGAACAGCAGGTGGAAATGATTTGGCTACAAAGATGGGGGGTTTAACAGACAACAACACAATCGTAGTTAATGAAAAAATGGAGACTAATGTTCCAGGAATATATGCTTGTGGAAACATCACAGGTGGTTTGCTTCAAGTAAATAAGGCAGCATACGAAGGAGCACAAGCAGGATTAAGTGCAATAACTTATATCAAAAACAAATAGTTCATTAAATATTACAAAAGACTAATTTAATTGAATATAATAATGCTGTTATGGTATAAATTTGTTAGGAGAATTTTAATGAAAAACATTAAAGATTATAACCTAGATGCATTAAAAGAAGAACTTGTAAGTTTAGGCGAAAAAGGATTTCGTGCTGAACAAATATTTAAATGGTTATATGTTGATAAGGTAAAATCTTTTGATGAAATGACTAATCTTTCATTAGAACTAAGAAATAAACTTAAAGAAAACTACAATATTTGCGATTTCTCAATTGAAAGAAAGTTAGTTTCAAAAGATGGAACAATTAAATATCTATTCGGTTTAGGCGATGGAAATGCAATTGAATCAGTCTTAATGCAATATAAATACGGAAAATCAGTATGTGTTTCTTCACAAATAGGATGCAAAATGGGATGCAAATTCTGTGCATCAACAGGAGCACTATTTGTTAGAAGTTTAACATCAGGCGAAATTATCGAACAAATAATTAAGATTGAACAAGATACGGGTGAAACTGTTTCAAATGTAGTATTCATGGGAATCGGCGAACCAATGGATAATTTTGAAAATGTTATGAATGCGATAGGCATTCTAAACAATCAAAAAGGATTAAACATAGGAGCAAGACACATCAGCGTAAGTACAAGTGGGGTTGTTCCAAGAATAAAAGAATTTGCAGATAAGGATGTACAATGTACATTATCAATATCTTTGCATAGTGCAAATAATAAAACTCGTTCAAGCATGATGCCGGTAAACAATGCTTATCCAATCGAAGAATTAATGGCAGCTTGCAAGTACTATATGGATAAAACCAATAAACGTATTTCATTTGAGTACGCATTAGCAAGAGATAACAACGACAACTTAAAAGATGCAGACGAGTTAGTAAATCTACTAAAGACAAAATTAGGATATTTAAATTTAATTCATGTAAATTTAATTCCTATCAATAAAATTGAAAATGGAAATTATGATCAATCTTCATTAGAAAACATTATGAAGTTTAGAGATTATTTAAATGATCATGGAATCACAGCAACTATTAGAAGAGAATTAGGATCAGATATTAGTGCAGCGTGTGGTCAATTACGTAGACAGAACTTAAAATAAAGGAGGCACTATGGTGCAAGCATTTGCGACATCAGATGTTGGAAAAGTGCGCGAAATCAATGAAGACTATTTTTCAATTAGTTATCCAAACGAAAACGTTCAAGTTTTCTTACTAGCAGATGGTATGGGTGGATACGATGGTGGAGAAATAGCAAGCCAATTAGCAGTAACAACTGCAAAGAACTATATTGTAACTAATTTTGAAAAAACAGAAAAAGACAGAGATAGTTTACTTGAATTGGTTAGAAGCGCAACACAATATGCCAATATGGTAGTTTATGATAAAGCAAAAGAAAGAGGCAATGAAGAATTAAGACAAATGGGAACAACTCTTGATGTTTGCTTGATTTATCAAAACAAGATTTACTTTTCACATGTTGGCGATAGTAGAATTTATCGTTTAAGAAAAGGATTCTTTAGAAGATTAACTAAAGACGATAGCTACGTTCAACAACTAGTTGATGAAGGAAAGATTACAAAAGATGAGGCAATAAATCACCCTGATAAAAACATGTTAGTAAAAGCTTTAGGGGTTGCGCCTTATGTAGAAGTTGAAGCAGCAGACAAAGGTTACATGAAAGACGATGTGATCTTAATGTGCTCAGATGGATTAACTAATATGGTAAGCGAAGAAGAAATTGCTCAAATTATTTTAGACAATCCATCAGATGCAACAGGAATGTTAATTCAAAGGGCTAATGATATGGGCGGAAAAGACAATATCACAGCTATTATCATAAGGTAAGGGGAGAAAATATATGAATTTAGTAGGAAATACGATAGGTAATAGATACGAAGTTCTAGAAGAAGCCGGAATCGGTGGAATGGCAACTGTTTATAAAGCAAAAGATCATGTTTTAAACAGAGATGTTGCTGTTAAAATTTTAAAAGATGAGTTCACTACAGACGTTGACTTCATTAAAAGATTTAATTCAGAAGCACAATCTGCAGCAAGTTTATCTCATCCTAACATTGTTTCAATTTACGATGTAGGACATGAGGAAGAAGATAATTTATATTATATTGTTATGGAGTTAATCAAAGGAAAAACTCTTAAACAAATAATAACTAAAGATGAAAAATTATCATGGAAATGGGCTTTAAACATTTCAATTCAAATCGCATCAGCATTAGAAGTAGCTCATAAAAATGGAATTGTTCATAGAGATATAAAACCACATAACATCATTATAACAGAAGATGGTGTAGCAAAGGTCATGGACTTTGGAATTGCTAAAGCTGTTTCAAATTCAACAATGACTGCATTTGGTACAACAATTGGATCAGTACATTATTTCTCACCAGAACAAGCAAAAGGAAGTTCAACAGATGCTCGTTCAGATATTTATTCACTAGGTGTTGTAATGTATGAAATGCTAACTGGAAAAGTACCATTCGATGCTGATACACCAGTTTCAATTGCATTAAAACATATGCAAGAAGAACCAAAAGCAGCTATAGAAGTTAATCCTAACATTCCTACAGCTGTAAATGATATTGTTATGAAAGCAATGAAAAAAGAACCAGATGAAAGATATCAATCAGCAACTGAAATGCTTGCAGATTTAAGCAAGGCATTAAAAGATCCTGAAGGAGATTTTGTTGTTCTTGAAAACGAAGATGGAGGATACTCAAGAGTAATTAAGGGTGTAAATTCATCTGATGTTAAGAAAAACAAATCAGGCGCTAAATCTGGTAAGAATGCTAAGAAACAAAACATATTCCAAAAATATCCTAAGCTTAAAATTCCAGCAGCTATTTTAGCTTTAATTGCAGTATTCTTTGGAGTATTCGGAATTACTAAGATTGCTATTGATGGATTTGATACAAGCGTTGAATTACCAAACTTAGTTGGAATGTCGAAAGAAGATGCACAAAAAGCATGCGATGATAAAGGATTGAAGTTCTTAATTGGAGAACCAATCGCAAGCAACGATATTGAAAAAGACAAAGTTGCAAAGCAAGATCCAGAATTCAAAGATGGAAAGAAAGTAGAAAAAGGAACTGAAATTAAAGTTTCTATCAGCACAGGAAAAGAAGAACATGAACTTCCAGACTGGGCAGGAAAAACAATTTCAGAAGTTGAAGCAGAAGCTGAAAAATTTGGTTTAACTATCAATAAGATTGAAGAACCAAGTGATAAAGTTGAAAAAGGAAAAGTAATTAGCACAGAAACAAAAGCAGGAGTTATTGTTGTTTCAGGTGATACAATTAACGTACACGTAAGTACAGGAAAGAAGAAGACAAAAGTTCCTTCATTAATTGGACTTACAGAAAACCAAGCAAAGAACATGTTAACAAATGCTCACTTAAAGGCTAAAGTAGAATATCAAACAGACGAATCACAAGCTGACAAGAAAGACTGCGTAATCAAACAAAGCGAAGAGCAAGATTCAGAAGTTGATGAAGATACAGAAATCACAATTACAATTAATGCAATTGATGATCCTAAGAAAGCTAAATTTGCAATTACAGTTACAGCTACATATGCAGGAACACAACCAACAGCCTCAGCTGAATTAACAGTTATGGTTAATGATAAGAAAGCAGGAAAAGAAACAGTTAACTTTACAGCAACAGCAAAGACTAAAACATTCACAGTTACAACTGAATCAGATAAAGCTGTTAAGATAACAGTTGTAGACAGCAAAGGAAATGTTGTAGGTGGACCTAAAACATCAGAAGATCCAAAAGGATGGGATGAAGGTGTAACAATACCAGAATCAATCAGCGTTACAATCAAAGATGCTGAAGCAGCTAAAGCGCAATAAATATGATTAATTAATAAGGATGATTTTTTAATCATCCTTATTTCAAAGGAGAGAAAATGGAGATAGCAACTTCACTTTTAAATGTAGATAGAGAAAATTTTTCAGAGATGGCATACAAGATAGAGGCCGCTGGAACAAATTATTTTCATATCGATGTAATGGACGGAGAGTTTGTAGAAAACAGCACAGTCAATCTAATGAAAGAGTATGCAGACCAAGTGTGCGGGATTAACAATACACCAATGGAAGTTCATCTAATGGTTGATAATATAAAAGAATATGTTGATATGTTTCTACCAAACAACCCAAGAGAAATATTCTTCCACATCGAAGCATCAAAGAAAAAAGCTGAAAAAGATAATACAGTTTTTAAAGATGAAGTTATGGATATGATTAATTACATCAAAGAAGAAGGTGTAAAAGTTGGACTTGCAATCAATCCAGAAACAGATATCAAAGAAGTTTATAAATTTTTACCATATATTCATACAGTTCTTGTAATGACTGTAAAACCTGGGTATGGCGGACAAGCATTCTTAGAAGAAACAGTTTCTAAAATTGCAGAGTTAAAAAAATATATTGATGATAACAATTTGGAAAACGAAATCGAAGTTGATGGTGGAATTAACTTTGATACAATTGTTAAATGTAAAGACGCAGGTGCTGAAAGAGCAGTAGTAGGAAGCTTTTTAGCAAATGCAAAAGATATCAATTACACAATGAATAAATTAAAAAATTCATAATAGTGCAACACGAAAGAATTCTTTAAGGAGTAGCAATGAGCGAAGAAAAGAACATTTATAATCAATCAATTCAAGAAGTTGAAGAAAGATTTAAAACTGACGTACAACAAGGTCTTTCACAATTAGAAGCAGAGAAGAGACTTGAACAATATGGAAGAAATGAAATTCAAGATGCAAAACATACTGGATTAGTAAAGAAGTTTTTAAATCAATTTAAAGATTTCATGATAATAATTTTAATAATCTCAGCTATTGTTTCTGGTGTTTTAAACACAGTTAATGGCGAGGGAATGACAGATACAATAATTATTCTGGTAGTTGTTGTAGTTAATGCAATCATTGGAGTGGTTCAAGAGGCTAAATCAGAGAAGTCTATGGAAGCATTAAAACAAATGTCAGACCATATGGCTAAGGTACTTAGAAATGGCAAGCAAGTTGTTATTTCAGCAAAAGATTTAGTACCTGGAGATATTATATTCTTAGATACAGGTGATTTTGTACCAGCTGATATTAGAATAGTTGAAGCGGTAAATTTAAAAACTCAAGAGTCAGCATTGACAGGTGAATCTGTTCCAGTAGAAAAAATCTCAGTTAGACTTGAAAAAGAAAAACTAGGTGTTGGCGATAGAAAGAATATGTCTTTTTCATCTTCACTTGTTACATATGGTAGAGGAAAAGGAATTGTTGTTGCAACTGGAATGAATACTGAAGTAGGACAAATCGCAACTATGATCAACAACACAGTTGACGAAAGAACACCACTTCAAATTAAATTAGATCAATTAGGAAAAATATTAGGAATTTCTGCACTTGTAATTTGTGCAATTATTTTCGGAATTGGAATGCTATATGGAAAGCAACCATTCGAAATGTTTATGACTGCAGTTAGTTTGGCAGTCGCTGCAATTCCAGAAGGATTAGTTGCGGTTTCAACAATTGTTTTAGCCATCGGCGTTCAAAGAATGGCAAAACAAAGAGCAATAATAAAGAAATTACCAGCAGTTGAAACATTAGGATCAACTTCAGTAATTTGTACAGATAAAACAGGAACTCTAACACAAAATAAAATGACAGTTAAGAAAGTTTGCTGGGATAATAAAATTGTTGATCTTGAAAAAATCGATATGGATGAATTAAAAAATAAAGACTTAAATTCATTTGTAGATTTAAAGAGATTAACATACTGCGGAATGTTCTGTAATGATACTAAAATCGGCGCAGACAACTCATTAATTGGCGATCCTACAGAAACAGCATTAATAGACATGAGTTTCGAATTAGAGTTTGATGCAGCTAAATTTGAAGAACATCCACGTGTAAATGAAATACCATTTGATTCAGATAGAAAATTAATGACAACAGTAAATAAGCATAAACAAAGATGGGTTGTTTATACCAAAGGTGGTATGGATGAACTTGTTTCAAGATGTAATTACTATGTCGTTAATAACGAAGTAAAACCAAAAGATAGCGAGTTTGAGAAACAAATTGCTATATACAATTACGAGATGGCCAAGAGTGCTCTTAGAGTTTTAGCTTTTGGTTATAAAGATTTTGATCACGAACCAACTGACGAAGAGATGAAGAATATTGAAAATGATTTAATCTTCGTTGGAATGGTAGGAATGATTGATCCACCAAGAATAGAAGTTAAAGCAGCAGTTGAAAGTTGTAAATCAGCTGGAATCAAAACAGTTATGATAACAGGTGACCACGTTACAACAGCTGTAGCAATAGCTAAAGAACTTGGAATATTAGAAGATGATTCAGAAGCAATCACAGGTGCAGAACTTGAGGAAATGAGTGATGATGAGTTGTTTAAAAACATAACAAAATACTCAGTTTATGCAAGAGTTTCACCAAAACATAAAGTTAGAGTTGTTGAAGCATGGCAAAAGAGAAATGACATTGTAGCTATGACAGGCGATGGTGTTAACGATGCTCCAGCACTAAAAAAAGCAGATATTGGCTGTGCTATGGGTATCACCGGAACAGAAGTATCAAAAGAAGCAGCAGATGTTATCTTAACAGATGATAACTTTGCTACGATTGTAAACAGCGTAAAAGAAGGTAGAAGAATATTTGATAATATTTCAAAAGCAATATTATTCTTACTTTCAACAAACATGAGTGAAATTATTATCATGCTTGTAGTTACATTAATTACACCTTGGATAGTTGCACAATATGGAATAGACGTTAACTTAGTACAAATATTTACAGCAGTTCAATTATTATGGATCAACTTAGTTACAGATTCATTGCCAGCATTGGCACTTGCTTATGATCCGGCAGATAAAGATGTTATGAACCGCAAACCTAACAAGAAGAAAGGCTTCTTCTCAAAGAGATTTGCATGGAGAGTGTTATCACATGGACTTGTTATTGCATTAGTTGTAATCGGAGCATTCATGCTAGGATTAAATGCATCTCAAAACACAATCGATAAGGCAATGGCTCAATATCCTGGTTTATCTGTTCCAACAGCTAAATTAGAGATAGCTCAAACAATGGCATTTATAGTAATAATTTTTGCAGAGTTGTTCCAAGTATTTACTATAAGAAACAACGAAAAATTATTAGTTCAAACAGGTGTAGGTGGAAACAAAGTACTATGGTTTTCAATATTCATTTCAATAATGTTAGCCTTAGTTATACTATTAATTCCTCAATTACAAGCAATATTCGGAATAATCCTATTACCAATGGAAGAAATTTTCAAATGTATTGGCTTAGCGCTTATACCGGTCCTAGCAATCGAAACTATGAAATTGTTAAAGATTAACTAAAAATCGGCAAAAATATAGATTTTTGTGTCAAAATATGGTAAAATAATTATGTTATGCAAAAACATATTATTTTACCATATTTTTATTCAAAAGGAGAGTAAAATGGCTATAGATTATAAAGAAGATAATGAAGAAGTAAAAGATGAACTTGAATATGCGGCATTAGATTTTGACGATGAGAATGTCGAAATAGTAAGCGATAGTGTGTTTGTAGATACAAACGATTACATTGTTTCTGAAATTAGAAAAAACCTAAAATTTAATCAACTATTTGAAATGGCAATGGAAGAAAAAGAAGCTATTCTTGAAGAAAAGAAAGCAAAATTTGGCATGGAAAATAGTGAAGCTTCAGAATGCATCATTAAAACTACAGAAGGTTTAAATAAGGCAGAGATTGAATTAGAAAATGAAATTGGTAAAGAAGTAGAGAGCGTTGACTATTTTACATATAGAATTGGTGATTTAGAGTTTTCTAAAGAAGATTTAAGTATAGTAAATGCTAGTAAAGAAGAATATGACAATTGCCTAGAAGATGCAATAAAAATGAGAAGAGATCTTAAAAATATTGACAAAGAGCTTAAAAAGATAAAATTAGCAAACTCATTATTTTTTAGAAGAAGATATACCTATAGATCTGATGAATATCAATTAAGTTGTTTTAAAGTTAACAAGGCTGAAAAATTAAATGAAGACGAAGAGTTTTTAAGAAAATTCGATTTCTTAAAATCATTATCATCAGTAGGACGTCAAAAGTTAAGAGATCTTTTAATAAAATCAGAAATGGTAGGAACTGCTGTTGAAACACTTGAAAACAATGGTAAAGAAAGCAAAGATCTAAAAACAAGAGAAGGACAAGTAGAAGTATTAAAAGAAGCATTAGGAAGAACTGTTTCAGATGAAGATTATGCTGAATTAATAGAGTTTATCAATGCAACACGAGAAAGAGTTAAATCAAAAGAATTCGATGATGCTGGAATTGAAGTTGATGATTCTGAATCAGGAAAACTTATCAAAGCTTTTGTTGATGACTTAGAAAAGAGCAGAAAGAATTCTAAAGCAATTGACGAGATGATAAAAGAATTCAGTGGAATAGAGGCACAAAGCGAAGAAGTAGAATCAACAGTAAAATCAACAGTAGAAGAGACTAAAGTTGAAGAGAATAATGTTGAAGAGATAGATGAAACAGAAATGTTTGATGAAATTGCACAAGCTGAAACAGAAGAACAAAAAGATTCAGATATCGATATTCAAAACAATATGATTGTTACACTTGTTTTAGAGAGTGGTAAATTCAAAACGATAGTTGAAGAAATAAGAAAAAGAGAAAAAGATATATATGCTGAAAAAAGAGCAGAAATCATTCATTCTATAGATAAAAAAATGAAGAGTAGTCGTTTAGCAGCAAAATATGTTGAAAGAGACAAAGTAGAATTAGCAGGATTACTTGAGGCCCCAATTAAAGTTGAGGAAGATGGATGTCTTATTAAAGATTTATTTATCCGTCCTGAAGATGTATACTTAGCGAACATTAATGAAGAAGAGTATACTAAACTATTAGAAGACTTAGATGAAATTAAGAAAGACAGAAAAGCAGTAGAGAAAGACATTAGAGTAAATAGAAGAGCAGCTAGAAGATCACCTGATGGCGGATATTTAGCTGATATTGATTTAAGTCGTATGAATGAAGAAAAAGAAGCAATTATTGCGGCACAAGAAAATGCAGAAGCAAGAATTGCATTTGCAGAATTCTTTGCAAATTTAAATGAAGAACAACTTCATAGAACAGTTTTATTTATAAGTGCAATCGGTGAGAGAAACAATTCACAAGCTCAAGCAGATGAGTTAAAAGAACAATTAAAAGCATTAGAAGAAGAACAAGATGAATATAGAAAACCTGTAATGGAACAAGCTTTAGTAGAATTAGCAAAAGAAGGTGCTATTTCTAAGAATCAACATCAAGAATTAGTAAACTATATTAGAGGATATCAAAAAGGTTTTGAAGACGGAACATATAGAGTTATTGATGATTATGAAAGAGATGAATCTACTTTAGCACAAGTTGTTTATGACTATATTGATTTAATAAACAAAAATAGAGAAAAGATGAAAACGCAAGAACAAAAATCAAAATCAAAGAAAGAACAAGATGACGACGGAGATATCGACATCTAATAAAAGTAAAAGAGACGTTAGAAAAAATTAACGTCTCTTTTTGTATTTACAATATTTTTTTAATGGGCATTCATCACACTTTGGATTTTGTGAAGAACAAGTTTCTCTTCCAAACAGAATAAATGTATGATTAACATCTTTCCAAAGTTCTTTTGGAATATATTTTAATAAATCTTCTTCAATTTTTAATGGGTCTGTTTCTTTAGATAATCCAAGTCTTTGTGATATTCTGCCGACGTGGGTATCAACTGCAATTCCTTGAGGATTGTTGTATGCATCTAACATAATGCAGTTTGCAGATTTTCTACCAACTCCAGGTAAAGTTTGAAGTAATTCCATATCGTTAGGAACAATTCCATCAAAATCTGATTCTATTTTTTTACTTGCAGCAATCAAATTTTTAGATTTGTTTTTATAAAAACTAATTGAATGAACAAGTTCTTCTAATTCTTTTATATCAGCATTTGCCATTTGTTTTGGTGTTTTATATTTTTTAAATAGAGCAGGGGTTACCATATTGACTCTAGCATCTGTACATTGAGCTGACAAACAAACAGCAACAAGCATTTGAAATGGTGTTTTGAAATCTAAACTAGACTTAGCATTTGGATACAAATTTATGATTTCTTCAGCTATTTGAGTGGCTATTTTCTTGTTCATTTTTACCTCCTTTTAGGCTCTAAAAAGCACCATAAAATCGTCTTTTCGGCCTAATTATATTATATTTTTGACCTTTTTAACACTAAATTGCGAAAAAATGCAAAAAAATGGCTTCTGTAAAGCAAAAACACTTGACAAATGGCCGAAAAAGGTGTAAAGTAGTAATGCTTTACAGAGATTACTTTAAAGCAGGAGAATTGATTATGGAAAAACACATAGAAGTTAGTATATTGTGGCAAATATATGGAAAACTTTTAACTGAAAAACAGTACGATGTTTTGAATGATTACTATAACAATGATTTATCTCTTTCTGAGATAGCTGAGAATAGTGATATATCAAGACAAGCTGTTCGTGACTTAATCAAGAAAGGAGAAACTAAACTTTTCGAATACGAAAAGCTATTAGGTATCATGGAAAAGACACAACAAAACGAGAAAACACTTCAAGATGCGCTCGAGAAACTCAGCAAGATTACTGATTACACATCAGACAAAAAGATCGCAAAAATCTTAAGTGAAGTACAAAAAGAATTAAGTTATATTTCATAATTAAAGGAGGAAAAGGATGGCTTTCGAAGGTCTATCAGAAAAACTACAAGCGTTTACAAGAAAACTTAGCGGTAAGGCAAGAATTTCAGAATCAGATTTAAATGAAATGCTTAGAGAAGTTAAACTTGCATTACTAGAAGCAGACGTAAACTTTAAAGTAGTAAAAGAATTTATTAACAATATACATGATAAAGCGTTAGGCCAAGACGTATTAAAGTCATTAACTCCAGGTCAACAAGTTGTAAAGATTGTTAAAGATGAACTTATTGAATTATTAGGTGGAACAGATAGCAAAATCGCTTTCACACCTAATCCACCAACTATAATAATGTTAGTTGGTTTACAAGGTTCAGGTAAAACAACTACAGCAGGTAAGCTTGCCAACTTACTTAGAAAACAAGGAAAGAAACCTTTATTAGTAGCATGCGATGTTTATAGACCAGCAGCTATCAAACAATTACAAGTTGTAGGTGCACAATTAAACATTCCAGTATATGCAAATGAAGGTGAGAAAGATGTTGTTAAAATTGCACGTCAAGCAAAAGAAATTGCTATCAGCAAATTAAATGATGTTTTGATCATTGATACTGCAGGTAGACTTCAAATAGACGAAGTTTTAATGACAGAGTTAAAGAATATAAAATCAAATGTAAAACCACACGAAATACTATTAGTAGTAGATTCAATGACAGGTCAAGAAGCAGTTAACATTGCACAAAAATTCAATGAAGACTTAGGAATTGATGGAGTTGTTTTAACAAAGCTTGATGGTGATACTCGTGGTGGTGCTGCAATTTCAGTTAAAAAAGTTACAGGAAAACCAATCAAGTACATTGGTACTGGTGAAAAACTAAATGAATTTGAAGATTTCCATCCAGACAGAATGGCTTCAAGAATTTTAGGAATGGGTGATGTACTAAGTTTAATTGAACAAGCAGAAGATCAATTTGATAAAGAAGAAGCTGAAAGACTTCAAAAGAAATTAGCAAAAAATAAAGAGTTTGATTTAGATGATTACTTAAGTCAATTAAGACAAATCAAACGTATGGGAAGTTTCTCAGCATTACTTAAAAAGTTACCAGGTATGGGAAAATTTGCAGATCAAGTTGATGATAGAGAATTAGTAAAAATCGAAGCAATTATTTCTTCAATGACAAAACAAGAAAGACAAAATCCAAAATTATTAAATGCATCAAGACGTCAAAGAATTGCTAGAGGAAGCGGAACAGAAGTTCAAGATATTAATAAATTTATGAAATCATTTGAAATGACTCAAGACATGATGAAGAAAATGCGTAGTGGCAAGATGAATCCTGGAATGAGAAAGATGATGAAGAACATGAATTTAGATGAAATGTCAAATATGTCAGAAGAGGATTTGAAAAAATTCGGAATGTAAAACATTCATAAAAAGGCTATTTAAGAATTATAAATTATATTTTTATAATTACTTTATAGATAAATATTATTCAGTTTTAGGAGGTGAAACATATGGTAAAAATCAGATTACAAAGAGTTGGAGGCAAGAAAGCACCTTTCTACCACATTGTTGTTGCAGATTCAAGAAGAGCTAACAGTGGAAAGATCATTGAAAAAATTGGTACTTTTGATCCAATGACAAATCCAGAAAAAATCGTTTTAGACATGGACAAAACAAATCAATGGATTAAAAATGGCGCTCAACCAACAGATACAGTTAAAGCTTTAATCAGCAAAGCATCTAAATAAGTAGGAGGAGCACATGGAAGACGTATTAAAAGTTATCGTTGAAAACCTAGTTGAAAATAAAGATGCCATTAAAATCGTTAAAGAGGAACAAGAGAATGGAATTATAAAATTCAAAGTTACTGTTGCTCAAGAAGAAATGGGAAAAGTTATTGGAAAACAAGGTAAAGTTGCACAATCAATTAAATCTCTTATGAGAGCAGTTGGTGGCAAAGAGCAAAAGAAAGTTGAAGTAGAATTTGTAGACTAATTTT
The DNA here is from genome assembly GCA_946410665.1 of uncultured Clostridia bacterium. GTDB lineage: Bacteria > Bacillota > Clostridia > TANB77 > CAG-508 > CAG-793. Next base: position 1,744 of record CAMKBC010000019.1, on the reverse strand, counting down.
GTTAGGAGTAAAAATTGGAAGACTTAATAAGAGTTGGAGTTATTATTAACACTTTTGGTGTTAAAGGCGAAATTAAGATATATCCTGATATTGATTACTTTGATGAACTTAAAAGAGTTTTCATTGATGGTAAAGAATACAAGATAGAAAAACTTAGAGAACAAAAAGAAATCATAATTGCAAAGTTTGAAGGAATAGATGATATTAATCAAATCGAACACCTTAAAAATTCAGAAGTTATGATTGCATTAGAAGATAGACCTGAATTACCAGAAGGAAAACATTATGTAGGTGATCTATTAGGACTTGAAGTTATCACTGAAGATGGTCAAGTTTTAGGAACACTAGATAACATATATAATACAGGCGCTAACGATATTTATGAAGTCGGCGAAATTTTATTACCTGCAACAGATGAAGTTATTAAACAAATTGATATGGAAAACAAAAAAATTATTGTTCACTTATTGAAAGGTTTAATTTAATGAAGTTTGATGTACTAACTCTATTTCCAGAAATGTTTGAACCAATCAAACATAGCATAATAAATAGAGCAGTTGAGAAAAATGTTATTGATATTAATTTAATAAATATTAGAGATTTTTCTAAGGATAAACATAATCATGTAGATGATACTCCATATGGTGGAGGGGCAGGAATGGTTATGCAAGCTGATGTAGTTTACGATGCTTACAATTCAATTGAAGGCAAAGAAAACGCAAAAGTTATTTATCTTACACCAAAGGGACAAACATTAAATCAAAATAAAGTTAGAGAACTTTCAAAAGAAGATCATTTAATTTTATTATGTGGACATTACGAAGGAATTGACCAAAGAGTATTAGACGAAATTGTGGATGAAGAAATTTCTGTTGGTGATTATGTGCTAACAGGAGGAGAACTTCCAGCAATGGTAGTTGTAGATAGTGTTAGTAGATATGTCAACGGAGTTTTATCAGAAGGCTCAACTAACGAAGAGTCATTTAGTAATAACTTACTAGAATATCCACAATATACACGTCCAGAAAACTTTAATGGAAAATCAGTTCCAGAAGTTCTAACTTCAGGCAATCATCAAGAGATTGCAAAATGGAGATTTGAACAATCATTAATCACAACTTATAAAAAAAGACCTGATTTGCTTACAGAAGAACAGTGCAAACAGGCAGAAGAATTATTAAAAAATAGTCAAAACTAAGGTTTGACAAGAAAGGAAGAGAAAATGGATATTATTAATTCAATTGAACATGAACAATTAAAAGCATCTATTCCTGATATTAAAGTTGGTGATACAGTTAGAGTTCATCAAAGAATTAAAGAAGGAAATAGACAAAGAATCCAAGTTTTTGAAGGTGTAGTAATCAAGAAACAAAACGGCGGATTAAATGAAACATTCACAGTTAGAAGAATTTCTTATGGTGTTGGTGTTGAAAAAACATTCTTAATGCATTCACCATTAGTAGAAAAAGTAGAGGTAATTAGAGTAGGAGACGTTAATAGAGCTAAGCTTTATTACCTAAGAGACAGAGTTGGAAAGGCAGCTAAGACTAAGGAATTAGTTGGAGCAAATCTTAAGAGAGATGCTATCGTTATTAAGGAAGAAGTTCCTGGCGAATCAGAAGTTGCTGAATCAGCTGAAACAGCAGAAGTTGCTGAAGCACCAGCTACTGAAGCTGCTGCAGAAGAAGCTCCAAAAGCTGAATAATATTTAAAAATTAAAGGATAAGAGTTTTAAGTTTAATGC
>CAMKBC010000018.1 GCA_946410665.1 uncultured Clostridia bacterium | reverse complement strand
ATGATAACTTCCGTTTCTTTGGTGCAATCTATGATATTCCAAATGATAAAATTGAAGCAAAGATCAGTGAACTTACTGAACTTTTCGGTTTGGAAGAATTTATTAATACACCAGTTAGAAACTTATCATTAGGTCAAAGAATCAGATGTGAGATTGTTGCATCATTGATTCATGAGCCAAAGATATTATTCCTCGACGAACCAACTATCGGTCTTGACCCAGTAGTAAAACAAAACATCAGATCACTTATTAAGAAGATGAATAAGGAACTTAACACAACCGTATTCTTAACATCACATGATGTAAGCGATATCGAGAAGTTGTGTAAGCGAGTAATCATCATCAACAATGGTGACATCGTTTTGGATGACACAATGGAAAATTTGAAGTATCACTATTTCAACAAAAAAGTAATTGAAGCAAAACTTGCAGCTGATGTAAATGTTGCAGAAATTGCAGGAGTTGAGATTGAGAAACAAAAAGGAACAAACTACAAACTTTCAGTAGATACAACAATTACAAGTGTTGCTGAAGTTTTAAAGAGATTACGGTTAGAAAATCTTGAAGATATTTCTATTTCTAGTATTCCACTTGAAACAATTATCAGTGACATCTACAAGAGAAAGAATTAAAATGTTTGCTCACTTTATTAACTTAAGGTGAGCAAACTAAATTAAAAGAAAGGAATGAAAAGATGAAAAAATACTTATATGCATTTAAATTCGAAGTCATGACAACACTTCAATATGCGTTTAATTTCATTGGTAAAATGTTTTCGCTATTCCTTATGATATTCGTATTTATGAATCTTTGGAATTTCATGTATGATGATCCATCACAGGCCATCAACGGATATACCAAGTTTCAAATGATATGGTATGTAAGTATTTCTGAATTGATTTACTTCATAACACGAGGAAGACAAACATGTGAAGAAATATCTAGACACATTAAGAATGGAAACATAGCATACACAATTAACAAACCTTATGATTATGTAGTTTATACATTGTTTACACTACTTGGAAGAAGCTTTGTATCAAGTGCTTTTTACACAGCATTTATCATGATAATCGGAAGTGCATTCACAGGATCATTACCAGCATTAACAAGTATAGAATTACTTGGAGTAATTTTAGTTTTTGCATTAGCAATCACAATATCATTGTTGTTAGTCATAGCCATCGGACTATTTTCGTTTATATTTGAAGACTCATCACCAATGTATTGGATCTACAGCAAAATCTGGTTGATTTGCGGAACACTATTTCCTATTGAATTCTTCCCAGTATGGGCACAAAACATTTTAAAGTTTACACCGATATACGTTATAACAGGACCATCAAGACTAATTGTAAATTTCAATGCAGAAGCCTTTGTACAAACATTAATTGCACAGGGCATCTACTTAGTTTTTGCATTTGGTTTATGCGAGTTAATTTATAGAAAGGGGATGAAAAAGTTAAATGTTAACGGCGGCTAAAAATCAAATTAAAGTTACACTTTTAACAACTAAATACGCTGTCATGAGAGAGATGTTGAACAAAGCTACTTTTTTAAGTAACGTTATCTTTATGATATTAAACAACTCAACGTTTCTTATCCAATGGTTTTTGCTTTTGTCTATCAAAGAAAGCATCGGTGGATATGATATTCACAAGATACTTTATTTGTGGGGATTAGCTTCACTATCATATGGAGTTGCACATTTCTTTTTCAAAGGTGCCTTTCATATTGGTGAAATAATAAACGAAGGAAAGTTAGACAGCTACATGGTACAACCAAAGAATATTTTGATTTCAGTTAGTACAGCAAGTTGTTCACCTTCAGCAATGGGAGATATTATCTATGGATTTGTATTATTTTTTGTAAACGACCCATCAGTAGTAAATTTCTTATTGTATACATTGTTTGGAATCACAGGTGGATTAATTGTTACAAGCGTTGCAATTATTTTGAATAGTTTGAGTTTTTGGTTTGCAAGAACAGATTCAATCGCAGATGCGGGAATGAATTTGATGACAACATTTGCAACTTATCCAGGAACAATATTCAAAGGAGCAACAAAAATTATACTTTACACAATTGTTCCACTTGGAGCAACAGCATACATACCAATTGATATCTTAACAAACTTTGATTGGAAGTACACATTGATAGTATTGGGAGTTACAGTATTATTCGTATTCTTAGCATTCTTCATCTTCTACAGAGGATTAAAAAGATATGCATCGAGCAACTTGATGAGTGCAAGAATATAATCTTAATTAAAAGAATCTAAAGAGAGTCAGATTTGACTCTCTTTTCTTGTGATCAAAAAAGCCTTAGCCTTACGAAATTAAGGACTTCACAAAACAATGTTAGCAAAATATGTCAAAAAGTCTTTTTAATAAAACGACATTTTTATTAAATATGTCGTAATAAAGTCCTATTATTATAAAGAAAGAAACGCACGAAAGAAAAATTTTTTGTGGGAGAAAAGCGTATGAAGAAATTGTTAAAGAAGATTTTAATAACACCATTTATCATAGCAATAGTATTGCTTCTTTGCGAGGGAAGTTTGGTAAAGAAAAACTATGCTATTGAAGATTGGGAAGTTGACTTATCATTCCCAACAGAGAATGTAATGGCTCAATGGACAAGAATATCTAGATATAAGTCTGATGGCACATTAGAATATCCGGGTAATTGGTTATATTCAACAGTTAATGGAAATCAATATGTCAGAAATGAGCAGAACACTGATAATATGACTGGTTTTTATAATCCATTTACTAACTATGCAGATATAGACGTAATAATTAATATGGGTGTTCAAAACGATACAACATCAGATGATGACTTTATGGGAATAATGATAAGAATGTCACAAGATCCAGAAACTAAAAATTCATCTTGTTATTTCTTCATGTTGCCAGGACATAAATATTTTCCTACAGGATGGAGAGATGTCTCGAACAAATTCTACAGATTGTTAAATCCGGTAGTAGGTAGCACAGATAGAGGATTAGGAACAGATAACGCAGGAAACTATATACAATCAATTGATGGTTCTGGTGCAGGATTATATAAAATTACAAACAATTCATTTGAATATGAAAGTGTTGAATTGTTACAACTTGCAACAGACAAAAACATGACTTGGACAAGAAATGTAAACCAAGATGTTGAAATAAAAGCTACAGGAAACAAAATTGAAGTTTGGGTAACACCAGAAGGCGGAACAAGAAAAAAGGAAATTGAATATATAGATTCAAATCCAATAAGAACTGGTTCATATGGTTTCTTCGCATGTAGTCAATATGGAGATAGTTACAACAACATCAGAGGAACAGCAACACTTGCAAGATATAATGTAACATTTAAAGGAAATGGTGGAAAAGTAGAAAATCAAGATGAAAAAACAATAACAGCTATTTCTACAAAGACATATAGTGGAGTACCAGCTACAGCAACACGTGAAGGATATGATTTTGCGGGATGGTACACAGCCCCTGAAGGAGGAGAAAGAACAGATATCGTAAATGGTGCAACAGTTACAATAAATCAAAATACAGAAGTATATGCACACTGGACACCAAGAAACGATACGCAATACAAAGTACAACATTGGAAACAAAATATATATGACAACACAAGTACAACAGTAACAAATGAATATAATACACATTATGATGCAAACCATTACACATTAGCTAATACAGATACACTACAAGGAACAACAGCATCAAGTGTTACACCAAATGTAAATACATACGAAGGATTTACAAGTCCGGCAAGACAATCAATAACAATTAATCCAGATGGAAGTAGCGTTTTAAATTATTACTACAAGAGAAATGCGTACAATGTTTCTTTAACAGCAGGAAATGGAATTCAATCAGTTACAGGTGGAAGAAGTTATTTATATGGAGCAACTGCAATAATCAGGGCAACAATGAAACCAGGTTACAACTGGTATAAATGGGAAGGTAATTTAGTAAACGGAAGTGGAAGTACATGTACATTTACAATGCCAGCAAGAAATGTATCAGAAACAGCATATGGAAATCCAATAACATACAACTTAACTTATTTATCAAATGATCCAGATCCAACAACAGCCAAAGCAGTAATGGCAACAAATCCAACAACATACAATATTGAATCAGAGAACATTACATTAAATAATCCAACAAGAGCGGGATATGATTTTATAGGGTGGACAACAGATGGTGTTACAACACCAATAACACCAATGACAATTAACAGAGGAACATATGGAAACAAAACTTTCACAGCAAATTGGAGAGCAAGAAATGATACACATTACAAAGTTCAACATTGGAAACAAAAAATCTATGAAAACAGAGATGAAGCTGTAACTGAATATGCTAACACACATTTCGATGAAGTGTGTTATGACCTAGCAGACACAGACGAATTAGAAGGAACATCAGATACAAGAGTTTCTCCAAATGTAAAAAACTATTTAGGATTCACAAGTCCTGAAAGACAAGAAATTTTAATTGATGCAAATGGAACAGCAGTATTAAACTATTACTACACAAGAAATAAATATAACGTAGAATTAATTCCTGGTTATGGAATTAAAGAAACAGTGGGCGGAAGAGAATATTTATTTGAGGATAGAGTAGAAATTTCAGCAATTGTAAAACACGGATACGAATGGGAAAAATGGATTGGAGATAAAGTTACAGGAAGAAATATTACATATGTATTCTTAATGCCTGCAAATAACATTAGAGAGTTAGCATCAGCAAATATTTTGAATTACAAAATTACATATAATTCAAACGATGAAGACCATACAACAGCAAAAGCAGTTATGCCAATTAATCCAGAAGGATACAATGCAGAAACAGATGAGTTTACATTGAATAATCCAACAAGAGAAGGATTTAATTTTACTGGATGGACAGTAGAAAATGATGAAAAAATAGAAGAAGAAAATGACGAAGAAAAACCATTCGAAATCCAAGAACCAACAATGAAAGTAACTGTTCCAAAAGGAACATATGGAAACTTAAAATTCACAGCAAATTGGGAATCAAAAGAAAACATTAAATATACAGTTCAACATTGGCAACAAAGAATTTACAAAAATGATGATGAAGCTAAAGAGAAAGCTAATCCATCAATTTATAATGAAGAGAATTACAAATTGGTAGAAACAAATAGTTTTGTAGGAAAAACAGATACAACAGTAACACCAGAAGTAAATAAATACGAAGGATTCACATCACCAGCAAAGAAAGAATTGTTGATTAAAGGTGATGGAACAGCAGTATTAAATTATTACTACACAAGACAATATTATAAATTAGTAATTGATAAAGATAGTTACACTGCAAGTACAGAAGGAGAAGGAATTTACTTATATGGTGAAAAAGTAAAAGTAAATTGTAAATCAATTTATGGCTATTCATTCAAAGAATGGCAAGGTGATAAAGCAGGAATGAAGCAAGAAGATTATGTAACAATGTCTGGTGATAAACAAATAAAAGCTATATCACAAAAGAATCAACACAAAGTTACAGTTAATTTAGGAGATGTTGAAAAATACAAAATTGTTGAGTACGACGAAACAGTTGATTTTGAAATACCATATAGAGAAGGATACGAATTCTTATACTTTGAAACAGATGATGGACAAAAGATATATGACAACAAATTACATATAGACGATAAAGACTATTATGTAAAAGCAGTTTATTCGAAGATTCCAACAATATCTTTACCTCAAACAGGAGAAGATAATCACGGAAGATTAATTGCTTTATATGGAATACTAACATTGATGGCATTTGGTACAGCAGACTTTTTCTTAAGTAAGAAAGACAAGAAAAACAAAAAATAAAAATTAGAAACAAAAGACAAACATCTATAGAAGATGGGAGAAAATATGAAGAAAACAAAGTTGATAATTAAAAAAATTCTCATATTTGTGTTAATGATTTTACCATTAACGATGAGTTTCATAGTTCCGATAAAATCAATTGCTGTTGCTGCAACACTATTGGATTTAAGAACATACGATGAGACGTCTGTTAATGCGCCAGTTCATACACATATTTGGTCAACTAAATTTAATGATACTAAACATTGGGAAGAGTGTGCTATTTGCAACAGTAAAAGAAATGAACAAAACCATAGCTTAACTGGAAATGGTGGAAGTAAAACATTATGTGAAAATGGATATTACAACCATGCATATAGAGAAACATGTAACTGTGGTTTTCAAGGGAAGCCTCAAGTTATTATCCATGGAAGATATGAAAATTATACTAATTGTCAAAAACTAAACTATGGAAATATGGCTTCTCAAACTTTTGATACTGTAAAACATATTTCTCAAGCTGAATTCCAAGATCTTCTTAATGGAACAAATAATAGTGGGAAGAACCCAGATTTTCAAAGACTACCAACAAATATAGGAGGACAAGCATATACATGGCATGCTGTTGATTCAGAAGGACTAGGGCTAATCTTTATGGGCGGTCCAGTAATCGGAGATTCAAATGGTATAAAAGGAACACTAGAATTAATTATAGGTACAGAAGGAGATTGCGGAAAGCGTTTAGCTTTTGATGAATATTTTATTTTAACAAAATATATTTATTCAACAGAAAATCCAACGAGAGCGGGATTCATAAGTTATATGCAAAACGACACACCTAATGCAGCATATATAAATAATTCAGATCACATGCTTTATGGGTATCCAACAAAATATAGAAACTGCGTAACTGATGCACAATGGAATCAAATCGTAACAGTTTTTAAAGGATATTATACACACACATCAAACTGGGGATGGAGCTCAATGAATATTCAACACGCTGGACACGAAAATTCTGGAACTTACATATATGCAAATAATAACTGTTATGATTCAAGTAATCATCATGCGTTTAGCACAACAGATGGAATACCAACGCGTTGTGATATTTGTGGATGCAACTATAACGGAGATGAATCATATGTGGCAAAAACTTGGTTTACATGTGCTCAACATCAAAGAATGGAAGATGGTGAAACCAAGAGATGTACAGGCCATATTTTAACAGGAAAAAATAATGTAAAACTTGGAACAGTATATTGTAACTATACAAGAGCAAATGGAGTAACAAGAAGAACAAGTGTTACGGTAGTTCCAGAAACAGGATTTTCATTAATAGCGAATACTACTACACAATATGCAAATGTTGAAATACCAAAAAGTGATTCAACGAATCCATCATCACAATGGGCATATTATGGAACAATAACATTATCAAATCAACAATCAGGAGATGCTTTAATACAAAGATCATTAGATTGTGGCGTTAATTATTCATATATTGATACAGTAGCACCAACAGCATACGGTTATTCTAATAATCAAACAAGCAACAATTATTGGAAAGTAACAGGAGTAGGAACACAAGCAAATCCAAGAACACAATCAACAGTAACAGTCACATTTAAAGATCCACAACAATGCACAACAAATGTGGTTAGAGTAAAAGTTTACGATTCAGACCAAAGAACTGTATTACCACAAGGAAACAACGTAACAGAAACACCTTTAACAAAAGTATCAGGAACATCGGGAGATAATACATTATGGACAGGTACGGTCAATATAAAGACAGAAGTAAACGGATCGAAAAATATATATGTTCAAGCAATTGATGCTTCTAATAGAGCATCAGCATTAATACCAATGCAAGTAACTTACATTGATGCACAAGGACCATCGTTAAATGTAACAGCAAACAAAGACAACAATACATGGGCTGCTTCAAAAGTGCTAACGGTTTCAGGTGCAGATGACTATGTACATTTTGCAATTGGAACAAGTGCTAGTGACATGGTACAAGTAGGGAATAATACATATAACAACAAAAGACAATTTGAGATAGTTGGAGATACATATTCTCAACCAAGAACAATAAGATTCTATGCACAAGATGCTGCAGGAAACTTAACATATAAAGATTATTCAATAGCACGTATAGATGGTACAAAACCAACAATAACTAATTTAAGTTTATCAGTAGGGCATCATACTTCAACAGTAAGTGTTTCGGCACACGATAGAAACACAACATTAAATGAAGAAGGAAGTGGTGTTAGCAAATATGCTATAAATTCAGCGAATACAGTACCAGCAGATAATACTTTCACAGCAACAAATAATTTTGAGATAACGAGTCCGGGTCAATACTATGTATTTGCAAAGGATGCTGTAGGAAATGTTTCTAATGTACAAACAATAAACGTGCCAATAAAGTACACTTTAACAATTAATCCTAATGGAGGAAAATATAGTGATTCTAGCGACAACATAGTTTTAGATGTGCAAAATGGAACAACAGGAACAATAGAAATTCCATCAAGAGTTGGATACGATTTTACAGGATGGACATTAAATGGAACTGGAAGCACATTAACTTATCAAGGAGATAGTTTAACAGAACCAGCTGTTTTTAAAATGGGAACAGCGGATACAACATTAACAGCAAATTGGCAAGCAAGAAGTGATACAGCTTATCAAGTTAGACATTGGAAACAAAAAATATATGACAATAGAGATGAAAATATAAAAGAATATTGTAACACACATTATGATGAAGTTTGTTATGAGTTAGAAGAAATAGACAATCTTCAAGGAACATCGGATTCAAGTGTAACACCTGCAGTAAAGATATACGAAGGTTTTACAAGCCCTGAAAGAGTAGAAGTAGTAATTAATGCAGATGGAAGCAGGGTATTAGATTATTTCTATACAAGAAATGAATACAATGTAGAGTTAAGTGGAGATAATGGAATTGAAAGCTTAAAAGGTGCGAGAAAGTATTTATATGATGATACTGTTGAAATTGATGCAACAGTTAAACCGGGATATGAATGGAAAAAATGGGAAGGAAACCAAGTTTCTGGAACAGAACAAACATACACATTCAATATGCCTGCTAATAATATAGAAGAAAATGCATCAACAACAATAATAACATACACATTGACATATGATTCAAATGATGCTGATCCAACAACAGCAAAGGCAATAATGCCTGAGAATCCTGAAGAATACAATGTAGAAACTGAGGAGTTCACAATTACAAATCCAACAAGAGACGGATTTGAATTTGTTGGATGGACAGTTGAAAATGACGAAACAGATTTCGAAGAACTTCAAGAAAATGAAGAAGATGAAAACGAAGTTCAATCAAATGAGAAGAAAATTTTTGTGGTAGAAGAACCAACAACAGAACTAACAATACCAAAAGGAACATATGGACACTTACTATTAATAGCAAATTGGAAAGAAAAAGCTGACACAAAATATACAGTTAAACATTGGAAACAAAGAATTTACAAAAATAATGATGCTGGCGAAAAAGCAAATGCATCTATATATAATGAAGAAAATTATGAATTAGTAGATAAAGAAGAATTCGAAGGAACAACAGATAGAATTGTTGAGCCAGATGTAAAAGAATACGAAGGATTTACAGCACCTGTAAAGAAAGAGCTTCTAGTTAAAGGTGATGGAACAGCAGAATTAAATTATTACTATACAAGAAATTACTATAAATTAACTGTAGATAAAGATGATTATATCGAAAGTACAGAAGGAGAAGGTATTTACTTATATGGAGAAAAAGTAAAAGTAAATTGTAAATCAGCATATGGATATTCATTTAAAGAATGGCAAGGCGATAAAGAAAATATGCAACAAGAAGATTACGTAACAATGCCTGCTAGTGATAAAGAATTAAAAGCTTTATCAATGAAAAACAAGCATCAAATCAAAATCGACTTAGGTGATACTGAAATGGTAATAGATGTAGAGTTTGATGATGTAATTACAATTGATTCACCAGAGAAGGACGGATATGAATTCTTATACTTTGAAACAAATGACGGTGAAAAAATCTACGATAATAAATTACGAGTAGAAGATAAAGACTATGTAATTAAAGCTGTATGGTCGAAGATACCAGAAAGAGCATTACCGCAAACGGGAGAAAAAGCAAGTAATGTTTTAATGATATTATGGACAACACTAACAATAATATCGTTAGGAACAATGTTTTATATAATAAGAAAATTTAGAAAATAATCGACAACTAGGATGTGTACAAAAGATTTGGGGACACATATGAAAAAAGTTAAAATGAAAGCAAAGTGGCTAATAGTTATAATAGTACTATCTATATTATTAATAACTATAGCTCCAATCAATATGATAGAAGTAATGGCCGCGGGAACAGATTTGAGATCTGTTTCCGAGGCTGATATTCCTGTGCATACACATATTTGGAAAACCAGATTTGATGATGATTATCACTGGGAAGAGTGCACAGTGTGTGGTGAAATAAACAATAAACATCCACACAATTTAAGTGGAAATGGTGGAAAGAAAACCCTTTGTGAAAATGGTTATTATAATCAAGCATATAGAGAAACCTGCGGTTGCGGCTATCAATCAAAACCATGGGTTGTAATTCATGGAAGATATGAAAACTATGCAGGCACAAAAAAACTTAATTATGGAAGTATGACTTCACAAACATTAGATACAGTTCAACATATTTCTTATGAAGAGTTTAAAGATTTATTAGAAGGAACAAATGAAAGTGGTAAAAATCCAAACCTTCAAAAACTACCAGCAACACCAGGTGGACAAGACTACACATGGCATGCAGTAGATGATCAAGGATTAGGATTAATTTTCATGGGTGGTCCAATAATAGGAAACTCTAATGGAGTAAAGGGAACACTACAATTAATCATTGGTTCAGAGGGAGATTGCGGAAAGAAAGTTGCATTTCATGAATATTTTATTTTAATAAAATACATTCATGCAACGGCAAATCCAACAAGAGAAGGTTTCATTAATTATATGATAAACAATACAGCAAATGGTTCTTTAATAGAGAATGAAGACCATATGCTATATGGTTATCCAGAAAAATATAGAGATAACGTAACCGACGAACAATTTGCAAAGATAGTCAAAGAGTTTAAAGGATATTACACTCACTCATCTTCATGGGGATGGGGTTCAATGAATATCCAACATTCAGGACATGCAAATTCAGGAGCATCATTATACGGCAATAGTGCATGTTATGATTCAAGTAATCAACACTCGCTTAGCACAAATGATGGAATAAAAACAGATTGTGACTTATGTGGTTGCCACTATAGTGGTAATGAAGGAAACAATTCTGACACATGGTTCACATGTTCAGCATATCGTAAATTAGCAGATGGCGAAACATGTACATGTACAGGACACAGCTTAACAAGAGCTGGTGTTAAACTAGGAACAATTTATTGTAACTATAAGAGAGAAGGAACAACAGCATATAGAACAAGTGTTACAGTTGTTCCAGCAGAAGGATTTACTGTAATAAGTAATACATGTCCTGAAAATCAGAAAGTTGCAAAAACAGATACAACAAATCCAGGAAGTTCATATTCATACTATGGAAAAGTAGTTATATCGAATGGAGCTGAAGGAGACGCATTAATTAAGAGAGGAATTAGTTGTGGTATTGTTCATGATTACATAGACAACACACCTCCTAGTGCATATGGTTATATAGATAATCAAACTGACAATGAGTACTGGAAAGTAAACGGCAAAGGAACAGAAGAAAATCCAAAGACACAATCAAAAGTAAAAGTAACATTTAAAGACCCACAAGATTATTCACGAAATGTCGTAAGTGTAAAAGTTTATGATAGTGATAAAAGAACAATTATTCCACAAGGAAATGATGTCACAGTTACACCTTTAACTAAAGTTGAAGGAACATCTGGAGCTGATACATTGTGGGAAGGTGAAGTAAATATCATGACCGAGGTAAACGGAGTTAAAAATATTTACATTCAAGCAATAGATGCTTCAGGAAAAGCATCAGAATTAATACCAATGCAAATAAGCTATATTGATGCTCAAGGCCCAACAATAACAGTAACTCCGGACATTGACGATAATACTTGGTCAAGAGCAAAAACATTAACTGTTCATGGATATGATGCATATAAGTATTATGCAATTGGTATAAATTTAAGCGATATGATTCAAGTTGGAAATGACGAATATAATAATGAAAGAACTTATATAATTAATGACGAAGCATATGGCCAAGGAAGAACAATAAGATTCTATGGTCAAGATAAAGCTGGAAATTTAAGTTATAAAGATTATACAAGTTATAGAATTGATAATACTAAGCCAACAGTAACAGGAGCCAATATAACACCAGGATTGCATACTACAGAAGTAAAAGTGTTAGCAAATGACATAAATCCATCATTGAACGCAAGTGGAAGTGGAGTTGTTAAATATGCATTAAGCAAAACAAATGAAATTCCAAGTGAAGATAAATTCCAAACAAGTGATACATTTAATGTAACAGAGCAAGGTGATTATTATATTTTTGTAGAAGATGGTGTAGGCTATATTTCAGATTCATACAAGGTATATGTACCAACAAAATATAGTTTAACAATTAATCCTAATAACGGAAAATATAATGATACAAAAGATAATACTATAGTAGAAGTTGTAAGTGGTGAAACAATACAAATTGCTTTACCAACAAGAGATGGATATGACTTTACAGGTTGGACACTAGAAGGAAACGAAAGTACATTAACATACACAGGAAGTAGTTCAACAAATTTCGCAAGATTTAAAATGGGAGTTGAAGATACTACAATAGAAGCAACTTGGGCACCAAGAGATGATACAAGATATACAGTAAAACATTGGAAACAAAATATATATGATAATACAAATCAAGAAATAAAAAATCTATATGATTCGAATTATAACGAAACATATTACACACTAGCAGATACAGAAGAATTAGAAGGAAGAACTGATACAAGTGTTACACCAGATGTAAAAACTTACGAAGGATTTACAAGTCCCGAGAAAGTATCAATAAATATTGATGAAGATGGAAGTGCTGTATTAGATTATTATTATAAGAGAAATGAATATGAAGTAAAATTATCAGGTGATGAAGGAATACAAGAATTAGCTGGTGATAGAACATATTTATATGAAGATGCAGTAACAATTTCAACAATGGCAAAAGCACATTATAGATTGAATAGATGGACAGGTAATGCGGTAAATGGAGAAGAAAATTCTTATACATTTACAATGCCAGCCAACGACGTAACACAAAATGCTACTTCAAACCCAATCGATTATGAAATTAAATATGTAGGAAATGAAGAAGAAAACACAACATCAGATGCTATAATGCCAACTGCTCCAACAAAATACAATGTAACAACAGAAGAGTTAAGAATACAGAATGCAACAAGAAGCGGATTTGAATTTATGGGATGGATAGTAAAAAATGATGAAGATGATTTTTCAATAACAACACCTACAATGAATGTTACTATTCCAAAAAATACACATGGAAATTTAACATTTACCGCAAATTGGGAAGCACAAACAAATGTAAATTATAAAGTTCAACACTGGCAACAAAAACTTGATAAAGAAAATTATGAATTAGTAGAGAGTGAAACATTCACTGGAACAACAGACACAAGAGTTATTCCAGATGTAAAAGAGTACGTAGGATTTAAATCACCAGACAAACAAGAATTAAAAATAAGAGGTGATGGAACTGCGGTAATGAATTATTACTATACAAGAAAATTATACAAATTAGTAATTGACAAAGATGAAAACATAGAGAGTGTAGAAGGCGAAGGTCTTCACTTATATGGTGAAAAAGTAAGTATTGGTTGCAAAGCAAAATATGGATACTCATTCAAAGAATGGGAAGGTGATGTAGAAGGAACGGCAGACTACTTAATAATGCCTGCAGCAGATCAATATATAAAAGCTACTTCACAAAAGAATAAGCATGAAATAGAAGTTAAAAAGGGAAATGATATAGAGAAAATCGAAGTTGATTATGATGACGATATCGAATTAGAAATTCCTGAAAAAGACGGATATGAATTCTTATACTTTGAAACAGAAGATGGACAAAAGATATATGATGGCAAATTACATATAGAAGATAAGGATTATAAGATAACAACAGTTTGGGCTAAAATCCCAACTATTGATCTTCCTAAGACGGGTGAAAATGATAATATTTTATTAATTGTATATATAATGATAACAATTACATCGTTTATTTTCGCTATTGATTTAGCAACCGAAAATAAGAGGAGAAAATAATGAAAAAAGAGGGCCAAATCATAAAAGATGAGGTTCTCTTTTTTGTACCTAAAATAGAATGATTGAGGTTACTTAAATTGAAAAATTGGCAAAAAAGTGCTATAATATAGGATGCATATTGATTTAACCCCCAAAATCAATATTTTATATATAGTTTCAAAGATTAGTGCTAAAAAAATAATTCTGGAGGAGGAAAATCTTATGAAACTAAACAGAAGAAAGAAGCATGCAATAAGTGTGTTAGCGAAGCGGTGGGCAGTTATTACAGTTGCTGCATTCCTTATGGGAATACTGATAGTATATCCGTTGGACAGGTTCTTAGGAACAAGGGTGTTTATACCATTGTTCAAGTTAGGGATGATGAACAGCGATATCAGTTACTATAAGGAGTGTGAGGCAACACTGCAAGGACATGTGGACACAACAGAATTTAGTGACACAATCCGTGAAATCACCAAAGAAAGGCAAGAGAAGTTTTACCATAGCGACGATAAGGTTATCGCATACATTAGTACGCGGCACACCTTAGTTAAGATGGCACTTCTGCCTTTATCAGGCATAGTCATTGTTTTGCTACCTTTAGTTTTAATCGTTATATTTTATTTGCGTTATAGTGACGCTTACATGAGTTTTAGACGAATGTGGAGAAGGAGTTAGAGTCTTCTGGAACAGGGCTGATATAGGCAGCCAAAATTAACTGAATATTGGAATAATGGGGGAGGTCGTAGTAGAAATTGTTACTACGACTTTTTTATTGAAAATAAGGGGACTGACAATGAAACAAATTGACAAATAATGGTAAGAAATGGTATAATTTGGACATGATTGATTTGTACCCCTCACAATCAATTTTCATATAGTTTCAGATTAAATGCAGCAAAAACAAAACATTAAATGGAGGAAAAAATCATGACTACAAAGGAAAGAAAGAAACGGGCCATTGGCCTATTGGCACAGCGGTGTTTTTTAATCACTATCATAGCAGTATTAACGATCTCTGGAATTTATCAGTTTGATAAGTTTCAAGCTACGAAAGTAGCAGGTCCGTTGATTGAGCTGGGATGGATTAATGATGAAATCCGTTACTGCATCGGCCAGGAAGCAACACTTCAAGGTTACGTAGATAATACTGAGTACAGCAACCGCATAAGGGAACTGTTTCAGGAACGGGAAGAGAACTTTTATCATAACGAAGATGAAGTTATTGCTTTTGTAAGTACTTCGTTTTCACTATTGAAGATTTTCTATTTCCTGGGATCAATTATCAGTATATTTATTGTAACAGTTTTTCCGTTATTAATACTTTATGGCTTTTATTGGAACGCATTCTATAGATTTAAAAGATCATGGAAGCGGATTAAAGAAAGACAAGCACGTATAAGGGCGGAAAGACTTGAACGAGAGAAAGCTGTAAAAAAAGAAAAAGTAAAAAACTTTTTCGATTATGCACAGTTCGATGGTACGATTTATCAAATTAAATAAGAGGGGGGTCGCAGTGGAAATTTCTACTGCGGCTTTTTTATTGTTAAAATGCACAAAAATATGGTATTATTACACTGAAAAACATCAAATGCAACTAAAATTTGCGAAGAAAATTTAAGTTGCAACTGAAATTTGGTAGTGAAAAGTTAGGCGCAACCTTAAAATAGATTGTAGGAGGTACGGAAAAATGAGTATATCAGAAAACTTACAAATTTTAAGAAAATCTAAAAATATGTCACAAGAGGAGCTAGCTGAAAAGTTAAATGTTTCAAGACAAGCTGTTTCAAAGTGGGAAAGTGGAAGCGGTTATCCAGAAACCGAAAAAATTATTTCAATATGCGAAATATTTGATTGTAGCATGGATGAATTAGTAAAAGGAAAGATTGCAGATGATATTAAAGTAGAAAAGAATAATTATGATTCTGTAATGACAAGTACAGCAAAAGGAATTGCAATTGCAGTTGGAATTATAATTTTAGGAACAGCTGCAATGATGACAATTATGGGAGTACTTAATGGACAAGAACAAAGTCATTTATTAGGAGTTATCGCAGTATTAGTTGCAGTAATATTTGCAGTTCCAATGTTAATTGTTTTTGGAACAAAGAACGATAATTTTATTAAGAAAAATCCAAAGGTAGCAAATGTTTATACTGAGGAAGAAATTGAAAAAGGAAATTCAAAATATACTATAGTATTAGCGTGTGGAATTTCAACAATACTTCTTGGTGTTATAGCAATGTTTGCATTAATGGGATTAAAGGTATTTGGAGAAGAAAGTACTTTGCCAGTAGCAGTGTTACTATACTTTGTAGCAATTGGTGTTACTACATTAATATATGGCGGAAAGATGAAAGAAAAATTCGACATTGAAACATACAACAAACAAAATACAGATGAAGCAAAAGCAGAATCAGATAAAGTTGGAAAAGTTTGTGGCGTTATAATGCTAATAGCAACAGCAATTTTCTTAACATTAGGATTTACATTAAATTGGTGGCATATTTGCTGGGTAGTTTTCCCTATCGGAGGAATACTTTGTGGAATAGTTGCTACTATATTAAGAAAAGAAACAAAATAATTTAGAAACAAAAAAGAGGATGAATTAATCATCCTCTTTTATTTATTTTATTCTAATTTTGTTTTTTACTTCTTATATAAACGATAAGTTTTATTAATGATAAAACACTCATTGTAAATAATATAATGTAAGCACATATAAAATCATCGCCTGTTTTAGGATTTGATTTTTTAGTTTCAGTTGATGTTGTGTTTTCACCGGTAATAGGTAATTCAACTGTGTTATTTCCTTCTATAGTATTAGAAGCTTCATTAACAATTTCATTTGTAACTAAATTTTCAATTGTATTAGTTGTGTTATCAACTGGAGCAACAACATTGTTTTCTATCGTATTTGCTGTTGTGTT
>CAMKBC010000017.1 GCA_946410665.1 uncultured Clostridia bacterium | reverse complement strand
TTGTTCCTGTAATTGGTTTTACACTTTCAACATTATCTTTAAAATTAGTAAGAAAAATCTGGGAAAAGAAGAGAAAATAATCAAACAAATTACAAATAAAAACAAAGGAGAAAACAATGGATAAGAAAAGAATACTATCATTTATCATAGCTTTTATAGTTATCGCAATTATAGCTGTTGTAGTAGTTGTAATTATAAACAACAAAGGAGAAACAGTAAATTATAAAGAAACTCAATTTGAAGTTGGAGATTATAAAGTTGAGTTAAAGTCAAAAGAAGCAGGTCACTCAGAAAGTGGATATAAGTTTGTTGCTAGTTATCGTAAAACTTATGAGTTTGAAAATTATAATTTAGACTTTGGAACAAGAGTGTTAGTTAATGCTAAAAACGAAAGCGTATATAATACATACAGTGATTATGATAGTTTAAATGAAGTAGGAATCTTCAATAAGAGATTTAAATATAAAGCAGAGAATAAGAAAGTTAAATTGCTATATAAATATGATGATAACTTCTATATTGAAATTGATTTAAAAGATTCATCTGATTACTTAAATAAAGATGGTAGCCTACTAAAAACAACTTCAAATGTAGAAGATTACAACTTCTTTGAAAAAGCAACTCAAGATAGTGAATTTAGAAATTTCTTATCAATCAATATATCAAAGAAATAAAGGAAAATTATGAAAGTTTTATTTGAAGACAATCAAATAATTGTAGTTGAAAAACCATTCAATATCCCATCTCAAGGGGATAAAACAGGCGATGCAGACATGCTAAGTATGGTTAAAGACTATGTTAAAGAAAAGTATAATAAACCAGGAAATGTATATATAGGCTTGGTTCATAGACTTGATCGACCAACCGGAGGTGTTATGGTATTTGCTAGAACATCAAAGGCAGCAGGTAGACTTAGCGATGAAATTCGTGAAAGAAAGATTCAGAAAACCTACTTAGCAATATGTAATGGCAAGTTTGATGAAACAAAAGGTACAATGAAAGATTACCTATGGAAGGACGAGAAGAAGAATACTTCATATGTAGTAAAGGCAAGTAAAAAGAATGCAAAGGAAGCAATTCTAGACTACGAAGTATTGAAATATGATGAAAAAGAAGATGTTTCACTGGTAAAAATAGATCTTCACACTGGCAGACATCATCAAATTAGAGTACAATTCTCAAGCAGAATGCATGCTCTATATGGTGATACAAAATACCATGGCAAAGGTGGAAATGCACAATTATGCTTATGGGCATACAAACTAAGCTTAATTCACCCAACAACTAAGGAAGAATTAACGTATATCGACTTACCAGAAAGCAAAGGAATCTGGAAGTTGATTGAAGGATTAAACATCGATTAGATAACATAATTATTACAATTTGAAAGGCTTATTTCCGCAGGAATACAGCCTTTCTTTATTTTTTACAAAAAATCAGTCAAAAAAACACAATTTTTTCATAAAAAAGACTTTAAAAGACACATTGTTTTATGATACAATGTGGACGAAATTGATGATAATATAAAAATTCATCTCGCTCTACGGAATATTGCATTTAAGGATTTTTATACACCAATGAAAAAACAAAAGAAAGGATGTAACATGGGAGCACAAGAAAGAAGCTTAAAAGTATATGATTCAAAAAGAACTTTTTTCTCAAAATTAGGAACAAGATTTAGCAAGATATTTGCCCCTACTCATGCAGGGATTAATAACTGGCTAGTAAACATGAAAAGAAGCTCAATGTTAAAGAACTACAAGAGTATAGACAAAGCTAAGAGTGACAAAAAGGAAATGTGCCAAAAGAAGTTCCAAGAAACATATTCTTTATACTTAGAATCAATAGATCAATTAGTAATTGAAAACATATATAAGAGAGTTAGAACTGACACAGCTTCTGACTTTGAAAGAAACGCACTTTCTAAATATTACAATGTCATTCACTTAAAAGAGAACGACACAGAAGAATATAAATACAAAAAACAACAATACTTACTTAACCTAGATTATAACTCATTAAAATCTATGGATAAGAAGAAAACATTAGAAGAATATCAAGAATTCTATCTTTATGAGATGGAACAATTATACAAATCACTATTAAAACACTACTCAATGAAATTATCAGAGAAATTAAGCAATATGCAAAAACAAGAAGCATATGACAAAATCTTTGACACACTAGAAGATTATGTTTCAAGCATAATGCCACTTAAGAAAATTGAAGATGCAGACTTAATTAAAGAATGCAGTTTATTCGAAACATATGAAGTTGGCAAGCTTGATCAAGTAGATATCATTGATAAGAGAATGATCTTATTAGGTATCAGTAGAAAAATATTTACTCACAGCTTACCATTAGTAGCAGCTGAGAGATGCTATATTAAATTATTAAAAGATGCTAGAAGTTTAATCGTTGATACAAAAATCGCTCGTAAGAGAGAAAATGCATATCAATTATTATTAAGATTAATCGAGCAATACAATGACAAATTATTAGCAGTAAAGATTTATTGGAAAAACAATGATGAAAAGAAGAAATATGCAAGATTCGATGAAGATAGAAAAGCTCTAGAAGCATTAAAAACATCAGATGGAAATCATGCATATGAAGTAAAAAGACAAATTCTATTCATCAGATCTGACATGAAATACTTAGAAGAGTCAGGAGACAAATATTTCAGAATACTTAAATTCTATAGAAATCGTTTAGTTAACTTAGGCGATATGAGAAGAATTAAGAATGCTTATTCAAAGGAAAAAGGTGTTTACACAGCTGAGAAGGAATTAAGAAAGGTATTAGAGAATGAAGCAGCATGCTGAAATAGTTTATAACAAAGTTGAAGAAAATTCAGAATATGAATCAATAATCAACAGAGTTATAGATGAATGCTTTAAAAATGAATATTTAGATGGGTTAAAGTTATACGTAAGTATAACTTTAACTGTCCCTGAGGAAATTCATATTCTTAATAAGACATACAGAAACATCGATAAACCAACTGATGTTTTGTCATTTCCAATGTTTCAACCAGATGAAATTGCAAAGATGATTGAAGATAATTATCAAGAGGAAGACATCTTAGGAGACATGGTAATTTCAATTCCACAAGTTGAAATTCAAGCTAAAGAATATGGACATAGTTTTGAAAGAGAACTAGCATACATGGTAGTTCACAGCTTTTATCATTTGATGGGTTATGATCACATGGTAGAAGAAGACAAAATAAAAATGCGTGCAAAAGAAGATGAAATTTTAAATAAGTTAAATATAACAAGAGAGGGATAATATGAGAGAATATCCAAAGGCCGGCGTAACAACTGATTACGCCGATGCTAAAAAGAAAGCCAAGAGTGGCGATCCGCGTTTATATAACAAAAATTTTGTTCAATCATGTGCTAACGCAGTAAACGGAATTGTATACTGTACAATTTCACAAGCAAATCTTAGAAAAGAATTAGTATTAGGAGCTTTAGCTTTAATACTAAGTTTATTTTATAACTTTAACACAGCAGAATTCTTATGTTTAATGTTTGCAATGTTCTTCGTTATTTTCGCAGAATTTGTAAACACAGCATTAGAAACATTAGTAGATTTATACGTTGATGTTTATCATCCAAAAGCCAAAATAGTTAAAGATATTGGAGCCGGTGCAGTTGTATTTACTTGCATTAATGCAATTATTGTTGCATATTTCTTATTCTTTAGAGAAACACCAATTCTTGAAATTAGCAAAAGCTTATTATCAACAATGGTACATTCAAACAGCCACTTAACATTTGTTGCTTTAGGATTAACATTGATAGTAATTGTATTATGCAAAATGATTGCAGCAAGAAAAAAAGAAAAGAATCCATTAGCACATACATTCAATCCAAGTGGTCAAACAGCATTAGCATTTGCAATTCTTACAGCAATTTGGATGATTTCAAGAAACCCAATAGTATTTTGTTTAGCATTAATACTATCATTCATGGTTTTAGGAAATAGAATTAATGATACACGTACATTTGGTGAAGTATTATTTGGCGCATGTATGGGTGTATTAATAGTAATTTTAGTATATGGTTTAACAGCATTTACAATGATGCCAGTATAAGGAGTTAAATGGGAAATTTTAAATCTGGATTTGTTACCGTTATCGGTAGAACAAATGTAGGAAAATCAAGTTTAATAAACAAAATGGTTGGAGAAAAGGTTTCAGCAGTTGCAGATAAAACACAAACAACAAGAAAAAATGTTAGAGCAATTGTTAACAGAGAAGATTCTCAAATTATTTTTATAGATACACCTGGTATTCATTCACCAAAATCTAAATTAAGTGAAGCAATGGTAGAATCAGCATACTACTCGTTAGATGAAGTAGATGTAATCGTTTACGTTATTGATGTAACATCAACAAGAGTAGATGAAAAAACATTAGACAAAATCAAAGAAGCAAACAAGAAAACAATATTAGTATTAAATAAAATTGATATGATAACACCAACTGAAGTAGCAGAGTTCATCAACAAATACAAAGATATGTACGACTTCCAAGCAATAATTCCTGTTTCAGTTGCAAAGAATAGAAATGTAAAAGATGTTCTTGATGAGATTGAAAAGTGCTTACCACAAGGTCCTGCATACTATGATAAAGAAGAATACACAGATCAAACATCAAGAGAAATAGTTGAAGAAACAATCAGAGAGAAAGCATTAAGATTTTTACGTGATGAAATTCCACACGGAGTATATGTAAGTGTTTCTCAAATGAAATCAAAGAAAACAATGAAGAATGAGAAATACTACGACACAGAAGCTACAATTTATTGCAACAGAGATTCACACAAAGGAATCATTGTTGGAAAAAATGGAGCAATGTTAAAACGTATTGGAACAAGCGCAAGAAAAGAATTAGAAGATATGTTTGGTTGTAAATTCAATTTAAAATTATGGGTTGTCGTTCAAAAAGATTGGATAAATGATCCAAAATTTGTAGATAAATTTAAAATTAAAAAATAGGAAAAAGATATGGCAACAATTAAAACAAAAGGCATTGTTTTAGCTAGAAGCAACATGGGTGACAATGATCAAATGGTTACTATATTAACTCCTGATTTAGGTAAGATAGGTGTTGCAGCGCGTGGCTCTAGAAGACCTAAAAGTGCATTGATGGCAGGAACACAATTCTTATGTTTTGCGGATTTGGTTTTATATAAAGGAGTTAGCAGTTACACACTTAATTCTTGTGAACCAATTGAGATTTTTTACAACATACGACTTGATGTAGACAAACTTACAATTGCTTCAGAAATAGCTAAGATAACAAACGATGTTACTGATGAAAATGAATATAGCTACAACATTTTACAACTTGTCTTAAACACGCTTTATATGATATCTGAAACAGAGAAAGATTTAGATTTTATACTATCTATTTTTAAATTACGACTATTAAGTTTAATAGGATTTAGACCAGAGATAGAAAAATGTGCTACATGTGGAGCAAAAGAAAATCTAAAATACTTTAGTTTTAAAGATCATGGATTAAAATGTGATGCGTGCGGAAAACAAGACAAAGGTGCAATTGAAATTTCTGAATCAACAGTAAAAGCAATCAAATGGATAATATGGGCAGATCCTAAAAAGATATTCCAATTTGATTTGTCAGAAGATAATAAACAACAACTAAAAATCTTAACAAAGATTTATCTAAATAATTGTATAGAAAAAGAATATAAATAAAGAAGATGTTTTTTAATGTAAAACATCTTCTTTTTTTGTCGCAAAATAGCGCCAAGTAAGGGGCTATAACATATTGAATTGCATAAAAAAAAATTATAATGACGTCCAGATATAAAATTTTATTTCGAATCATTCCAAAATAAATTAACTATGAATGCTTTAGTGGAATGAAATTTATCTACATTCATAAGAAGGAGAAAAATGCAATTAAAGAAATTATTAAAAGTTGGCGTCATTTCTGCGGTAACAACTACAGCATTGTTAGAAAGTTGTTTCTCTAATGAAACATATGCGGCGCTTGCAGATCAGCCAATTTCAGACACACAAGTAAAATATTTTAATGCAAGTTTCTATGATGTAAATCCAGAAGGATACAATGCATACCATAGAAAAATAGCACCAGAAGAATACTACAGTAGAGATTTACAAGGAAAAGCAAATGCAGATCAAAACTCATTATTGTTTGGTTCAACAGAAGGGAGATGTTTAGGCGGATATCAAAATAACTATGTTGCACCAGAAGTTTATTCACAAGCAAATGGTGTTACACAGGGATTAGTAAAAACAAAACTAAAGAACGGATTAGTTGAAGTTATAGATAAATTTAATAATGGAACAGACCTGTTTAATATGAAAGGACTTAGCTATGGAGGACGTCCATGTGCTGATGAGTGCCTAGAAAATTGGAGGTTTCCATTCTTAAAAGAAGACGATGGATACTATACTTTTAATAGTAATGAGTATCATGTTTCGCGTGATTATACAAACAAGAAGTTTCAACTACACAAAGGTGGAAGAGATGGATTTTATCCATTTAATAATTGTTCAGACAACACATTTGATACAAACAAAAGAAATATGTTCTTCACAGCAAAAATAGAAATACCATTTTATATGACTACAGACGGAAAGATTAAAAACAGCAAGACAAGTCAGTTTGACGACATGATTTTTAATTTTCAAGGCGATGATGATGTATGGGTTTTTGTTGATGACAACTTATATGTTGACCTTGGCGGAGCGCATACAAACTGCCATGGAAACATAAACTTTGCAAAGAGTACAGTTTTTTATTCACAAATCAAAAATTGGAACAATGATACAGATAGCTACAACATAACAAAATCAGTATCTAAAGTCTCTCCAGGTTATCACACATTAAGAGTATTTTATATGGAAAGAGCAGCTGGCACATCAAATCTATTCGTTAGATTTAATCTTCAAAGTGCTGGATTAAAAGAAAATCACATTGAGCAATATACAAACAAAATGCTTGATTCTAAGATTTATTCGGGAGCAATAGAACAAACAATTACAACAGCTCCAAAGTCTTTTGAAAATCATAAATTAGTACAAGAACCAGCAAGTAGAACAGTTTCTTTAAAAGAAGGAATGCAAGAAGTTAATTATATTTATGCGATTAATCATAATCTAAAAGTATCATATTTGGATTTATATGATAAAATAAAGATTGCAGCAGATAAATCTTCAAAACTATATGAAGGTGATGCATTTGATGAAAAGCCAATAGATATAAAAGACTATACTTTCATAAAAGCTGATGGAACAACATCTGGTAAGATGCCAAATGTGGATCATAGCATCACATTCTATTATGCGTATAATCAATGCAAAGCAAATGCTAACTACATAGATAAAGTAACAGGACAAAAGCTAGATACTGCAAGCAAGACTGGAAAAGAACAAGATAAAGTATCTTTTGAAGAAAAGAAAATAGAAGGATACCAATTAGTTGAAAAGCCAAGTTCAAATGAAGTTGTTTTAAACAAGAAAGAACAAACAATAAATTATTATTATAAAAAGATTGGAAATATCAAAGTAAATCATATTGATCAAGTTTCAAAAGATATACTAGACAAGGATGAGTTTACAGGACTTGAAGGCGATAAAGTAAAAACTCAATCAAAGAAATTTAATAATTATGTTTTGTTAAAAGCTCCTGAAAAAGAAGAATACACAACTGAAAGAGAAGAGCAAATAGTTAATTATTATTACATATTACAAGTAAATGCGATAGTAAATTATATAGATAGATCAACATTGGAAACATTAGAATCATATAGCAAAGTATTAAATGAGGGAGATGTTTTAAATGTTGCAGAGAAGAACTTTGAAAATTATAAATTAGTAGAAAAGCCAGATTCAAATGAAGTTACAGCAGGTAAAGAAGATATAGTTTTGAATTATTATTATGAGCCATTAAAATTTAATTTAAAACTAGAAATGAACTTTGTTGAAGGCAGTATTAATGATCATTATTATCATTTACACGATAAGCTAAGCAAAGCTGAAATAGTAGGTAAGGAAGCAAAAGATTTTAATTCTAAAGTTAGAATTAAGCAAAGAATTAAAATAACTAATGATAATGAAAGAAAAGGTAGTGGTACTATTTCTATTAAAGTGCCAGCACAATATGAAGCGCTAACAGAAGATAATCCAGGATGGGATATAGCAGATGCTAAAATAACAAGAAAGACTGGTGAATTAGAGCCTGGCCAAAGTGTAGAATATGATTTAGTTTTAAGAAAAAATAACTATGGAAACATATGCGAACATGTAATCACAGAAGCTGAAATTGTTTCTGACGGAATTGAAGAAGTTACACTTGAAGACAACAAAGATAAAACAGAATTAGTAATCTATCCTAAAACAGGAGAAGAAAAGATTTTATACATAAGTGGAATAATTGTACTTTTACTATCAGTTTTAGGCAGAATTTCAATAAAGAAAATTGGTAAAATTAAGCAAAACAAAACCCGCTAAACCTTGAATATTTCAAGCAAATATAGTAAAATAGATATGTTAATGAAAAAACGAGAAAAGCGCAAATTATCAATGGATATAGCGCTTTAAAGGAAGGTTATTATGTATTTAATAGTTGGACTTGGAAATCCAGAGCCAGAGTATAGTCAAACAAGACATAACATGGGCTTTGATACTGTTAATTTAATAGCTAAGAAATATGACATCAAAGTAGATAAAAAAGACTTTGATGGTTTATTAGGCAAGGGCAAAATCGAGGGAGAGGATGTAATTATCCTTAAACCACAAACATTTATGAATGAGAGTGGTACTTCAATTATCCAAGTTAAGAACTATTATAAGATTCCTACAGAGAATATCATAGTTATCTATGATGATATAGATTTACCTGTTGCAGATGTAAAACTTAGAAAAAAAGGTGGAGCAGGCACACACAACGGAATGAGATCTGTTATCGCAGAGTTAGGTACAACAGAATTTCCACATGTTAGAGTTGGAACAGGCCAACCAGAATTTAAAGAATTATTAATTCCATATGTTATTGGTCCAATGAGTGACGAACAATATGATGAATTAAAACCAGCAATAGAAAAAGCTGCTGAATCAGTACCAGCAATAATTAAAGATGGAATTGATAAAGCAATGAATTTATTCAATTAATTAGGAGACGAAATGCATCGTAAGATTGTTGTTTATCAAAATGATAATAATACGAATTTAATAAATGTTTTTGTTTATGAAGACAACAAACTTGTTGAAGTATATGAAGAAAATGCTGAAGATAAAAGACTAGAAGGAAACATATACTTAGGACAAGTCAAAGATATAGCCGAGGGAATTCAATCAGCTTTTATTGATATTGGCCAAAATAAAAAGGCAATTATTCACATTAAAGATCTAATTCCAAAGGTTAGTGACGTTACTGGAAACGAAGAACTAGATGTTAGACAATATGACATTAAAGACTATGTAAAACCAAATCAAGATATCATAGTTCAAATCAAAAGAGATAATAGCAATTCAAACAAAGGACCAAAAGTTACACACGACATCAAGTTAATCGGAAGTTATATTATTCTAATGCCTTATTCAAAGTTTACAACTGTTTCTAAAAAGATAGAAAACGCAGATGAAAGACAACGTTTAATAGATATCACAAACAAAGTATTAGAAGAAAATAAAGTTGATTGTGCAGCTATTATTAGAACAGCTTCAGAAAATGTTGAACAAAGCGTATTAGAAGAAGATATTAAAAAGACTATTGAAAGATGGAATGAAATACAAAAAGTTTCAAAGAAGTCTATTAGTCCAAAACTTTTATATGATGGCGAAGGAATAATAGGAAAGCTATTATGCGACTTCTCAGAAAAAGATCTTGAGATTATTACTAATTCAAAGTTTATACAAAACAATCTTGGAGAAAAATATCCAGAAAGAACAATTAAGTTAGATCAAAGTGTTATGAGTGCAAACACATCTGATTTTGCAGAAAAACAAAAAAGAAAAGTATGGCTAAAATGTGGAGGATATATAACAATTGATTCTACAGAAGCTATGGTTACTATTGATGTTAACTCTGGAAAGTTTGAAGGAAAATTAAACATAGCAGAAAACCTATTTAAGGTAAACAAAGAAGCGGCAGAAGAAATTGCGAGACAAATGAGACTTAAAGATTTAGGTGGAATTATAGTAATAGACTTCATAGATATGGTTTCTGCAGATGATAGGATAAACATTAAAAAAGTAATGCAAGAAGAAGTAAAGAAAGATAGAACTAAAGTTCAAGTTATGGAATTCACAAAACTAGGATTGCTTGAACTTACACGTAAACCAATATACGGAAAGTAAAGGAAAATTATGAAAGTAGGATTTGTATCTTTAGGATGTAGTAAAAATCTAGTCGATACAGAAATGATGATTGGATTATTTAGAAATGAGGGTTATGAAATTGTTAATGACCCTAGTTTGGCAGATATTATAATAGTTAATACCTGTGGTTTTATTGGTCCTGCAAAAGAAGAAGGTGTTAATACAATCCTAGAGATGGCTGAATACAAAAAGAAAAACTGCAAGTATTTATTAGTAACAGGCTGTTTAGTAGAAAGATACAAAAAGGAATTAATGAAAGAAATTCCTGAGGTTGACGCTTTTATTAAATTTTCTGAATACGAAACTTTCTGGCCACAAGTTGAAAGTGTAATTGGTAAGAATGAAAATAAAAACAAAGAAAGAGATGCATTAGATTTCTTAGATAGAGTAATCACAACTGGTGATAATTACGCATACATTAGAATAGCCGAAGGTTGCAACAACTTCTGTACATTCTGTGCAATTCCTTATATTAGAGGAAGATTTGTTAGTAGAACAGAAGAAGATGTTTTAAAGGAAGTCGAACAACTAGCAAGCCAAGGAATTAGAGAATTCATTATCATTGCACAAGATACAACAAAATATGGTGTAGATATTTATGGCAAACCAATGCTTGCTGATTTGTTAAAGAAAATCAGCAAAGTAAAAGGTGTCGAATGGATTAGATTCTTATATTCATATCCAGAAACAATTACAGATGATTTAATTGAAGAAGTTAAAACAAATAAAAAAGTTTGTAAGTATTTTGATATTCCAATGCAACATGTTTCTGACAATGTTTTAAAGCGAATGAACAGAAAAACCACAAGCAAATCAACAAGAGAAATTATTTCAAAATTAAGAGAAGAAATTCCAGGGGTTATCATTAGAAGTACATTAATGGTTGGATTCCCAGGAGAAACACAAGAAGATTTTGATGAATTATATGAATTTGTAGAATGGGCTAAGTTTGATAAATTAGGTTGTTTCACATACTCAAAAGAAGAGGGAACAGCTGCAGCCAACTTAGATAATCAAGTTCATCCAAGTACAAAAAATAGCAGATACAACAAGATAATGGCATTACAACAAGAAATTTCAAATGAAAACTTGAAGAGATTTATCGGTAAGAAATTTAAAGTTTTAATTGAAAATGCAATTGTTGAAGATGATCAATTATACTTTGTTGGAAGAAGTTACATGGATGTTCCAGATGTTGATGGATATTTCTATATTAAAGCAACTAAGGAACAATCAGAACAACATGAAATTAACACATTTGTAGATTGCAAGGTTACAGATATTACTGATAATTATGATTTAGTAGGAGTATTTGATGATTAATACAATCGAAGAGAATAAAGAAGCGAAAATTGAAGTGAAAAAATCGCAATTTATTTCTAATATGTTCTACGTTGAAAATGAAGAAGACGCAAAGAAATATATTGATGAAATAAAATCAAAATATCACGATGCAAAACATGTATGTTATGCATATGTTATTGATGAAATCACTGAAGAAGGAAATAGCTTTAGAATTGAAAAATCTAGCGATAATGGTGAACCAAGCGGAACAGCTGGAGCTCCAATGCTAGACATTCTAAAGAAATCAAATCTTTCAAATGTTTTAGTAACAGTAACAAGATATTTTGGTGGTATCTTATTAGGAACAGGCGGACTTGTTAGAGCGTATTCAGATGCAACTCAAGAATGTTTAGCAACATGTAACATTATAAAAGAAGAGATAGGTAAAGAAATAAAGATAGTGATTGATTATTCTGATCAAAAGAACTTTAAATACCAATGTGATTCAATTGGAATCAATATTGTTGGAAATGAATTTGGAGAAAAGATAGTAGAAATCATCGAATCAAATGATGAGAATCTAGCTACTTTAAGAAACAAAGCAATAAACTTTACAACATTTGAAATAAAAGACGAAGGAAAATATAAGTTTATAAGAATATAAGCATTAATAATGAAAGAATATCGGGGGAGTAGATAATGTCGAAACCTCGATTTTTTTGTCTTACGTTTATGGTAAAATTTACCATAAACGTATTGAAAAATGCAAAAATATGATTTATAATCAACTGGTAAAATTTAACAAATACATTAGGAGGTTAGCAGTGGACTTAAATAAGATATTACTTGTTGATAATAAGAATGATACAAGTAATTTAAAGACACAACTTACGAATGAGAAAATCTGCAAAGATATTATAACTACAGATAATGGAACAGAAGCTATTGAATTGTTAGCAAATAAAGATATAGATCTTGTAATCACCAATTTAACTGTGAAAAATGTGGATGGAATAGGTATTATTGAGAAGGCAAAAGCATTAGAATTAAATACAAAATTTATAGTATTATCACCATTAAACAACGATAACATTATACAAGATTCTTTAAGCGCAGGAGCAAGTTATTATTTGTTAAAGCCATGCGAAGTCGAGATTCTTATTCAAAGAATAAATGATGTTTTTAAGAATCGTGAGCCATCAAAATTAAACGAACCAGACTTATCGTATTTCTATATTAAAAACATGAACATAGATACAGAGTACAATTTAGAAGTAATGGTTACAAATGCAATTCATATGGTTGGAATTCAACATAATTTAGTAGGATTTCAATATTTGAAGGAAGCAATAATTCTTGCAACTAAAAACAAAGATGCAGTGAATACAATTACAAAAGAATTGTATCCTGACATAGCAACAATTCATAAAACATCACCAAGTAGAGTAGAAAGAGCAATAAGGCATGCAATTGAAAATGCATGGAGGCGAAGTCCTCAAGCAATAATGGATTTTACAAAAACAACATTTGAGGATAAGCCAACAAATTCAGAGTTTATTGCACTTATGGCAGACAAAATAAGATTGGAACTAAAACAAATTGCTTAATTCCAATCTCATAAAAGTTCGTATTTAATTATTCTTCATCTGGTTTCTTAGTTAATGTATTTAAGAAACTTGGATAAATCGTAGAAGCATTCTTTTTCCAATTATCTATAATATCTTGAGCTTGTTCTCTAGAATAAGCTAGAATTTTTATATCAAATATTATTTCTCCGTTCTCAATTATCTTACATTCAACCTCATATTCCTTTTCACTCTTAGGTGTGAATTCGGCAGTAATTGATTCGGCATTATTAAATTTTTCTATAGTAGATTTATAATTAGTATCAGCCTTTAGTTTTACGATTCCAGGTAATAAATCCATGGTTAATTCTAAAGTCTTTTTACCTTCATCAGTAATTTCTATAACTTCTTGAACATCGTTTTTGTATACGTATATATACTTAGATTCTTTTAAATCAAGTAAAAATTGTTGAAAATAGAAGTAATTCATGTTTTCAGCAGCATTAACGATGCTATATAAAGTGTCGTTAGAAATTGGTTTATTTACTAATTTTAATACATATAAAATTAAAACTTTGTTTTCAGCTAATGTCTCGCTATCTGAGTTTAATTTCATCTTAAATTCCTCCGAAAATCTTTACAAGACGGATTATATCACAGAATTGGCCTAATTTCTATATAAAAAATCCAAAATGTGTTATAATATGGACACTTAAAGGATGGAAATATTATGAGAATTAAATTTAAACCATGGGCTAGACCAGAATTAGAGGAGAGTCCATTTTATATTGATAACCCAGAAGATTATAAAAATAAATGGAGTACTGTTTTTGAAAAGAAACAGCCTATTCATGTTGAACTTGGATGTGGTAAGGGAAACTTTATAGCAAAGTTATCACATAGAAATTTAGATAGAAACTACATAGCAATTGATCTAGTTGATGCAATGCTAGGAATGGCAAAAAGAAATATAGAAGCTGAATATGGAATTAGACAATCAACTGTAAAAGAAGAGATTGAAGACGAAGTTGAAAAAGAAAAGGTAGTTAAAAATTTAAAGTTAACAAGATATGATATCAACAGAGTTTCAAACATTTTAGGAAAAGATGATCATATTGAAAGAATTTATATAAACTTTTGTAATCCTTGGCCAAAGGGTAAACACCATAAAAAACGTTTAACACACACAAGACAATTAGAGCAGTACAAAGAGTTTTTAACTGGTGAAATCTTCTTCAAAACAGATGATGATAACTTATTTAGAGAATCATTAATTTACTTTGAAGAATCAGGCTATGAAATTACTAAAAAGACATACGATTTAGCAAACGAAGAGATGTTTTGGAATGGTGAAGAAAACATCATAACAGAGCATGAAAAAATGTTTTCAGATGAAGGTATAAAGATTAAAGCACTAATAGCAATAAAAAAAGACTAACGGAGGTAAGGTGTTTTCAATTATAAAAAGTATATCTTTGGATGGATTAAAAGGATATATTATAAACATACAAGTAGATGTTTCAAACGGGCTTCCTTGTTTTGAAATAGTGGGGCTTCCTGATATTAGTATCAGGGAATCAAAAGAGAGAGTTAGAACAGCACTTCGAAATTCAGGTTTCGAAGTTTTAAGTAGAAAAACAATTATTAATCTAGCTCCTGCCACTATCAAAAAAGAGGGCTCGTTTTTTGATTTGCCAATTGCCATAGGATATCTAGCAAGCACAAGGCAAATAAACAAAGAAAAATTGAACAACGTTGCGTTTATTGGAGAGATTTCTTTGGATGGAAAGATTAATAGAATGAATGGAATTCTTCCGGTATGCATTGAAGCTAGAAGACTTGGGATAGAAACAATTATTATTCCAAATGAAAATTTAAAAGAAGCTTCAATAATAGAGGGAATAAATATTTATGGCGCAAACAACCTAAAAGAAGTGGTAAACTTTTTAAATTATGGCAAAACATTAAATGAAATGCATACTAAGTGGGAAGAATTAAAAAGCGAGCACCGATTTAATATTGACTTTGCCGAGGTGAAAGGGCAACATTTTGCAAAAAGAGCAATAGAGATAGCTGCAGCAGGAGGACACAATATTATTCTAATAGGTAATCCTGGGTGTGGTAAAACAATGCTAGCGCAAAGAATTACAACGATTTTGCCGGAACTAACATTTGAAGAATCGTTAGAAACAACAAAGATTCATAGCATTGCAGGAAAACTAAAAGAAGAGGAACAGATTGTTTTTAATAGGCCATTTAGAACGCCATTTCACAATATAACTAAAACTGCATTAATCGGTGGAGGCCAATATCCAAAGCCAGGAGAAATAAGTTTAGCAAACTATGGAATACTTTACTTAGATGAGATAACTCAATTTAATAAAGAATTATTAGAATTTCTTCGAATACCATTAGAAGATCATAAAGTGACAATCAGTAGAATAAATACACAAGTAACATATCCTTGCAATTTTATGTTAGTTGCATCAATGAATCCATGTCCGTGTGGTTATTATGGTTCGAAGGTAAAGAAATGCACATGCGATGATAAGGCGATTAAAAAATATTTTAATAAAATTTCAGGACCATTGCTTGATAGGATTGATATTCAAGTAAGAATTCCAGAAAGCGATTATAAATTAATAAATACTCAAGAAGAAAATTCAGCAACAATAAAAGAACGAGTAACCAGAGCCAGAAATATTCAATTTAAGAGATATAAGCACGAAAGTGTTTTTAACAATTCATCATTAACGCCAAGTTTAATAAAGAAGTATTGTGTACTTGATTTAAATTCAAAAAGATTACTGGATAATGCTTTTGAAAAATTAGGATTAAGTTTAAGAGGTTATAACAAAATTTTAAAGGTTGCACGAACAATAGCTGACTTAGAAGGAATGGAGAAAATTCAATCTAAGCACATTGCTGAAGCGATTCAATTTAGAAATTTAGACAGAATATAGGAGGATATCATAGAAATTTACGAACCAATAATAATTAAAGAAACAGATGAAGATTATCCAAGAAGATTACTAGAACTAAAGAAACATCCCAAGAAATTATATGCATTAGGAGACACTAGTCTATTAAACAAAGATTCAATAGCAATTGTTGGATCGCGAAATTGTGATGACTATGGGCGTGAAGAAACAGAGAGGTTTGCAAGCTTTTTAGCTAAGAAAAACATATGCATAGTTTCTGGATTAGCAGTTGGAATAGATACAGTAGCGCATATGACAAGTATAAATGAAGCAGGCAAAACAATTGCAGTTGTTGCATCAGGTTTTGATCATATTTATCCAAAACAGAATGAAAAATTGTTTCATCAAATAATTGAAAAAGGAGGATGTATTATTTCTGAATATCCACCAGAAACAGAAGTGGATATGGGAAAGTTTCCTAAAAGAAACATAATAATAAGTGCAATTTCAATAGCTACATTAATAGTTGAAGCAACTACTAAATGTGGGTCAACAATTACAGGGAGAGAAACAATGAAACAAAACAAGCCGCTTTTTTGTGTACCAGGAGATGCGGACGCAGTTTTATCGGGTGGAACGAATCAGTTGATATTAGAGGGAGCATATTTAGTAACAACGCCATATGATATTCTAGATACTTTAGAGTTCGAGGGTTACAACTATGAAAATGCAATCACAGTAAAAGAAAACTGCAAATCGGTTTTTAAAGCAATAACAGCTTCGCCAAAAACGATCGATGAACTAATTGAAGAAACAGAATTGGACATAGTTGATATAAACGAGATACTACTTATCTTAGAAATGGATGACATGATAAGGAATGAAGGTGGAAAATATGTAGTGAAGCCTAATTATTATAGAGACAGGAGAAAGAAAAAGAGTGAGACATAATCAATTGGTAGGACACGAAGGAGAAAATAGAGCAGTTGATTATTTGATTAATAACAACTATGAAATCTTATGTAGAAATTTCAGATGCAGAGAGGGTGAACTAGATATAATTGCAAAAGATAAAAAGAAAAAAGAGATTGTTTTTATAGAAGTAAAAACAAGAACAACGTTGAAATTTGGAATGCCCAATGAAGCTGTTAATCAAATTAAGCAAAAGCATATTTGCGAAGTAAGCAATTACTACATCTATAAGAATAATCTTGAGTATTACAAGACAAGATTTGACATTATTGAAGTGTATCTTTACAAAGAAAATAATAAGAAAAGGGTGCACATACGACAGATAAAAAACTGCGAATTTACATTCTAACTTGAACTAGAATAATTGAAAAAGAAAAAGAATTAATTGAAAAAGAAGAAAAAATAAAAACGCTTTTAGAAATAGAAGCGTTTTTTATTTTTTTATGGTAAACCGTATCGTTTTGATTAATTGATAATGGGCTT
>CAMKBC010000016.1 GCA_946410665.1 uncultured Clostridia bacterium | reverse complement strand
CTCTGTAAAGATTGCTGAGAAATGTAATGTTGAATTTGAATTTGGACATACAATATTACCAAGATATGAAGTTCCAAGTCAGTATGCAACTCACTATGATTATTTCAAAGAACTTGCAGATCAAGGTTTGAAAGAAAGATATGGAGATAACATTACTCAAGAAATCTTAGATAGAGAAGCTTATGAGTTAAGCGTAATTGAAAAGATGGGGTATGTTGATTACTTCTTAATTGTTTGGGACTATGTACACTGGGCTAAAACACATGGTGTTCCAGTAGGACCAGGAAGAGGTTCTGGAGCAGGCTCAATTGTTGCTTATTCAATAGGAATTACAGATGTTGATCCAATTAAATATGGATTACTTTTCGAAAGATTCTTAAATCCTGAAAGAATAAGCATGCCCGATTTTGATATTGACTTCGATTTCGAAAAAAGACAAGAAGTTATTGATTATGTTTCTAACAAATATGGACATGATCATGTTACACAGATTATTACGTTTGGAACAATGGCTGCAAAGATGGTTATTCGTGATGTTGCGAGAGTTCTAGATATGCCTTATGCAGAAGGTGATAGAATTGCAAAGATGATTCCAAATGAAATTCATATAACTATAAAAAGCGCAATTGAGAAAAATCAAGAATTACGTGACTTATATGAAACAAATGGTGACATTAAGAAATTATTAGATATATCAATGGCGTTAGAAGGAATGCCACGACAAGCTTCAACTCACGCATGTGGTGTTATTATTGCGAAAGAGCCTGTTGTTAACTATGTTCCTTTATATGCTAGAGATGGTATTTTAGAAACGCAATATATCATGACAACACTAGAAGAACTAGGACTTCTAAAGATGGACTTTTTAGGACTTCGTACATTGACAGTTATTAGAGAAGCTTGTGAACTTGTAAAACAAAATAGAGGAATAGATGTTGAATTTGATAAAGACATGGATAATCCAAAAGTTTTCAAACAATGGCAAGACGGAAATTCGATTGGTATATTCCAGTTTGAATCACAAGGTATGACAAACTTCATGAAGGAATTAAAACCAGATAATCTTGAAGATATCATTGCCGGTGTTTCTTTATATCGTCCAGGTCCAATGGATCAAATTCCTAGATATATTGCAAATAAAAAAGATCCAGAACATGCAACTTATACACATGATTCTTTAAGACCAATTCTTAAAGATACATATGGTTGTATGGTTTACCAAGAGCAAATTATGCAAATTGTTAGACAACTTGCTGGTTATTCATTAGGACGTGCTGATTTAGTTAGACGTGCGATGGGTAAGAAAAAGCTTGAAGTAATGGCGAAAGAGCGTGAAAACTTTGTTCATGGAAAACTAGATGATAACGGAAATGTAGAAATTCAAGGATGTATAAGAAATGGAATTGATGAAGCATCTGCAAATAAGATTTTTGATGAAATGTCTGAGTTTGCAAAATACGCATTCAATAAATCCCATGCAGCTTGTTATGCGGTGGTAGCTTATCAAACAGCTTATTTAAAAACATATTATCCAGCTGAGTTTATGGCTGCGATGTTAAATAGTTTTATTGGAAACTTAAGTAGAGTCCCTTTATATATTAATGAATGTAGAAGATTAAATATTGAAATATTAAAACCAGATATTAATAAGAGTTATACAAAGTTTACTGTTGAAGGCGACAAGATAAGATTTGGTATGGGCTCAGTTAAAAACGTTGGACTAAATGTTATTGATAACATTGTTAGAGCAAGAAATGAAGATGGCCCATTTACTGATTTTACAGACTTCTGTGAAAGAATCTATGGTGAGCAAGTAAATAAAAAGGCAATTGAATGTTTGATTAAAGCTGGAGCGTTTGATGAATTTGGCAAAACAAGAGCAACATTATTAGCATCATTTGAACAAATAATCGATACAATAGCTGATGAAAAGAACAAAGGCTTAGTTAACCAAATCTCAATGTTTGAGATATCTACAGCAGAAACAGAAAACATTCAAGATATGAAATATAGTTTCAATGAACTTCCAGAGTTTCCTGAAAAAGAGATGCTATCAATGGAAAAAGACATGCTTGGAATCTATATTTCAGGACATCCATTAGATAAATATAGAGATGTTTTAGAGAAACAAACTAACATCAACTCAATTATTATATCTGAGGCAAACTCTCAATTAGAGGCTAATGGAGAGTGTAGTTTAAAAGATAATTCAAATGTAAAATTAGTTGGAATTATCACTGATGTTAAGAAAAAATATACTAAGAGCAATAAATTAATGGCTTTCATCACAGTTGAAGACTTATACGGAACAATTGAAATTATTTCGTTTGAGACATGTTACAACAAATGCGCTCAAGACATAATTGAGGATAATATTGTTCTTATTGAAGGTAGATTAAGCGTTAGAGAGCAACAACAAGACGTAACAATCATTGCTAATAGCGTTTCTAAATTTGAATACAATCATGATGAAAGCATTGAAAATACTGAAGAAACGGGAATTGCAAAAATACTTAGTAAAAAGAAATTAGTACTAGATATTACAGACTTAGATGAAACTCATAAAGCAAAATTAAGAGGAGCAATTAGATTCTTTTCTGGAGATAAAAACAATATTGCTTTATATGTAAAACAGGGTGAAAAAATATCTAGCTGTGGTGGAATTTTTATCAATGAAGAAATTCTTAAAGAATTTTCGCAAATAGTAGGAAATATAAATGTTTTAAGCGATTAATAAATACCTATTTTCTCTTGCAAAAATAACCTAAAATTGATATAATTTATACCATGTGAAATAACGTATTTGGAGGCAAAAGATGAGTGAAGAAAACAATATGAATACAGTAAACCCTAATGGGGTACAAGAAGATAACGGAATCAACATTTCAAACGATGTTGTAGCTGTTATAGCTGGTATGGCTGCATCAAATGTTCCAGGAGTAGCTGACATGGCTGGTGGATTTGCTAGCGGTGTTTCAGAAGCTTTAAGTGGAAAAAAGAATATGGCTAAAGGAATTAAAGTTGATATTAACGGAAATCAAGTTAAAATCGACGTTCATATCCTAGTAGAATATGGTGCACGTATTCCAGATGTAGCATTTGAAATACAAAAAAATGTAAAACAAAACGTTGAATCAATGACTGGATTAAATGCTAACGAAGTTAATGTACATGTACAAGGTGTTGTTACAATGCAAAAAAGAGAAGAAAGCGAAGCTAAAATAGAAGCAGCTAATTCAGAAAAGAAAACAACAAAAGCAAAGAAATAAATTAGGGGGATAATAGAATGAGATTTTTTAAAGGTTTAGGATTATTTATTTTTTCACTTATAGTTTTTACTCTATCAGTAGTTATGATTTTAATTGGATTAGAGGTAGTTAAGATTGAGGCAGTTGCTTCATTAATTCCATTCTGCTTCGGATCACAAACAGCATCAATAATCACATATAGTGTTTGTGGTGTTTTAGTAGTCTTATCTTTAATTTGCTTATTTGGTAAATCAAGCAAAGCAAAGAAGAAAGAAGATCAAGACAAAGGAATTTTATTAGCAAATTCAGATGGACAATTATTAATTACAAAACAAACAATTGAAAATATTGTTTCAGGAGTAGTTGCTAATACAAATACAATTTATGATGCAAGATCATCAGTTATGATTGATAATGCCAATAATGTAAGCGTTAAAGTTTACGCTACAGTAGTTGAAGGAGCATTAATAAAAGATGTTTCTTCAAAATTACAAACAGATATTAAGAACGCAATCAAGAGTGCTACAGACTTAGAAGTTACAACAGTAGATGTAGCAATTAGCAATATGAATGGAAATGGACAATATGCTGCTCCAGCAGTTGCACCAATTGTAAATGAACCAGTAAATGCACCTGTTGTAGAAACACCAGTAGTTGAAGAACCAACATATGTTGAACCAGTTCCAGTACCAGTTGTTGAAACAGAGGTTCCAGTAGAACCAACTTATGAAGAACCATCAATTCCAGTTGATGATCCAGAAGTTCCAACAATGGAGGAAATAAAAGCAGAAGCTGCTAGAGAAGCTGCAGAAGTAGATGCAATAATTGCTGACGAAACAGCTAAAGCAGAAAAAGCAACAAAGACAACAAGAAAAACTACAACAAGAAAGACAACAGCTAAGAAAGCAACAACACCAAAGAAAACAACAGCTGC
Source organism: uncultured Clostridia bacterium (assembly GCA_946410665.1). Lineage (GTDB taxonomy): Bacteria > Bacillota > Clostridia > TANB77 > CAG-508 > CAG-793. The sequence goes on along the minus strand of CAMKBC010000016.1, from coordinate 14,201 downwards.
TAAAAAAACAACAGCTAAGAAAACTACAACAGCCAAAAAGACTACAACTAGAAAAACAACTAAGAAATAGTCCTTTGAGATAAAATATATTTTAAGGAGACGATATGGCTAATAATTCAAAAAACAACAATCAAAATAATGGATTAGATGATTTCAAAAATTTCTTTGGAAGTTGTTGGGGAGGAATTATAGGGGCTGTTATAGGCTTAATACTTGCTTGCTCTTCAGCATACAGAATTGTAATTGGAATTATTATTATAATTGCTTTTTGTTGGGCAGGATATTATTTTCAATATCACAAAGAAGATATTAAGACTAGCTTAAAGAATTTTATAGATAAATTATAGAAGGGAAGATAAATGGGCAGATCACAATCTAGAGAAGAAGCATTTAAACTTTTATATAGCATGAAGTTTATAAATGATTCTGATGCAAATGAACAAATAAAGCTATTTATTGAAACTGATGAAATCAAAGATGGTGATACAATAAAGTACATTACTGAAACAGTTGCAGGTGTACAAAAAAATCATGAGAACATTGAAAAACAAATTGCTGAAAACATCAAAGAAGATTGGTCAATTTCAAGAATATCAAAAATAGATTTAACTCTTTTAGAGTTAGGTGTATTTGAAATGCTTTATTCTAAACTACCTTATAAAGTAGTTATCAATGAGGTTGTAGAGTTATCAAAGAAATATGGTGATGATAATTCTAAAAGCTTTGTTAATGGTGTTTTGGCAAGTATAGTTAAGAAAAACAATATTGTAGATGAGGATTAACACAAATGGATATCGAACCTATTACAGTCGAACAACTTAATAGATATATAAAAGAGAAAGTAGATAGTGATGAATTTCTTAATAATGTTTATGTTAAAGGAGAAATCTCTAACTTTAAACATCATTACACAGGACACATGTATTTTACTTTAAAAGATGAAAATTCATTAGTTAAATGTATAATGTTCAAAAGTTATACACCTCATCTTTCTTTTATGCCTAAGGATGGCATGAAAGTCATCATATTTGGTTCGGTTTCTGTTTTTGAAAGAGACGGTGTTTACCAAATATACGCTAAAGCAATGAAAGAAGATGGAATGGGTTCTTTATATGAAGCATATGAAGAGCTTAAAGCCAAACTTGAAAAAGAAGGATTATTTGATGAATCACATAAAAAACCGATTCCATCATTTCCTGAAACAATTGGAGTTTTAACAGCTTCAACTGGTGCCGTTATTAGAGATATAATTAATGTTTCAACAAGAAGAAATCCAAACGTTCATATAAGATTACTTCCAGTACCTGTTCAAGGGCCAACAGCTGCTGAACAAATCGTGGCTGGAATTAAAAGAATGAATGATGAAAAATTAGCAGATGTAATTATCTTGGGGAGAGGCGGTGGATCACTTGAAGATCTATGGCCATTCAATGAAGAAATAGTTGCAAGAGCAATTTATGATTCTGAGATTCCAATTATTTCTGCAGTCGGACATGAAACAGATTACAGTATTTCAGATTTTGTTGCTGACTTACGTGCACCAACTCCATCAGCTGCTGCAGAATTAGCAGTATGCAATATGGAAGATGTTCTTTACACAATTGAGTTATATCAAAATAGATACAAGACAGCTTTAAAGAAAAAAGTTCAATTAATGAAGTTGCGTTATGAAAAATGCATGGCACAAAGAGTATTCAAAGAGCCATTACAAAAAATAAATGAAAAAGCAATTTTATTAGATACATTAGTTAAGTCATTAGCTAACTCAACAAGATTAAAAATAAATGATTGCAAAAAAGAATTTATTGAAGTAGCTACTAAGATTGATTCTCTAAGTCCAATGAAAACAATGGCAAGAGGATATTCAATAGTAGAAAAAGACGGAAAGATAGTTAAGAAAGTTGACGATGTACAAAAAGATGATGAGTTATCTATTAGATTATCAGATGGTCAAATAACAACCAAAGTTTTATAGGAGATGTTTATGAGTAAAGAAAAAAATGAAATAGATTTTGAAGAATCAATGGAAAAATTAGAAAAGATAGCTAAAGAACTTGAAAGCGACAAGTTATCTTTAAATGATTCAGTTAAGAAATTTGAAGAAGGAATGAAAATCTCACAAGATTGCAAAAAAGTATTAGATGAAGCAGAAAAGAAAATAACAATTTTAATTGACGATACAGAAAAAGATCTTGAGGTAGATGAAGAAGACTAATTTAAGAAAAAAGAAAAGGAAGACAAATGAAAGAGTTTATTATAGATTTTTATAATTACCATTACTATTGGCTAGTTCCAGTTTTAACATGGATTGGAATTCAATTATTTAAATTCATATATGACAGAGTAGAAACAGGAAAGTGGCATAAAGAAAGACTTACAGGTTCAGGTGGAATGCCAAGTTCACATTCAGCTTTAGTTATGTGTTTAGCAACTATAATTGGAAAAACATGTGGAATTAATACACCATTATTTGGTGTAGCAGCTATTTTTGCTGGAGTTGTAATACATGATGCAGCAGGTGTTAGAAGAGAAGTTGGAAAGCAAGCCAAAATCATTAATGAAATATTACTAAAAAAAGGAGTAACAGGCGAAGAAAAACTAAAAGAATTAGTTGGACATACACCTTTCCAAGTTTTGATAGGATCAATAATTGGATTTATAGTAGGAATTATAATGCCATTAAAATTCTAAAAAATAGTTTAGTAAAATGAGGAGGTTTTGTGATATGGAAGATATTGAAATTGCAAGAAATACTCAATTAAAGGAAATTACATCTATTACAGATGAGTTAGATATTCCTAATAAATATGTTGAGCCTTATGGACATTATAAGGCTAAAATTAATTTAGACTATTTAAATGAAATTTCAGAAAATCCAAACGGTAAATTAATTTTAACAACTTCAATTAATCCTACACCTTTAGGTGAAGGAAAAACAACAATGGCAATTGGAATTGCTGATGCTCTAAGAGCTATTGGCAAGAAATCAATACTAGCATTGAGAGAACCTTCGTTAGGTCCTGTATTTGGAATTAAAGGTGGTGCTACAGGCGGTGGATATTCACAAGTTGCACCAATGGAAGATATAAACCTTCATTTTACAGGAGACTTACACGCAATTACATGCGCTAACAATTTATTAAGCGCAATGATAGATAATCATATTTTCCAAGGAAACGCTATGCAAATAGAAAGAGTTACTTGGAAAAGATGCTTAGATTTAAATGATAGAGCTTTAAGAACTGTAACTATCGGACAATCTGGCGAAAAGAATATGATTCCTAGAGAAGATGGTTTTGATATTACTGCAGCATCAGAAATAATGGCAATCTTATGTTTAGCAACAAGTGTTCAAAACTTGAAAGAAAGATTAGGAAATATCTTAATAGGATACAACGTTAATGGAAATCCTGTTTATTGCAAAGATATTAATGCACATGGAGCAATGACAGTTGTTTTAAAAGATGCATTAAACCCTAATATTGTTCAAACATTAGAACACACACCTGCTATTATACATGGCGGACCATTTGCTAATATCGCACATGGCTGCAATTCTATTTTAGCAACAAACATGGCGCTAAAACTAGGCGACTATGTTGTTACTGAAGCAGGATTTGGAGCTGACTTAGGAGCAGAAAAATTCTTAGATATCAAACGTAGAAAACTTGAAAAGAATGTTGATTGTGTAGTTATAGTAGCTACAATCAAAGCTTTGAAGTATCACGGTGGATTATCAAAAGATGAAGTAAAAACAGAAAATATTGAAGCTTTAAGAAAAGGATTCAATAATTTAAAACATCATATTGATGTAATTAAAAATGTTTATAACTTAAAACCAATTGTAGCAATCAATAAATTTGGATTTGATACAGAAAATGAAATTACTACATTGAAATCATTGCTTGATGCTGAAGATGTAGAAATGAGCTTAGATGAATCATTTGCTAAAGGCTCAGAAGGAGCAATTGATTTAGCAAATAAGATAGTTGAAATTTGTGACAATTCAAATGCAGACAACGAAGAAAAGAAATATTCTTATAACATTGAAGAAGATGTTGTTTCAAAATTTGAAAATGTTGCAAAGAATGTATATGGTGCTGAAGGTGTAACAATTTCAGATGAAGCTTTAGCTGAAATCAAAAAGATTGAAAATATGGGATATTCAAAATTCCCAGTATGTATTGCTAAAACACAATATTCTTTATCAGATGATGATAAAAATTTATTGGTGGAAGAGCCATTTACAATAAACATCAGAGAAGTTAGATTACGTACTGGAGCTGAATTTATAGTAGGTATCACAGGTAAATTAATGACAATGCCAGGACTTCCAAAGACTCCTGCAGCAGAAAGAATAGATATTGATGACGACGAGAATATCGTTGGAATCTTCTAAACTGAAAGGAATAATATGAGCTTTTTTGACAAACTAAAACAAGGACTTCATAAAACAAAAATAGCTTTTGGTTTTACAAAAGTAGATGATAATTTATTAGAAGAACTTGAAGAACAATTGATAATGGCTGATGTTGGATTAGAAACATCAGAAGAAATAGTAAAGAATCTTAGAACTTCAATTAAAAGTAAAGGAATCGAAGATGCTGAGCTAGTAAAAAATGAAATTAAAGAAATTTTAAAAGATATCTTTAAAGATAATGATTCAAAATTACATATAGAAAACAGTCCATCAGTTATATTAATGGTCGGAGTAAACGGAGCAGGAAAAACAACATCAATTGGTAAAATAGCTAGCAAGCTAACACAAAGTGGTAAGAAAGTTTTAATTGCAGCAGGCGATACATTCAGAGCTGCAGCCGTTGAACAACTTGAAGTTTGGGCACAAAGAGCAAATGCAGATATAGTAAAAGGTAAAGAAAACGAAGATCCTTCATCAGTAATATTTGCAGCCTGTGATAAAGCAAAAAATGAAAATTACGATGTTCTAATTTGTGACACAGCCGGAAGATTACAAAACAAGAAATACTTAATGGACGAATTAGAAAAGATGAAGAGAGTAATCGATAGAGAATTACCTGATTCTTCAAAAGAAACAATCCTTGTACTAGACGGATCGACAGGACAAAATGCAATCTCACAAGTAAATTCATTCAGCGAATGTACAGGAATCACAGGATTGATTGTTACAAAACTAGATGGAACAGCAAAAGGTGGAGTAATAATTAGATTAGTAAAAGAAAACAACATTCCAATTAAGTTTATCGGAGTTGGAGAAAAAATTGATGACATGGAAGAATTCAATAGCGAAGAATTCATAAATGCTATTATTTCTTAATAAGGAGAGAGATATGAAAAAGGTTGATAAGGAAAAGTTAACTGACGAACAAAGACAAAAGAGAAATTACAAAATAAGAGTTAGAATTGTAGCTATTATTTCTGTAATTGCTGCAATTGCATTATTCATCACATACAGAGGAAACTTCTTAGAAATGCAAGAATTAGGAGGAGATTACTTATCAGTATTCTGGAGAAATACAATCTATTCTCTAGTTTTGTTTGTAATTAATTTCTTAATTATTTATTTTGCATTCTACTTCACAAACAAGAAAATCAAGAAAACACTTAAAGTTTTCTTTGATGAAGAGAAGAAGGAAATGCCAAGCTTTCCAAATAAATCAATAAGCTTTGTAGTTGCTTTAATTGGTGGAATAGTTGTTTCTAAACTATTATTACCTGAATTATTGTTGGCATGCGGAAATTCTTGGTTTGGAATATCTAACATGATCTTCAAGTTTGATATTTCATTCAATATTTTCTGGAAACCATTATTGTTATTCATAGATATTTATGGAATTGCACTAATCGTTTTAACATTAGCTTATGGAATTATATATTCAATCGTAATCTTAAACAGAAGTTTCGATGGTGTTGATAGAGAAACATTCTCAAAAGCAAGAATTATTGAAACACTTCATATCAGAGCGAAAATTTTTGCAGTACTAGCTGCTTTATTTGTAGTAATCTTCATGGTTGGAAACATTGGAAACGAAATCTTCATGAATGTTGAATTATCAGGAGATATTTACAAAATTTATGGTGCAGGTGCATCTGATATAGCTATTAAGATTGGTGGATATTCAATCTTAGCAGTATTAGTATTATTCTGCATTTTAAAAATGTATAAATCAATCAGAAATAAAGATGCAGGAAGAACAATTAGATATGTATTAATTGTTCCTGTATACTTAATTGCTTTAGCATTAGTATTAGCAATTTACCAAGGTATATTCATTGGATCTAATGGCTTAGAAGCTAATGAACCATCAATCAAAGAAAATATCAAAAATACAAGACAAGCATATGGAATCTATGCTGAAGAATCAAATACAAACTTTACAGCAGAATTAAATGAATCAAATTTTGCACACAATGCAAGTATTATAAACAATGTAAACTTAGCTTCAAAAGAGAGTATCATTCAAGATTGCCAAGCTATGGAGACATCAAAGGGATACTATACATTTAGACAAACTCAAATTGAATTATACAATATCGATGATGCTGAGAAAGTAGTTTATGTTTCACCACGTGAAATTTTAAATAACAAAAACACATATTCAAACAAAACATATCAATATACACATGGATATGGTGCAGTTATCACAGATGCATCTAAGACAGATGATGCAGGAAACTTTGCGATAGTTGAAGATAAATTCGAAAACTTAGAAAAGTCAAAAGTTAAGGTTACACAACCAAGAATTTACTATGGATTAGAAAACAATAACGCTGCTGTTATAAATGCAGATGTTGACGAATTCGATTATCCAATCGAAAGTAAAAATATTGATGTTGAATACAAATATGAAGGAAAAGCTGGATTAAACTTAAATTTCGTTGACAAATTCATCATCGGAATTAAAGAAGGAAACTTACAATTAGCATTCTCAGGATTACAAAACAACGACAGTAAGATTATTTTAAATAGAAATATCATTAACAGAGCAAAATTAGTTTTACCATACATCTACTATGATGAAGATCCATATTTAGTAGTAAACGATGAAGGTAAACTATATTGGGTAATTGATGGTTATACAACATCAAATGAATATCCATTCTCACAAAAAACAACATTAAAGAATAATCAACAAATTAACTATATTAGAAACTCAGTAAAAGTAATTATCAACGCATATGATGGTGAAATGAAATTCTACATAACAGATAGAAATGATCCTATTGTTATGGCATACAACAATGTATTCCCTGGATTATTTGCTAGTGCAGAAGAATCAATACCAGAAGATATAAGCAAACACTTTGTATATCCAAAATTATTATTCAACTTACAAGCTGAAATAATTCAAGAATATCATTCAACAAAAACAGAAAACTTATATAGAGGAAAAGATGCTTGGGAAATTTCTGAAACAAATACATCAGGATCAACAAAAGAAATGGAACCATATTACTCTATGGTAAATGTAAATGGAAAGAATGAATTAGGATTAATGCTTCCATACTCAACATATGGAAAATCAAACCTAAGTGCATTATTAGTTGGTACAATGAATGGTTCAACACCTTCATTAAAGATTTGTACAATCCCATCAACAAACAATGCAATGGGTGCATTACAATTCGAAACATTAATTAATCAAGACGAGAAGATTGCAAGTGAAATTGCAGCATTAAATACAACAGGAACAAGAATTACAAAGAATACAATTATTATTCCAATTGATAATTCTGCATTATATGTTCAAACTATTTACCAACAATTAATCAATGAATCAACACAAAGACCTTCGTTAAAGAAAGTTGTTGTTGCTTCAGGAAATAAGATTGCAATAGGAAATAACTTAGATCAAGCTATCAAGAACTTATTATCAAAACAAGCAATCGAAGTAATGGTAACTGATTCAGAAGACGTTGAACAATTAATTAATGCAATAATTAAATCAAATCAAAATATCAAGAATTCTAGCCAAAGCGGTAACTGGAAATTATATGGTGAAGATATGCAAGAATTAACTTCATTAATTAACAAACTAGAAACAGCAATGTCAGCTAGAGAAAAAGAAAACGATAAAACTACAGAAAACACAACAACAGAAACAAATGTTGTAAACACAACAAAATAGTTATTCAATAGAAAAACTTAAAATAAGAGGTTTTTAAATGAGCGAAAAAACAAGTGAAAAAACAAAGATTAAATTAAATACACCTAATAAATTGACTATATTCAGAATTTTATTAGTACCTGTAATGGTAATTGTTTCATTTATACAATTTCCGGGAGATTTATGGGGAATAAAAACACAATGGATTATTCTAGATGTTTTATTCATTATTGGATCATTAACAGATCACTGGGATGGACATCTTGCAAGAAAGAATAATCAAATAACTACATTTGGAAAATTTTTAGATCCAATAGCTGATAAAATTTTAGTTATTTCATCATTCTTATTATTAGTAGAACAAGGAAAGATTCCTGCATGGATTCCTATTATTGTTATATTAAGAGAATTTGTTGTTTCAGGATATAGATTAGTAGTTGTTCAAGGTGATGGAAAAGTAATAGCTGCAAACATTTGGGGTAAGATTAAAACTACAACTCAAATGATCGCTGTAATTATGTGTTTCCTTGATGTAAATGTATTTGGTGCAATATTTAATACACAATTAGATGTTTTACCATTTGTTTGGAACCTATTAACAACATTGTTAATGATTGTTTCTACAGTAGCAACTATATTCTCAGGATATACATATTTAAAGGGATCAAAAGAAATCTTATTTAAAGATATGAAATAAAACTAACAGGAGATAAAAGTGGTAGATAAAGAACTTGATATTATACTAGATATAATGAGTAAAAGTGGAACAAATGAAAAGATTGATACTATAAAACAAAATGAGGATAATGAAAGACTTAAACAAATTTTGTTTTATACTTTCAATCCACTTTACGTATTTGGTATTTCTTCAAAGAAAATTGAAAAAGAATTAAATATGATCTTACCATTTGAAACAGATGATTTATTAGAACTTTTAGAGTATCTAAAAGAACATCATACTGGCTCAGATATGGATATTGCTGTAGTTCAAAACTTCATTAGCAAACAAGATGAAAAATATAAATCTGTACTAACAGACATTGTTACCAAGAGTTTAACTCTTGGTATTAATGCGAAGAGTATAAATAAAGTTTGGGATAATTTTATTCCAGACTACGAAGTACAACAAGGCGAGCGTCTAGAAAATAATATTGATAAATTAATTGAGAGTGGAAAACAAATTATTGTTACTCAAAAATATGATGGACAAAGATGCTCTGCTAGAGTTGAAAATCACAAAGTTACATTATATTCTCGTAACGGCAAATTCTATGAAGGGTTGAAAGAACTTGAAAGTGAATTAGCTGAATTAGATGACGGGATGTATGATGGCGAACTTTTAGTAAATTATAAAGATGAAAGAGATGAAAACAATATTCCTAAATTTATTGGAAAGACTGATATTAAGTTTGATAATAAACTATTAGATATTGTTTATGCTCCAATGCCATCAAAAGAATTATTTAAGAAAACAGCTTCATTAGTAAATTCTGATGAACCTAATAAACTAAACGTAAATATTTGGCTTTATGATATGACTCCATTAGAAAACTTTGACAAGATGGAAGATTATGATGTTCCAGTAGAAGAAAGAAAAAGAATCCTAAGAGAGAAAGTAGCTAAAGTCGCAGATAAATGCCCACACTTAAAAGAAGTTAAATTCTTATATGAAGGCGATTTCGATAATACATTAATACAAGATATGCTTAAACAAGTTGTAGGATTAAATCAAGAAGGTATGATGATAAATGTATATGGCGCACCATACGAGTTTGAAAGAAGTAAAAACATGCTTAAAGTTAAGCAAATGTATCCAGTAGACTTAAGAGTAGTTGATGTATTAGAGGGAAGTGGCGCAAATAAAGGAAAAGTAGGAGCTCTAGTAGTTAACTATAAAGGAAATCCTTTAAAAGTTGGAAGTGGTTTAACAAAGGAACAAAGAGAAAAATTCTGGGAAGATAAAAGTTTAATTCTTGGAAAAATTATCACTATTAAATACTTTGAAGAAACAACAAACAAAAAGAATAATGAGAAGAGCTTAAGATTCCCTATATTCTTAGAAGTTAGATATGATAAAGACGAGGAAAGTTATAATTAGTATGAATAATAATATGACATTTGAAAAATTTAGCGAAGACTTGGATAACGGATATAAAATTAAATTTGATTATGTAAGAAATAGATATGTGCTATATAAAGTTAATGAAAATTGTTATATGCAAGAATTAATCGAGCAAAAAACAACTAATCCGGTTGCAGCTAAGAATATGATCACATTTAAAGCTATTAAGGAAATGTTTCCTTTTATAACAGATGTTGAATATCAAGATGATTTAAGAAGTTAAGAGGAGTACATACAAAATGGAAGAGAACTTTGCTATTATTGATGATGAAGAAAAAGCAGAGAGAAAGAAAGCAGAAGAGGAAGAGCAAAAAGAAAAATATAGAATTGAAGATGCGGAAGCAAATTCAGACAATATAGATTTTATGAGAGAAGCTTTAAACAACGATGGCTCTTGGGTTGTAGCATATGCTTCTGATAGAATTTTATCAGATAAAGAGTTTATGAAAGAAGCAGTTCAAGTTGATGGTCAGCTATTATATTATGCTTCACCGGATTTACGAGATGATAAAGAAGTTGTTCTTGAAGCCGTTAAGAAAAAAGGATTAATTATAAAATATGTTTCTAAAAGATTAAGAAATGATAAAGATGTTGCAATTGCAGCACTTAGCCAAAGCACAGGATATGCTATGTACCTTGAACCTGAGGTAAAACAAGATCCTGAAGTAGATGCAATTCTTAATCCTAAGACAGAGGAATAATATGTTAAAATTTATAAAAATGCATGGACTTGGAAACGATTACGTTTACATGAATGCAATTGATCAAGAAATTAATAATAGATCGGAACTTGCTAAATATGTAAGTGATAGACATTTTGGAATAGGATCAGACGGACTAATTCTAATTTGTCCATCTGACAAAGCAGACTTTAGAATGCAAATGTTTAACTCAGATGGTTCTGAAGCTGAAATGTGTGGAAATGGAATTAGATGTGTTGGAAAATTTGTTTATGATAATGGACTAACAGATAAAGATGTAATTTCAGTTGAAACACTTGCTGGAATTAAAATATTAAATCTAAATGTGGTAGATGGAAAAGTCGAAACAGTTAGAGTAGATATGGGAGAACCAATACTTGAAACAAAAGAAATTCCAGTTGTTTCAGATGAACACCCAGTTAAAAATTTGATGCTAAAAGCAGAGGATAGAGAGTTTAGATTTACTTGTGTTTCAATGGGCAATCCACATGCAATAACTTTTATAGAAGATGATGTTAGAGAATTTGATGTTGAAAAGTATGGAAAGGTTTTAGAAGTTGATTCTGTATTTCCTAAAAAAGCGAATATCGAATTTGTAAATGTTATAAATGATAAAAAATTAAAAATGCGTGTATGGGAAAGAGGAGCAGGCGAAACAATGGCTTGCGGAACAGGTGCTTGTGCAGTTGCTGTTGCTTCTTTCTTAAATGAATATATACAAAGAGAAGTTGAAATCGAATTGCTAGGTGGAAAACTTAATATTGAATGGAATAGAGAAGATAATCATATTTATATGACAGGACCAGCAACAACAGTTTATACTGGTGAAATTGAATGGAAATAAAAGAAAGAGGGACTACGAAAGTAGTCCCTCTCTGTTGTTGGTAGCTGAGAATTAAATTAAACCTCTCGCTTAAATGCTTTTGATCCTCCAAAAATACAAGGATTTTCGCACTTCCAGCCCGGAAATGTACAACGCGGTCCATGAGAATATGGCTCAAGATAATCATAGACATCGGGATTTTTATCCTTAACTGCCGCAAGATACTTGTCCATAGTCTTCTTGGTTTGACGCATTATTTCTAACTGAGCACAACCACAAAGACGCTCTGTACACTTTAAAACAAACTTTTCCACAGGTCCACGTTCATTAATTTGTACCATCATACCTTGAGGGAAGTTATCTGCAAGAGACTTAATATCATCCTGCCACTCTTTCTCATACTGAGTGAATTCAAGAATGGGAGGAGTATAGAAAGTTTTTTCTTGGGGAATAACCATCTCATAGGTCAATGTCCTATGTCTGTGAGCCTGAGCTAAATGAGCAAAGGTTCCCATATAGGTTGTACAGTAGTTTTCTCCGAATTCTTCGGCTCGATGTTTCCTCTTAGCGAAGATAGAAAAACCACGATTCTTCATTTCAGTATTTAGACCTTCAACGTCAATTTCAGGTCTAGCCTCAATAAATTCTCGTAATACTTGCTTTACTTTCTGAGAAAAAGGATCCTCGGGGCCAGTCTTAATAAACTGCTCAGACCAGTAAATGATGTAGTTCCACTGCTGAATAGTACAGGTGTACAACATCGTTGTTGCTGGTGTAAAAACGCTAATCATATATCTTGCGTTCTCCTGTGCAAGCTTTTCGACTTTGCCTTCATCAAACTTAGGATAACACTTGGCAATTTCTTGCTTTAAGATGTCAATCCACTTGTAGTAAAGCGAAGCTTCTTCGGGGGAAGGTTCCATTTCTGTATATCTTGCACTCTTTTCAGAGGTATTATAATCCTGCTCATTGTTCAGAATCATTGCAAGAATTTTAGGAACTTTCTCGAGCAAAATGTTGTAGTTAACATGTCCGAAAACACTATGGTGTTTGCGCTTAAGAGTACCTTTAGCACGTTTCATCGTAACTTCAGGATCTTCATTACACAATGTTTCCCAGTCTTCTTTCATGTAACAGATTCCTGCAGCTCTGCCTGAAAACTCGAGTGCCTCTTCAACAGACATCACGTATCCAGGTTTGGCTGCGCCAATAATGGTGATTTTCATAAGCGTATCCTCCTTGGGGTGTATGGGGTTTGAATGTCTTGATACAGTTTGTGGTAAAGTTTGTTTCATTTCCGGATTTCAATGTACTTACATAGTGCTGTATATAATAAAGCTACCAATGTACGCCGATTATATCACGATAGTTGACATAATACAATAACTTAATGATATATTTCGATGAATATTGCATAAGCAATGCGGGTTTGGTAGAATTAAGGGGAAGTTTTTACAAATGAATAGGAGAAAAGATGGATAAGAATACATTAGATAAAGATACAATAGTTAAGTTATTAATTGCAGGTTTAGTTGTTATAGTTATTGCAATGCTTATACTAATTATAGTTGTTGTTAACAATTTTAATAAGAAACCAGGTGTAGTAGATGGTTATACATTTGATATTAATAGTGGTACTAAATATAAAATAATAACAGATGCAAAGATAATGACAACTAAGAATGATGGCAGTTCTTATATGAATGTATATTATCAATTTGATTTTGATAATAATATTATTGGAAGAGTAGTCGAAAACCATCCTTCAAAGTATTCAAGTGATCAAACAGTAAAAAAAGAAGAGATAAACAAAAAAGTAGATGACAATCTAAAAACAGAAGCAAAAGAATTAATTGATTATATTATTGATAATAATGATAAGAAGAACGACGTAGGAAATAGATACTATGAATTAGAGGGAGCAGAGGTAAAAAAATCAATATATGATAGCGATACTATAAATAAGATTAAAGAGATATTTATAAAAGTAGATAATATAGGAGAAGAAAAATAAAAGATTCCACGAAAGTGGAATCTTTTTATATGGAGCCTACAACCGGGATTGAACCGGTGACCTCAGCCTTACCAAGGCTGCACTCTACCAACTGAGCTATGTAGGCAATTATGCAGTTCAAAATAAACAACATAATGATTGTAAGCAATTTAATCTAAATTATCAAGATTCTTGATAGTCTTTTTTCTAATTCTTTGAATAGCATTATCAATTGCTTTAGAGTTTGAATCAAGTCTTTTAGCAATTTCTTCATATTTATAACCTTTTAGTAAAAGGTCTAAAACATCTTTTTCAAAGTCGCTTAAGTTCTTATCAAGAGTATCATTGATTTCATTCATGTATTCTTTTTTAGTAATAGTATCTAGAGGATCTTCCACAGAATTGTTTAAAACTGTATCAATAGTTTCATTTGAACTATCATCATCAGATCCATTTAAAGAAACATAGTTGTTTA
>CAMKBC010000015.1 GCA_946410665.1 uncultured Clostridia bacterium | reverse complement strand
CAGCAATACATCTTTCAAGCGCTATATGATTGCTGTGTATATCCGCCATAGTTGCTATTTTCAAGCTACTTCTCCAATCCTGTATATTCTCGTAAATCTAATACAGCAATCAGTTCTTCCCCATCCATGTCTCCGGTTTCCTCGAATCCAAATGAACTGTATAACTTTGCTGCCACCCGGTTCTCCGGTTCATAAGACAACCAGCAGTATTCCGCATCTCCGCAGGGATACGTCCTTATGAACTCCAGTGCCAGCTTTACCGCCTCTTTTCCATATCTCTTTCCCTGATATGCTTTATCGATCATCAGCCGCCAAAGATTGTAATTGCCCTTTGCGATCGCCGGTGCATCAGCCCAGTAATCATCGGCATCAAATCCGATCATCAAAAAACCGACCGGTGTATCACCATCATATATTCCAAAGGGAAAAGCGTATCCATTCCCGGTTATGGCGGTATATGCCTCAATAATACTGATGTCATTGTCCGCCACAAAGTTTTTCTGTTCCTCTGAAACCCGCAATTTCAGCAGATCCCAAACATTTTTCCCATTTACTTTTTCATCTGCTTCAAAATTACCGTTGTATCCTGGAAGACTCCAATCAGTAGTGTCTGTAGCATATGATTTATTTGCCATAAAAAAGAAAGAAATTATAGCTACACTTATGAAACTAACAATTAATAAAATATGCATTTTATTTTTTAAATGTATTTTGTTGCTAAGCATAATATAATTCCTTTCCTAAAATTAATTCTATTACTATCTTTATTTTTATTTTCTTTTGTTTCAATTTTTAGTTTCCAGTTGGAAGTCCCGAAATACTATTTATGAAATTTGTAAGGAAATTTACAATTGCATTTAGTAATTGCATTATTGGATTAATTAATAAACTTACTAATAATCCCGTTATGAAATCTAAGAATTGGCTAAGCAATGTAAATAACCACATATTGAAGTTTGTTTCGCCTTCATATATCATTGATTGTGGATTTCCTTGAAAATCAAATATTTGCTCATCTAAATTTGCGTAATCATCTACTGGTCCCACATAATATCTACTTGTCGATCCTAAGTAACCAGCCATTTCATCTGCACCTGGTTCACTTATAATTCCTTGCGGTACATAATCACTGTCTGTTCCTATTCTAAAATATGCTTCCCATTTTCCGACACCTTGGAAGTCATACTCTTTAATAGATTCTGATGCTTCACATGTACCATATCCACCACCATACTTTGCAGCCTTCTTAAACTGTTTTGATGTTTGACATGCACCAACTTGCATCGCCTTACCACCATTTCTAAAGAATAGTTCTGTATGTCCTTTTCTCCATAAAATATCACCATCTTGTAATTCAGATTCATCGATTAATCTGTGACAACCAAAACCTCTAGGATCTAAATCATCGAACTGAGTTGATGTAGAACCTATATATAAACTTTTTAAACCTTCGATTGTTGTCGATGAATTACCTACGTGTTGATTCTTTATACTATCATCAGCAGCGATAAGTTCTTTTGCCGCATGTCTAATTGAACCTGAAACTAAACCTCTACAGTCAAAAACTGTATATACTGTTCCATTTTTTCCTGTTGCTTGTTGACCATCGCCTCCCCACAAGTATGTGAACAATTCTGTGCCAGAACTTGTGTTAATATGATATGTGTCTGCAGCGATTGATCTTGCTACTTCAACCATTTTATTTGCAAATTCTTGATAATCAAATGATGATGGCTCTAGATCTTCATCATTGTAGTAATGTCCCAAACCATTTGTAGTGTTATCTTCAGCATGTGCTTCAGGCATAATAAATTTTGCAAAGAAACCACTACCGATAAATATATTATCTAGTATGCAAAAACATGTTACTAAAATTAACAATAATGCTAAACATTTCTTTAATTTTGTTCTCATATATTATCCTTTCTTTGCTTTATTTGCTGCCTTCTACTCTTTCAGCTTCTTGATATTCCAAAGCACTTTCATGGAATTTTGTTTCCATAAAAGTTGATGCTTTCAATCCTTGTTTTAATTCATCAACTGTCGTATCATTATCTATTTTTCCTTGATAATTACTATAGATAACTATTTTATTATAATTGTCTCCCAAAATAATGCTAAAACCATATAATGCATATTCAATTCTAGTATAATTTCTACCATCTGTAATACTTGTAAGTTCATTATAGTTTGGATAAATTTCTGTAACCTTCTTCATTAAATCACTCTTCGAACCATTTTTCTTGAATTCAGACATTGCTTCAGCAAATTGATTATTTTTTGCTTCGTCGAATTCAATTACTGGATAAACTGATATAACATCTGAAAAGAATACATAGCACGAACTCAATTTGTATCCAACATATTCGCAATCATCTATGCTATCTACTTCTTTGTAAGTAGGCTCTCCCAAGATTGAAACAATTTCGCTGATTTTCATTCCCGGTTTAACACCTTCTACAACTTCGTTTTTATATTCGCTGTTAAATATGATATTGTATATTTTGGTACCTAAAACTCTTGTGCTATATCCTTCATCTACATAATGGTCATAATTAGTTTCATCACTAATGTGTTCATCTATCGTTCCCAATGAAGCATTTCTTCTTACCCAGTTTGAACTTATTATTGAATTTAATTCTGGTGACGTAATCTTGAAACTAGAAATCTTTTCTTTGTTTTTTTCAACTTGAACTTTTGCTAATCGTTTTTCGAAATATCCTTCTACTCCATTAATTGTATAAGAAACAGCTTTCTTTTCTTTATCGCAAGATGTTCTTACAACTAACTTTCTAAATTCATCTATAATTCTTACATTTTTATATTTTAAAAATTCTTCAATTGATAAAATAACTCTTTCATATTTTGCTTTGTTTGTTGTAGGTAACGCCTCATCAATTGGATCTACAGCAAATCTTATGTAATAATCTCCTTCATATCCATCTTCACTCGAACTTGTAGATTTATAATAAGTACTTCCTGTATATTCCACAACTTCTTTTAAATCTACAAAATCATCGATTGTCTTCTTCTTTGCTGTTTTCTTTCTAATAAAATTAATCAAAGCAATTACTAATAAAATTAATAAGATTACTACAGCGACTTTAATAACTCTCTTCCATATCTTTTTACTCATACTATTCACCTACAGCTTTCTTGACCATCTTCATAGCTTTTATATCTTGTAATTTCTTACCCTTTGGTGAAACATTAAACATTCTCTTTATTAACTTTTCACTTTGATCAAGTAATAATAAGAACATAACACCTAGAACTGGGTACTCTACTGCAATATAACCAGCTGTGTACACGAAAACAACGTATATTATTAAATGAATTGGCTGAATAAAAATAGTCATCATAAATTCTTTTAACCATTGGTTAAATCCTTGTGCTCTTCCATCTCCTGCCTTATCTATTGCATAAGTCATGCATACCAACGGAGAAATAATTATATATAACGCAATCTTTAATACTCTTTGAAAATAAAATACAAAGAACTTAATTTGAATCATTGTTAATGCAATCAGTAAAACAGAATAAACTATTCTTTCACCCATACTGCTCCACATTAATGTTATGCAATTAAACTGGGATGCAAATTCAAAAATCCAAACAGTTCTTCCGGTTATTTTTCCTGCATCTGTAAGTATGTTGATCAATAACTTGTTTGCCTGGATTGCCGCAATTATTATATAGTGCATTAAAAACATTAGTATAATGCCTTCAACCCAACCTGTAAACATTTTCTTGTACTTTGCTTTTTCATCAACGGCTACAGAAAGTGCCATTCTCAAACCAATATAAATTAATACAACAATGCTTAGTGCTAATGCTAAGTTTCTTACTCCTAAATACCAATTTGGAATTTGTTTTTGAAAACCATCAACAAACATTGTCTTTACTTCAGATTTTGTTGGATTACCACTTATTAAATATGAAATATCGAACAACTCATATTGATTTGTAAGAACCTTTCCAATATTAAAGAAAAAGTCTCCATTTGATATCTTCATATTCCAAAATGCCAAACCATTTCCATTTGCAACCATTGCTAGGAATGGGCTTATTATACATGTTGTTATAAGATAAACAAAAAATCCAACAATAGCAGTAGTTGCTTCTGTAACAATATTAGTTGTACTAATCTTTGGTTGAGCTGAACTGCCGCCACCATAGGTTGTTACAGTTCCATTCTGTTCCAAGCTATTTGCTTGGCCTTCATTAGTATGTTGTTGTAACTCATTTACATCTTCATCTTCGGCAACTTTTATAATTCCATAATCACTAAAATTAACTTCTTTATACTTTTGAAAGTCGGCAGCATCTGATTTATTAGTGAAAATATAAATTATTACTAAAATCATTACTATTGTTGTGAATATTTTCTTTATCATGCTGCCTCCTTTCTTTAATTCAAATTTTTTCATTTCTCTTTTGTCTCTATTTTTACTATTTTAAATTTAAATATTATTCTTCATATTCAGCCATTGATTCTTCTTCGTAGTCTTTTCTTTCTTGAATCTCTCTAGCTTTAATATTATTGATATTAGTATCAATGAATTCAAACTCTTTCTTAGTTGGTCTGATTTCGATAATAGCTGTTTGATCTCCAACTTTGAATAAACCTTGTCCTCTTCCGCAAGTAGTTAAGAAGTTTGCTTCACCGCTACTTAATTTGAATACTTCTTTGATGTATTGAATTTCAGATCTATCTTGTGCTAGGAATAATTTTGTATCTGATGATGTTAAAACGGCTTGAACTTCTGATCTCTCATAGAAGTCTTGGAATCTTTGTGAAACAACTGCTAGAGAAACATTTCTCTTTCTAGCACGTCTTGCCATCTTATTTAAGAAGTCTACAGCTTCAGGGAAAGGTAATAACATCCAAGCTTCATCAACTAGAACTCTCTTCTTTCCTGCTTTAGCTTTATCTTCTGAGTTTTTCTTAACATATTTTTCCCAAATCCAAGAAAGTAAAATTTGTTGTGCAAGTGGTCTTGCGAATCTTTCCTCTAATTGAGAAATATCTAAGTTAATAAATGTTGTTCCTTCTAATAGATCGAATGTTGATTGACCATCAAAGTATGCCATTTGTCCGTTATATTCTTTAACATATTGTCTCATAACTTTTGTTAAGTAACTATAATGGATTCTATAATCAGGGTTTTGATTTTGATTTGCGTTAAGAAGAATTCTTCTATACCAAGAACCGATTGTAGGCATTGGTTTTTTCTTTCTTCCTAAGTTTGCATTAACAGCTCCTGTTGCTGTTTTATTGTTAGTATACAAACTATTTACATCATTTGTGATACCAAGTGAAGCATATTCTTCTGAAGCTGCTTCAGCAATAATTTGTTTTGTTACTTCGTTAACATCAGCTGTTCTTGTAGAACCTCTAGCCATTGTTAATAATACTTGAGTAACGTCCTCTATTTTATTTTCAACATTTAATGTTGCTGATTCTCTACCAGTAATCTCATCTTTTGTTATTTCTGGTTCAACATCAAATGGGTTGATAATTGTATTTGATGATGGTGAAATTTGAACATTTAATCCACCTAATGCATCAGCAACAACTCCGTATTCACCTTCAGCATCAAGTGCTAATGTTTCAATTCCCATTAAAACTGCACTTCTTGCGATTAATGTTTTGATTGTAACACCTTTACCAGCACCAGACTTACCGAACACAACCATGTTGTAGTTGCTTAATGTTGGGCTAAAGTTATCATATAAGATTGGTAATCCTGTTTGTCTGTTGAATCCTAAAGGAATACCATTTTCATGTCCTACATCTGCGTTAATGAATGGGAAAACTGTTCCCATAGATTTACGATCAAATAAATGTTTCTTACCTATTTTATCTTCGTTGAAAGGTAAGTTAGATTTGAATGCATCTTCTTGTAATGCCCATGCTGTTTTTACACCTGTTAATGTTTTAGCCATTTCAGATGATAATAATTCTGATTGTCTATCTAGTTCATCCATGTTATATGCAAAAATTGTACACATAACAGAAGCTTCAAATAATTTATCAAGACCACTCGCGATAGCATCTCTTAATTCTTCTGCTTCAGCTCTTTTTTGAGCTAATAAACTTTCTCTATTGATGTTTCCTCTATCAGCTGCAACAATTCTTTCAGATTCAAGTTCGTTAATTGTTTTATTTAAATCGTTTTGTGATTTTGATTCACTTACTGGATTAATGAATACTGAAACATTGATATCGCCAAAGTCATACATTGCTCTTAATAAAAGTGGGAATGTACACATTCTTGGTAATGTTGATATCATCATTGTTCGTGCATACTTTGTTGTGTTTGCAAAAATCTCTAAGTGATTTGTGCTTGTAGCATCAATTCCTGAAGGTGCAATTAAGTCTTTTAAATCTTTTTGGTTACGTTTTATCTTATTTGTTGTTGTGTTTGATTTTATTGTGTTTGTTGTTGTGTTTGTCAAACTATTATTTTTCATCTACTTAATTCCTCCTCTTTAGTTATTTCCTTGAGATTCAGTTAATTGTTCTGTTTGTCTTAAAACTGATTCTGCATCCGAATCTTCAATTGCCTTTTGTGTTCTTTCATATAATGGCTTACTAATATCTTCTTTGTATTCGTCAACCATTTCTTTCGCTTTTTCTTTAACCTGTCTTACTCTCTTTGCTCTTTCAGCTCTAATATCGTTATCTGCTTTTACTAAACTTTGTGATGCAAGTTGTGCAGCAGCTTGTTCAACTTGTGCTTCTATTCTCTTCTTCTTTTCTTCTAAAACATCTCTTGCTGTAGAATATAATCTTGTATAATCTGAATTAATTGCGTCTCTTAATGTGAATGTTTCAGCTGCATCTCTGTTATATGCTACATATAACAACTCTGCTAATTCTTCAGAGTTCATAACTTTACCAACAACATCTGCTGAAGATAAAGCTCCAATTAATGTTTGAGCTCTTGTATATAATTCATTGAAAGCAATATCCGTTAATTCTTCTGCTGAATATTTACTTATATCACCTTGCTCTGAAGGATAGTAAGAAATAATTAAATATGTTTTTTGTTGAAGAATATTTTTGCTTTCATTAATTCTTGCTGTGTAATCTTCAAGTGATTCACCATATTCAAGAATGTTTTGTTTTCTCTTAATTTCAAAAGTTATCCTATCATAAACTTTTGTGTTACCTTGTTCTCTAGCTTGTCTTGCTTGTGAAATTAATCTTGTAACTTGATTTGATAAATCATCTGTTTTCTTTTTATATTCATTTAAAAGATTTGTTAAGTTTAATGTTCTTGTTTGAACATATAATTGAACTGGAAATCTTAATGTATTAAGCATTTCAATGAAAGCTGCCTCAACACCTTCTTTCTCAACTTCAGAAAGTAAGTCGTAGTTGATACCTCTGCAATCAATTACCATTACATACTTTTTGTGATCTTTTAGAATGATCATTCCATCTTTAACTTCATCAAATTCCATGAAGTCATAGATAGATTTAATTCCTACTCCATTTCTTGTCATTGCTGTAGGAGGGATTTTTTTAGGATCTCCACCAGCCGCTGCTATTTGCATTTCTTCTTTTGCTTTTTTATCAGCACTTTCTTTATTTTTCATTCGATAAATTAATAATATTGCTATTCCTCCTAGTGCTACTAGAACAACAATAACAATAATTAAAATTAAGTTTAATAACTGAATGTTATCCATTTATCTTATTCCTCCTTTGTTTCTTTCTCCTAATCCAAGATTTACATTAAATCCCGCAATTGTTTTACCCTTTGTCTCTGTATCACTCTCATTTTTCTTATCTTTTCTTGGTAATGCATATGAATATACTTTTTTATTTTGAGTAAACATAAAATAATTCTTTATAATTTCATCAATGTTGTCTCCTCCAACATTTTTAGAAATTTTTGTGTTTCCTACATTAGGAATTTTAAACGTTGCAATTGAGAATCCTATTAACGCAAAAGCAGCCATAATAATGATTCCAATTGTTCCCATTCCTATGGCATTAAATATCATATAAAATATTCCACCTATCAATCCACCTACTGCAGTATAAATTAAAGATTTACCTGTAAAGATGTATAGTATTCTCGATTCACCCTTTAGTTTATTACTAGGAATATAATAACTTCCCATTTTTCCTCCTTTGTTAAAATATTATTCTCTATTATGCTAGCATGCTTGCTATATCAACTACAATGTTAAAGATTCCTGTTGCTCCAACTACTAATGCCGCTGCTACGCAATACCAAATTAGTTTTTGTTTTACTTTTGCTTTATCATCAACACCTGCAGTCATGTATTTGATTCCTAATATTGAACCTACACATACTAGAACTACAAGTCCTATTCCCATAACAATTTCTGCAATAGGTTTTAGATCTTTCCATGCTTTTTGAAATGGCACTGGTGGGTTATCCGCATTGTTTATAAATTCTCTAGCCTGATTGTAAGGATCTACATCCACAGAAGTGTCTGCAAAAACAGACGAAACGAAAAGTGTACCGATAATGCTTATTGCTAATAATACAATTAAAAATTTTTTATTAAACAACTTTCTCATTCTCGTCTCCATTCTTAATTCTTATTCCATCTTGCTTGCTACTTCAACTACAATGTTAAAGATTCCTGTTGCTCCAACTACTAGTGCAGCTGCTACGCAAAACCATACTAATTTTTGTTTTACCTTTGCTTTATCATCAGCTCCAGCAGTCATATATTTTACTCCTAAAACTGATCCAACACATACTAGAACTACAAGACCAATTCCCATAACAATTTGTGCAATTGGTTTTATATCTTGCCATACAGTATTAAAACCTATTGTTGGGTTTCCAGAACTTACAAACTTCTTTCCTTGTCCCCAAATATCTGTATCCACTGGCTCAGCCGCAAAGACAGCCGTTGCAAATGTTATGCATATGATTGCAATTATTGCTAATACTATTAACACTTTTTTATTAAATACTCTTTTCATTTTTCCCCCATTTTTATTACTATCCACTATCGATTAATTATGACTTAGGCACCATTTCATATACCCATTTAATTATAGTTCCTACTGAAAACAATATTAATCCACCAATTAATGCTGCAAATGCCTGTTTCTTCATTTCAGCCTTTCCGTCTGGTGCAGAAGTCATATATTTTACTCCTATAATCATTACCCAAATAACTGCTGCCGTATAGCATCCAAATTGAACTACTGCTATTATATTTCCTGCAAAAGGAACTTGTATTGGATTAATTTCCTCATTTACACGTATTTGTTCTGCCGCTAGCACAGCAGTAGTGCAGCATATAGCAATTAATACTACTGCTAAAATCACTAATATTTTTATTGTTTTTTTATTCATTTTTTTCATGGCAATTCTCCTATTTTTCTATTACTTCTATTTTAATATAAAACCCCTATTGTTTCAATATTTTAGGCCCTTTTTTATAAGTCATTTTTGTTACATTTTTATGTGCTTTTTTGACCCGTTTTTTACATGTTTTTTGTGTTGTTTTTTTGAATTTTTTCTATTGTCTTTTGTTTCAAAAAAAGCAAAAAAACTCTTACATTTTCATGTAAAAGTTTTTTCTTTTTTCTTATCTATCTTCAGGCTCTGGTCCTTCTGTATTCTTTTTATTTACTTCAGGTTTTTTACCCGCATTATTTCCAGGTCTTGCTGGTGTTTTACTCTCTTCTGTTGCTATTATTGTGCCTTCATCATCATCTATAATTGGGCTTTGACCTTTTGGAACAGGAGCTGCATGTTCTTGAGCATATTTATCAACTTCTTCGTGTAAATTACTCATTTCATCTTCTTTTGCTTCGTACTTTGCTGATAAATTTTCAAAAAGAGTATTAATGTTTTCTCTTCCTTTTAGTTTGACGTTTTGATACCATCCCTTAATTGATGTTTTAACTTTAGTAACTCCGCCAACTATGCCTGTACCAATAATTCCGCCAACTTTTTTGATGTCTTCAATTCTTTTTTCTCTTTTTTGTTTTGCTTCTACTTTAGCTTTTTCTCTTCTCTTAGCTTGGCTCGAGAAGAAATTTGACACTCTTTGTCCAAATGTTGGTTTGACTAAATTATTGTTTTTTGCATCAACCAAAGCTTTATTCTTATTAACATCAAGTTCATCCCACATTTTTTCAAAGTTGTCTTCTAGTTGTTTCAATTGTGTTTCTAGTTCTTGGTTTGCAGCAACTATCTCTTTTTTGCGATCTTCAATTTTCTTTAATTCTTCAGCATACTTATTTAATGGATTTTGGCTTGATAATTTTTTTAGTTCTGCAACAATAGCTTTAACGTTTTCTGGTGGGATATCTTTGTTGTTTTCATAAAAATCTATTTGCTTTTGAACCTTCTTGTTTAGTGCTAAGAAATCCTTATATTCCTTCGATTTTTTCTCTTGCTTATACGCTTTTCTTGCATCAGCTTCTTTAAGAACTAATTCATCGTATTCGCTATCATTTTTTTCATGTTCTTCTCTATTTGCTTCGCATTTTTGTTCAAATTCTGCAGAAATCTTCTTAAATTCATCTTCATAATACTCTTGAATCTCTTGTATCATTTGAACTTGAGCTTCTTTTCCTGTTTTATATTTTTCACAAACAACAATTGCTTCAGCTTTAGCTTGTTCGCGTAATTGAGCTTTTGCAATTTTCTTTTGCTTACTGTGAAGTGCTTTTGATGTTACAGAATAAGCTATATTTATGCTGTGAATTTTACCTAATAATTGTATTACTTCGCCAAGGCTGTGTTGAACTTTTTCTTCATTTGTTTGTTCTTGGTTTTCTTTGTTTTCTTCTGCCATCTTTACACTCCTTTCTGAATCTTTTTAACAGCTGCATAATAAGGGAAATCTTCTAGTCTTACAGGATTTAAATTTGGATCCCTAGCTAAAATCATGTTTAATTTTGCTAGCGCTTCATCCCTATCTTTTAGCAACTTATCTCTAAATTGTTCTGTTTCTTCAATTGACATATGCTCTAAATCAACCATTTGGCCTTCATACTCAATTTGTAAGCCTTCTAACTCATCTATTTCAACTTCTGGTTTAACTTGTGGCTCTTGTGCTATCTGTTGTTGCATTTGAGGTTGTTGCATTGTTTGGATGTTTGCTTGCATTTGAGCTTGTTGTGGTGCTTGAATTGGTTGTTGTGCTTGTGGTGTAGAAACAGGTTGCTTTGCACCTTCCTCAAATTTCCATTGAATCTTTACTTGACTTTTATTTGCAAAATCGTTTTGATTTATTGGTTGTTGATTAAACTTATAAAAATTATATTCTGGAGAATTATTAACTGGTTGGTTAACAGATCCCATGTTTGCGTTTTGCATAGGATTTAAATTTTTATTATTCATTTGATTAGCAACTTGTTGTGGGCTTTGCATTGTTTGTTTTATAAAACCTTGTTGTTTTTGTTGTGCCATTCTTTGTTGCATCATCATACGTTGTTGATACATATATTGTTGTCTCATTCTTTGCATATATGCTTGCTTTTGAGCCATCATATATTGTTGTTGAGGAGTTAATTTACTTCCCATTTGTTGATTATTATTTGGCATTCCTTCCATTAATTTTTTCTCCTTAAAATCATTTAATAATTACATATATAAATATACTATAATGGCGTTAAGCTATTCAATTTTATTACTTAAATGTAGTTTATTTGTAATCTGTTTGAAATATATTTTCATTCAAATTTTCACCTAGAGTTTGCACAAAAATTCTAGACAAAAAAAAATCTTAATGCGTTTCGCATTAAGATTTTTTATTTTCATAAATTGTTTAACTATTACTTGAAGTTGATGTCTTTAATCCATCCTAGGATTAAACCTGCAAAGAATACTAATAATGCACCAACTACGTAGATAACTGCTGATTTTTTAATTTCAGCTTTTCCATCTGGAGATGCTGAAATAAATTTAACACCTAATACCATAAGCATTACTACAGCTGCTGCATAGCATACGAATTGTACTACTCCAATAACAGTTCCGGCAGCATTATTCATTCCTGAAGGAACTGCACCATCATTTGATGATGGAAGATCCATAGCAAATACTGCAGAAGACATTGTAGCAATCATAGCTACGATCATAACAATTGTTAATATTTTCATGATTGTTTTTGTTTTCATAATTGTTCTCCTTTTTAATAATAAATTTATTATAAAAATATTTACAATTTTGATTATAGAGAGTTTTTTCTTACTTTGCAATATATTTTAAATTACATTTTTGAAATATAACCCCTTATATATCAATAATTGTACCTTTATTTTACCACTTTTAGGCTCAAAAATCAATTTTTTACCCTTCATTTGGCTTTACTACTGATAAAACAGCCTTGTCTTTTTTGAATATTTCTCCCCTTACCTTTTTAGCATATTCATAGTCTATTTCATTTAATGCAGTTATATAATCTAACGCATCAATTCCTTGAATAGCAGTATTTATATAAGTTCTGCCTATAGCGATAACGTCATCATAATCATAAACGTTTTCGCCATAAGCTTTCTTCTTTGTTCGTTCAAAGTCCGCTTCAGTAAATTCATTATTTTGCAATGCATCCACGATTTGGTCATATACCGTTTGAGGTTCTTTTGATTCACCTTGTACCACTACATGTGCATATTCATCAGATGTTTCATATGCATATTGCATCTCTGTTTTTACTAATCCTTCATTGTATAATTTTTGATAAACATCTGAGCATCCACCAACAAGCATGTCTAAAATCATCTTAACTGTGATGTCACGTTTTGCTTTTTCTAAGCTTGTTCCATTAATCTCTGTCTTAGAGAAATCTCTATACCCTGCCATGAATATTGGCATGTTAACATCTTTCTTTGCTTCAATATATTTTTGATTTATATCATTTTCATATTCAGGATAAATTCTTTTTATCTCACTTTGTTTCTCGCGAGGAAGCATTCTCTTCTTAATTTCCTCTAACAACTCATTTGGCTCAAAGTCTCCACTTACACACATTATAGTGTTTGATGGATGATAAAAAGTATTATAACAACTATATAAAGTTTCTTTTGTTATGTGACTTATTGTTTCTATAGTGCCTGCTGTATCAAGCCTTACAGGATTGTTCTTGTACAAGCATCTTAGTGTGTTGATGTATAAACTCCACTCTGGATCATCATCGTACATTTGAATTTCTTGTCCGATAATTCCTCTCTCCTTCTCAACATTCTCATCTGTGAAATAAGGATGTTGGAAGTAATCCATCAATTCATCTAATCCTTCATAGAAATTTTCTGAGCAAGAAAACAAGTATGCTGTGTGATCAGTTGTTGTATATGCATTTGCGTTTAAGCCTAAGCTCATCATCTTGTATAAACTATCTACGCCATTTTCTTGTTCAAACATTTTGTGTTCAAGGTAATGCGCAACTCCGTCAGGAACATGCATTTCTTGATTAGTTGTTGGATCAATAAAATTGCTATCAATTGATCCATACTTTGTTGCCCAAATAATATATTTTCTTTTTCTATCTTTTCTTGGGATAATAATAACTTGGCAACCATTATCTAATGTCTCTTTATAAACTTTTATATCAAGTTTTTTATTCTCAACTACTTCCATTTTTTCTCCATTCTATTTTGCATTTGTTGATCTTATTTTTCGTTTGTTAAATAGTAAACAAGATTTACTGAAACACCTTTTGCAACTCTGATAACATCATCGATTGTAACAGCTCTAATCTTCTTTTCTTTATCTTCAACTGAATCATCATCTGCTAATGTTTCTCTTGCATATTCAAAATTTATTGTTGCAAGTTGATTTTCATCAATCTCTCTAAGTGCAGCATACAAGCACTCTTTAGCATCTGTCATTTCTTTTTCAGTAACCTTTCCATTCTGTAAATCTGCAAGTTGATCTTCGATTACTTTCAAACATTTATCAAAATTTTCTAATTGAATTCCTGTTCTTATCATTATGAAGTTGTTATATTTTGAATAAGTTGATCTAACTGTATATGCTAATCCATTCTTTTCTCTTACGTTTTGGAACAACTTTGAATTTGCATCTCCTCCTAAGATTTGATTGTAAACTAAAATCGCATACTTATCTTCGTCAGAAACTCTTAAACCAATATCGATTTTTCCTTGTGTTACATCTAGTTTGTCGATAACTTTTTTAGGTTCTTTCACTTCATTTAAAAGTTTGTTTTTTACTTCGTCACTTAATTGCTTAAACTCTGGATCTCCATGTTGTTTTATTATTTCTGGTAATGCAATATCATCTACATCACAACCATCAACAAAAATGTCAATCTTGCATTCTTTTAATAGCTTTTGATAATGCTCATATAAATTTTTATTATCTATTTTTTCTAAATGCTCAATATCTCCATAGATAAATGAACCATAAGGATTATCTTCCATTAGTTCTTCTAACGCTCTAGAATAAGCATATGCGTCCTTATCGTCTTTTCGTGATTCAATCTCTTTTTTTCTATTTTCTTTTTCTTGTTCAACGTATTTTGCATTAAATACACCATCTTCTTTCAATGGATTAAAAACAATATCAGCTAATAAGTTAATACCTTCTTGTGCTAGATTCTTTTCTTCAGGTAGATATTTGTTTTCTAGTGTACTTATATAAAACTTCATAACAAAGAAGTTTCCAACTTTCTCTCGTGAGAAGTTAAACACTGCACCATACATATCTTCTAATTTTTTACTAATATCTAATTGAGTTTTATAATTTTCCGTTCCTCTTTTTAATATTTCAGGAATCAATGCATTCATTGTTATTGTTTCTTTATCAAGTTTTGTTGTTAAGTAAATAGCAATCGCATTAGTAACAAATTTCTTTGATTTAATTTTGTTTATTTCCATGTTTTTTCCTTTCGTGTAAACAAATAAAAAGAAGGTGCTGATTAAGCACCCTCTAGTAATTTTTAACTTGTCAATAACTATTCGTTATTCGATTTACTTAAAAGCTTTCAAGGGCTTAGAACTTTCTTTTTCTTGCAGCCTCTGATTTTTTCTTTCTCTTTACGCTAGGTTTTTCGTAGCATTCTCTTTTTCTAACCTCTTGTAATAAGTTGTTTCTAGCGTTTTCTCTTTTAAGTTTTCTTAAAGCATCTTCTATATTTCCATTAACTACTTTTATTTCTGGCATCTTTTATCCCCTCCTTCCACAGTTACAAACTATTTGTATGGGATTTTCGAGCTATTAACTAGTCAAAATCTTTCAAATACTGTGCCATTATAACATCCTAAAGCTTTTCTTGTCAATAGATTATTTGTATATGTAATTTTGTGGATCTGTACGATTTCCGTTAATAGATACCTCAAAATGTAAGTGAGGTCCTGTAGAAATACCTGTTGATCCAACTGCTGCAATAACTTGTCCTTGCTCTACGTGTTGTCCTGGTGTTACATATAATTTACTGCAGTGTCCATATCTTGTAGAAACAGCGCTGTTTTGATCACTCTTAATATCTACACAGTTACCATAGCCATAATACCAAGAAGCTAAAGTTACTGTTCCTGAGTGTGCAGCTTTAATTGCTGTTCCTGTTGATGTACCAATATCTAAACCTTTATGGTTATCTCTTGATCTCCAACCAAATCTTGATGTGATAACACCACTAACTGGTTGAATTAAAGTAATTCCTAAACTTGTAGCATATTGTGTTGATGAGTAAATTTGAGTTCCAATATATTGATATGATGTATAATTTCGAGTAACTTTCTTTACATATGTTTTATCAACAGCTTCATCAACTGAAGCAAGTTTAACTTCTGAAGAACCTGTTTTATCTTCATCTGTTAATTCTTCTTCATTAACGTCTTCTACTTGTCCTTCATCATTAACAGCGATACGTGTCTCTGTAACTGGTTTTGAATTGTATTTTTCAACAATTCCTAATTTATCTTTGTTTGAACTGTTCTTATCTTTTAACTTTTGAACTGCTTGTTCAGCTTCTTCAAAAGTTGCAACATAAGCTTTCTCAGTTCCATCAGCTACGATTGCATAGTATCTATAATAAGCTGTTCCCTTTGAAGCTATCTTTTTAAATATTTCGTCATCATTAGCTTCTACGTTCTTTTTAAGTAATACCGCTTCATAAGTAGGCATTGTAGGTAATTCAACGAATGCGATATCCTTTCCATTACCTGAGTTTAAGTAGTCATTGATTCTTTTTTGTAGAGCAACTCTATCGTTTGTATAACCAATAACTTCTCCATCAAGTGAAACTGAATATGTTTGACGATATGAAATTTCAATTAAACCTAATATTAAAATAGCTGCTACAGCTATAACGCCTAAGAACTTGACACCTTTTCTAGCCCTAACTGCTACTTTCTTTTTAATATTAACCAATTTTTCCTCCTAAACATAGAGTAAACACCTATGTTTTTATTCTATCAATAACGCTTAATTTTTTCAATAGAACACCTATTATTTTACCTTTTTATCACCAATTTGTCAAATTTTCTATTGATGTAGTCGGTAAGCTTGTCCATGAATACATTTGGCTCAATTTCCTTCTTTGCAACCATATCTAGTCCTTTTTCCCAACTTGCCGTCAATTCTGGGTTTAGAAGATCTGGCATGGCAATTTTGACAATATCATAAATATATTCACCTTTTTGGGTTGGCGTTATAATTTGAGTCTTGCCATTTATTGCAATGTACTGAATTTTGGCCAATTTTGCTATAATTCCGCCTCTTGTAGCGCTGGTTCCAATGCCGGCAGACTTGATTTGCTCCCTAAGTTCCTCGTCTTCAATCAATTTGCCCGCATTTTCCATGGCTAGAATCATTGATCCTGAGTTGTATCTGCTTGGTGGAGTTGTTTCAGACTGTTTTATCTCATAATTGCCTACTGTAAGCTTTTCACCTTTTTTTAGGCTGATATTTAAGATGTTATTTTGATTTTCGTCATCTTCTTCAGCATCCTCGGCTTTATTATCCCCTTCTTTTGCTTCAGAATCGTCTTTTTTAGGTTTTGCAGACTTTTTCCACGCTTCCATATATCCTTCGTCTTTGCACTCTCTAGCGGTAGCGTAGAACTTCTCACCATCAATGTCGATTGTAATATTAAGCTTGTTAAACTCTGCAGGTGGGAAGAATATTGCTAAAAATCTATGAACTATCAAATCATACACATCTTTGTGTAATTGTGGTAGCTTGTCAAAGTTCTCAAATCCTTGTCCTGTTGGTATGATTGCATAGTGATCTGTGATCTTCTTATCATCAACATACTTTGTTTTTACCAAGTCCAAAGAATACTTTCTTTCTGCCATATGCTTAATTAAAGTTTGAACCTCTTCGTTTTTGTATCCCTTTGCAATTCCATTTAAATTGTTTTTAACAACCTTTGCTACAGCTGTTGATAAAACTCTAGCATCAGTTCTTGGGTATGTTACTAACTTCTTTTCGTATAAGTTTTGAATTACTTCAAGTGTCTCATCTGGTGAAATTTTGAATCTTTTTGAGCATTCATTTTGAATTTCAGCTAAGTTGAATAGCAAAGGAGCCTTTTCTTTTTGGCTGCTCTTCTTAATTTCTTCAACTACTGCTTCTTTATCTTTTAATGCTAAGATAAACTCTTTAACATCATCCTCTGACTTAAATCCACTATCGTTATATAGCTTTGGTGATTCGTGAAAACGTGATTTTTCACTATCTCTCCACTCTGCTTTAAATCCTTCAAAGCAAGCTTCTAGCTTGAAATATGGCGTCTTCTTGAAATTTCTTATTTCTCTTTCTCTTTCAACAACCATACCTAAAACACAAGTCATAACGCGGCCTACAGAGATCGAAGCCTTTTCTTCATTTATTTCTTTAGCAAGTTTCCTACCGTAAATGATAGAAAGCATTCTACTAAAATTAATTCCTATTAGGTAATCTTCTTTTGCACGCAAATAAGCGCTGTCAGCAAGACTATCATATTCTGAATTATCCTTTGCTTCAGCGATTCCACGTTTTATTTCTTCCTCTGTTTGAGAATCAATCCACACTCTCTTACGTTCAGCTTTTGGATTTGGATTAGCCATCATTTGCACTAATCTTTGAATGTACTCTCCTTCTCTTCCAGAGTCCCCTGCATTGTAGATAGTATCTATATCTTCACGTTGCATAAGTTTTTGTACAACGTTGAATTGGTTTTGAACATTCTCAATAACCTCATACTTCCATTCAGTAGGAATAAAAGGTAATGTATCTAGTCTCCAAAACTTAAGATTTTCATCATACTTTTCTGGATAGCTCATTGTTACTAAATGACCTACGCACCAAGTAATAATCCAGTTTGGTGATTCTAAATATCCATTACTTCTATTAAAGTTTTCGCCTATGACCTTCGAAAATTCCATTGCTACCGAAGGTTTTTCTGTGATTAAAAGTTTCTTACCCATGGCAATGTAGTTTATAACATAGACTTCTCTAAATTTCAAATCTAATTATTGAATTTTTACTTATAGTGTTTTATAATGGCGTTAATGTTAAATGAAGGAGGATATTTAAATGGAATTTTTAACATTAGCAAAATACTATTCATCATATTCAGTTAATGGCTTTGATGCATTTTTCTCTGCTTTAGGCCTTTTATTTAGTATGTTGATAGGAGTTATTGTTGTAGGATTAGCATTAATAATACTAATCTATGCTGCATACTGGGCAATTTTAAAGAAAGCTGGAAAAGAAGGAATCGATGGAATCATTCCTGTTCACAATGAAATCTGCTTATTAGAAATCTGCGGTATTCCAAAGTGGATGTGGTTCTTAAACCTAATTCCTTTCGGACAACTAGCATTTGTAATTATTTTAGCAATTTATATTTCTAGATCATTCGGAAGATCAGGTGGATTCGCAGTTGGTTTAATCTTCTTACCATTCGTATTCTACCCAATGTTAGCATGGGGTAGTGCACAATATGTTGGAAAAACATGGGGTATGGCACCACAACCACAATACCAACCACAATATCAACCACAACCTCAATACCAACCACAAC
>CAMKBC010000014.1 GCA_946410665.1 uncultured Clostridia bacterium | reverse complement strand
AATTGACTCTTAACCTTTTCAGGAGATTGGTTAACGTATGCAGGTCTTATACCTTCATGTCCATCTTGTGCTCCTGATGGTGTTTTATAATATCTATTTTCGTAGTATTCTTTTCCGTATTTTTCAACGATAACTTCTTTTGCAGCTGCTCTTGCTGATTCAGAAATTCTTGTAGAGTCAGTTCTCATGTATGTGATGAAACCTGATTCATAAAGTGTTTGAGCTACACTCATTGTCTTTCTGATTGCAAATCCTAGCTTTCTTGAAGCCTCTTGTTGCATTGTTGATGTTGTAAAAGGTGGAGCTGGATTCTTCTTTCTAGTTCCAAGTTTTACTGAAACAACTTTATATTTAGTATTTTTAATATCTTTTAAAATCTCATCAACTTCATCTTGATGATGTAATTCAACCTTCTCACCGTTTGCTCCAGTGAATCTAGCTGAGAATTTATTATTGTCTTTTGAAAGAATGGCATAAATGTTCCAATATTCTTCTGGAACGAATTTTTCGATTTCTTCTTCTCTGTCGCAAATAAGTTTAACTGCTACTGATTGAACTCTTCCTGCAGATAGTCCCCTTTTTACTTTCTTCCATAATATAGGGCTAATCTTGTAACCAACAATTCTATCCATTACACGTCTAGCTTGTTGTGCGTCAGTTAAGTTCATATCTATTTTTCTTGGTTCTTTGATGTTGGCTTTAACTGTTTCTTTAGTTATTTCATTAAATGTTACTCTACATGCTTCGTCTTCTGGTATGCCTAAGATGTATGCTAAATGATATGCAATTGCCTCTCCCTCACGGTCAGGGTCAGTTGCAAGATAGACTTTGTCTGCTTTTTTAGCTGCTGCTTTTAATGAATTAATTAATTCAGCTTTTCCTCTTATATTAATGTACTCAGGTTCGAAGTCATTTTCAGTATCTACACCAAGTTTTGATTTTGGTAAATCTCTAATGTGGCCCTTTGATGCTTCAACCTTATATCCTTCTCCTAAATATTTCTTTATCGTAACCGCCTTAGATGGTGATTCGACGATGATTAACTTATTTGCCATTCTTCTCTCCAATTTACTTTTTTAACTGTATGAAACTAAAATATCACACCAATAAAGATTTTTCAACTAAATCTCATTGCTGTGATATTCTAAATTATTTTTCGATATTTTGCAAGACCGTGTCTTTTACTTCATTATATATATTATCTTCGACATTGCTTGCAGACATTGCTGCTATTGACTTTGCCATTGTTTGTAATTTTTCTTTATCCGATACCATTTCGCAGATCATGCTATTTAAAACCATAGGAGTAATCTCATCATCTAATATAACTCTCGCTCCACCTTGTTTTTCAACTGTTCTAGCGTTGAACTCTTGATGATTTTCTGCTGCAAATGGATATGGAATGAATATTGCTGGTACTCCAATCTTTTCTGTTTCTGTTACAGTCATAGCACCACTTCTACAAACAACCATATCTGCGATATTCATCATTTCTCCCATATTATATATATAAGGAAGAACTCTAATATCTTTTATATTTTCTACATCAATCTTGTTGGCTTCTAATTCTTCTTTTACTCCATCATAGTTTTTAGGACCTACAGCCCACATAACTTGGTATGGAATAGTTGAATCTCCATTAACTGTGCTTTTAATAATTCCAACCATTGCTTTGTTTATGTTTTTTGCTCCTTGGCTTCCGCCAAAAACTAGAACTAATGGTTTTTCTACGTCGTAACCGTTTTCTTTTTTCTTATCTTCTATTTCTTGTTCAGTTAAATCTAATTTAACTACTTTTGTTGGATTACCAGTGAAAACAACTTTCTTTGCCTTTGGTAATCTATCTTTTGATTCTTCAAATCCCACTAATATTTTATCTGCTTTTTTAGAAACCCATTGTGTTGCTTTTCCAGGTAAAACATTACTTTCATGTACTAAATATGGTATATGTAATTTTTGAGCAGCTTTGCAAACTACCCATGTAATAAATCCACCTGTTCCTATAACTACATCTGGATTAAATTCTCTTAAAATCTTTTTAGCTTCTGAAACAGAATGTAAAGTTTGGATTCCTTTTTTTATTGTAGATAGTTTAAAACTTCTTGATAATCCATAACAATTTACTGTCTTAAGCTCATATCCTTCTCTTGGTACCAAATCGGTTTCTAGACCAGAATCTGTTCCAATAAAGATGATTTCTGAATCAGGTTCTTCGCTTTTTATTTTATTTGCGATTGCTAATCCCGGATTAATATGTCCACCAGTTTGTGCTGCCGCTATAACTGCTTTCATATCTCCTCCTTTCAACAATTAGTTTTCTTCAACTTTTCTATTACGAGAAACACTTAATACTAAGCCCATACTGATTAGTAACATTAATAATGAGGTTCCACCATAGCTCAAGAATGGTAATGAAACACCAGTATTAGGCATAACTGCTGTACAAACAGCAATGTTCATAATTGTTTGAATCATTACTTGAGAGATAATTCCTGTTGCTATTAATTTTCCAAACAAATCTTGTGCTCTTACTGAAATTAACATTCCTCTAAATGCAAAGAATGCATATAAAAGAATTACAAATGCACATCCAAACAATCCCATTTCTTCTGCAATAATTGCAAAAATGAAGTCATTGTGTGCTTCTGGTAAGTATGTATATTTTTGTGTGCTTTGACCAAGTCCTACTCCAAATATTCCACCGCTTCCAATTGCATACAAACTTTGCTTTGTTTGATATGCTGAATCAAGTGTACTATTTAACGGATCTTGCCAAGCTTGAATTCTGTCACCTCTGAATGAATCAAATAGTTTTCCTAGAACCCCGGTAGCTCCTAATATTCCTACTATTCCACTACCTACTCCAAGTGATCCAAAAAATGTAGATTTTTTTACACCTGAAATAAACATAATAATAAATGTGATTGCTAACATAATTAATGCTGCAGACATGTGGTTCTGTAATTTCCATACTATCATTGCCGGAATTAATGCCATTATAAATGGAATTAAAATATCTGTTAAAATTCCTCTTTTTTCTTTTCTTTCGTCTGTGAAATAACCGGCTAAAGATATTACTAATCCAATTTTGGTGATTTCTGAAGGTTGGAATTGAATTGATCCAATAGCGACCCATCTTCTAGCACCATTGGCTGCAACACCAAGTCCTGGTACAAAAACTGAAAACAAGGCCAATATTGAAATGAAGTATATTAATAAGTACCATTTCTTTAATTTGCGATAGTCAAATCTTGATATTATAAACATTACAACTATTCCTAAAACTGCTACTCCAGCTTGTTTAATTACATAGTTGTAGCTGGTACCATTTTCTGATAATGACTTTGGAGCACTAGCAGATAAAACCATAACAATACCAAAGGCTATTAATATCAAAATGATAATAACCATTGGTACATCAACTCTATTAAGTTTCTTCTTTGGAAGACTTTTAGTTTTTCTTACCTCTTCTCCGTTTGACATTTGTACTCCTTAATTAATATATAGCCCAAACACTAATTACTGATCCTATAATTGTTATCAAATTAAATACGATAACAATTCTATTTTCTCTCCATCCTGTTAATTGGAAATGATGATGGATTGGTGCCATCTTAAATAATCTTTTCTTTGTCTTTTTATAATAAAGTACTTGTAAAATAACTGATACTGTTTCGCAAATCGGAATGATTGCCATGAATAAAAGTAATAATGGCATCTTCATATATAAACTAATACCAGCAATTGCGCCACCTAGTAGTAATGATCCTGTATCGCCCATAAATATGTGTGCTGGATGAATGTTGAAAATTAAGTATCCAAGTTCTACACCCATAATAATACATCCGAAAATTGTAACCTCTTTGATGCCCATAATTATTGAAATAACCGTTAACGCCGCCATAATTACAGTTGTAACTGTAGTTGCTAAACCATCAACACCATCTGTTAAATTTACAGCATTTGTTGTTCCTACAATTATGAATAGTGCAAATGGTATGTATAACCAAATTGGCATCGTCCAATAAACATCTACGAATGGAATAAATGTTTCTGTTCCATTTTTGAAAGCAAATAATAATAAGCAAATATAAATCGCTGCAATTATAATAAGTCCAAACATCTTTGCTTTTGGACTAAGTCCATCTTCATTTCTTAGAATAACTTTCTTAAAGTCATCAATTAATCCAATAGCTCCAAATCCAATTGTAACAAAGATCATAGGCAACAATCTTGATGCAATTTCTGGATCTTCTGCATTATAATTAAAGAATAAGAATACGCTTAAAACTATTGTTGATGCAATAATTATAAGTCCTCCCATTGTTGGAACCGTACTTTTTCTTCCTACAATTGTTTCTTGAATTCCTAATTCTCTTTCTGTTTGTTTAATATTTCTTCTTCTAAGTATAGGTATTACTATGCAAGCGATAATTGTACTTACCACATACGAAAGTAGTAATATCTTAAGCTGAAAGTTCATTAAAATTTATCTCCTATTTCTTTTCGTTTCTTTCTTCAAGAATTTCGTCGACTACTTGTTTAATAATAACTCTTTCGTCATAAGGATGTTTTTCATGATTTATTTCTTGATATGTTTCATGTCCTTTTCCTGCTAACACAATAATATCAATCTTGTTAGCCATCTCTAAAGCTTTCTTAATAGCTTGAGTTCTATCAACAACCACTTCATATTTTCCTGTTGTTTTCTTCATTCCCTCTTCGATTTGATCAACAATTTTTTGTGGATCTTCTGTACGAGGATTGTCTGAAGTGATGATTGTGTAATTAGCAATTTTTCCTGAAACTTCGCCCATGTGAGCTCTCTTTGCAGGATCTCTATCGCCACCGCAACCAAATACTGAAATAACTCTTCCTCTTGTATATGCTTTAACTGCTGAAAGAATGTTATTTAAACTTTCAGTTGAGTGAGCATAGTCAATCATAATAGTTAATCCAAGTTTGTTATCTACCAATTCACTTCTTCCTGGAACTCTTGCTTCTTCTAATGCTGCTTTAATATTTTCTGTTGAGCAGCCTAATTTTTCAGCTGCACAAATTGCTGCTAAACTGTTGTAAACGCTGAATCTTCCAGGTATACATGTTTTAATTCTTTCATTTTTTCCATTTAATCTTACTCTAAAATCAACGTAAGAATTTGTAATTGTTATATCTTTTGCTAAATAGTCGCAACCATTATCAATTCCATAAGTTTTGAATTTACAACTTGGTACCATGCTAGGTACTCTTAATGCATGTAAATCATCATTATTTACAAATCCAGCTTTACACATGCTGAATAGTTTAACTTTTGAATTGAAGTAATCTTGCATATCTGGGTGCTCATTTTTTGAAATATGATCTTCTGAAAGATTTGTGAAGATACCAATATCAAAATCGCATCCATCAACTCTATGTAGTTTTAAACTTTGTGATGAAACTTCCATAACAATGGCTTTGCAGCCATCTTTAACCATCTCGCTAAATAACCATTGTAGATGTAAACTATCTGGTGTTGTTCTATCACTATCTTCTATTTTTTTGCTTCCGCTATAACTTGCGATTGTTCCTACTAAACCTGCTTTAATTCCTTGTTTTTCAAGAATATTTTTAAGC
Source organism: uncultured Clostridia bacterium (assembly GCA_946410665.1). Taxonomy (GTDB): domain Bacteria; phylum Bacillota; class Clostridia; order TANB77; family CAG-508; genus CAG-793. Next base: position 13,916 of record CAMKBC010000014.1, on the reverse strand, counting down.
ATGAATGTAGTTGTTGTTTTTCCTTTTGTTCCTGTAATACCGATAAGTTGTACTTTTCTTGAAGGATTATCATAAAAATTACAAGCACATTTTGCAACTGCAATTCTTGTGCTAGGTGTTGTTATTAAAGTAACATCTGCAGGTATTGATGAAATAACATTCTTTGCTTCTTCTTCATCAATTAATACTGCCTTTGCTCCTTTCTCTATTGCTGCAGGAATATACTTGTGCCCGTCTGCTTCAAAACCTTTGATAGCAACGAACATATCGCCTGCTTTGATTTCTCTTGAATCTGTTGTTACGTTTGGAATTTCAAGGTCTAAATTTCCTTTTGCTTTTAGTCCTTCAACTCCTGCTAAAATCTTTTTTAATTCCATATATATTGTCTCCATTTATAAATATAATTAACCGAATAGAGTAAAATTATTTACTTTATTTAAGGTCGGCTTTTCACGTGTATTATTATATAACAAACACCTTAATAATTACAAGCAAAATTGCCCCTCCGTTCTAGTTTTTTCAAACAAAAAACACTACTTTTCAGTAGTGCTTTTTGTATATGTATAAAATAAATCATTAATTATCATTTGAAGGTTTAATATAATCAGATTTATCTAAGTCAACGTACACTTTTTGTTGGTTATCAACCTTTTGCATTCCTAGTTGTTCTTTTGCTTCTTCACTAATTGTTTTCATGTTTGTTGCGCCTTCGATTTTAACTTCTAATTGTTCGTTTTGTTTTAAAATCTCAGCTAATTGGCCTTCTAATTTTTTCTTTTCCATAAAAGAAGCATTAACTAATGAATATTGATAAACAATTCCTAAACATACTGCAAATGCTATAATCGCAGTTAGAACAATATTTCTTGTCCTATGTGCAGTTCCAACTTTTTTAGCTTCTAATTTCTTGCTATCCCATTTAATTTCTTCAACTAATGGCTGTGAAAAATCTGTTGCCATAGCAGCTTTAACTACTTTTGGCTTTCTATTTTTGTGAGAACTATTTACGGTTTTTGCAGTTCTTGATTTAGAAACAACTGGTGCTACTTTTGCTTGTTTTGCAACTCTTGGTTTAGCTGTTGTTCTTTGTCTTGCTGGAACATCATCAACTAATTTTTCAACTCTACCATTGATTGTAATTGTTGGAACATCTTTATTTTCGATTTTCTTTTCTTGTCTTATTTCTTTTGCTTCTCTTAAAGTTCTAGGATCAATCAATGTAGCTTCAAAATAATCAACCATAAATATCTCACCTCGCTTTCTTTTGTTTTTATTAGCCTCTCTTTTCAAAAATTCTTAACTTAGCACTTTTTGAACGGCTATTATTCTTTAACTCTTCTTCTGTTGCCTCGATCGGCTTTCTGTTTACTAGTACTCCTAAGGCTTTAGCTCCACATACACATGGTAGTCCAGGAGGACAAGTACATTTTCCTAAAGCATCTTGGAATGCATGTTTTACTGCTGCATCCTCTAATGAATGGAATGTTATAATTGCTAATCTACCACCATCTTTTAATCTTTTAATGCAATTCATTGTTGTGTCATATAGTGGTTTTATTTCGTTATTAACCTCAATTCTAATTGCTTGGAATGTTCTTTTTGCTGGGTGTCCATCTTTTGAATAAGGTCTTGATCTTTCAATAATATCAACTAATTGCTTAGTTGTTCTAATTGGTTCATCTTTTCTTGCTATAACAATGTTTTTAGCAATTTGACGAGAAAATTTTTCTTCGCCATATTCATAAATAACATTTGCAAGTTTTTCTTCAGGATATTTATTTACAACATCGAATGCAGAGAAATTCTGTGTTTTATCCATTCTCATGTCTAATTCATTATCGCCCAGATAACTAAATCCTCTTTCTTTTTCATCTAATTGATATGATGAAACACCTAAATCTAATAGGATTCCATCAACTTTCTCAATTCCTAAATCATCTAAAATTTGAGGAATATTATCGTGGTTGTCATGAACTAATTTAAAGTTTGTATATCCTTCTAAATTCTTTTCTGCTGCTTTTAAAGCTTCTTCATCTCTATCGATTCCGATTAATAAGCCTTTATCAGAAAGTTTTTCTATTATTCTTTTGCTATGTCCTGCTCCACCAAGTGTGCCATCAACATAAATGCCATCAGGATTTATATTAAGTCCATTAATTACTTCGTAAAGCATAACTGGCAAGTGTTTGAATTCCAAAATTAATACCTAACCTTTCATCTGCTTTATTATAAAAAAATAAAGTCCTTAAGGCTGGCACATATTCTTTCAAATATATGCCAACCCTTTGTCTTTGGTATTTTTAAAAATCTTTTGTATGATTTGTCTTTTGTAAATGCGCAACTTCGTGCTTTTTCTTTCGTGTTTTACTAACTTTCTCTTTAGTAAAAATAGTAAAAATTTAAATCTTTGTCTTTTGTAAAACTTTGACTTTTGTGTCTTTGCTTTCGCTTTTTCTTTGGTATTTTTATATAAACTTTTGTAAAGTTATATAAACGTTAATTAAATTCCAAGTATTCCAAGTTCAGTCATCTTCTCTGCGATACTATCAACAGATAGATTTTCTTCGCTGTTATACTCGTTCCATTTTTTCTTATCCCAGATTTCAATTCTTGTTCCAACGCCTATGATAACAGCATCTTTAGTTAATGATGCATATTCTCTTAAGTTGGCTGGTAGTAAGAATCTTCCTTGTTTGTCAGTCTCTTCTTCTACTGCTCCTGATAAGAAAAATCTAACAAAATCTCTTGTAATTTTATTAGTAAGTGGAAGTGTTTTTAGCTTTTCTTCAAACTTATTCCATTCTTCAAGTGAATAGCCAAATAAACATCCATCTAATCCTTTTGTAACTATAAACTCTTTACCTAGATCATCCTTGATCTTTGCTGGTAAAACAAGTCTTCCTTTTGTATCAATTGAGTGTTCAAACTCGCCGATTAGCAATGTTTAATTCACCTCCTCCACTTTTCACCACTTTTTTCCACTTCTGAGGAAATTTTATATAAAAATGCACCAAAAAGCAATACTTTTGTTGAATTTTTTCCACCTCAACTTCTAAAAGTATTGCTCATTTTTCCTGTATTTATTTATTAACAATAGTTTCAGCAAATATTACTTTTTTGTCATATAAAACAACTCTTTATGGCTAAAAAAAAGAGTACAAGTTTTTTATTAAACTAGTACTCTTTTCTTTTTTATCTTATCAAAAGTCTCATCTCTATTTTTTCTTCTATCAACTACGTATGAACTTCCGAAAATTGTCTTTGCTAAATGTTTAACTGCTGCTCCCGCTTCACCTATTTCTAAACTGTTTTTAAATCTTTCAGGAGTAACTTCTACAATTCCTATAGATATAGAAGTTAAAGGGAATTGTTCCATCTCACCTTTTCTGTTTTCTATCTCTAAGTATCCTCTTTGATAGTCTTCTTTTTCAAAATACTTTTCTATCTGACCATCATAATCAGCTATTATATTTTGTGCAACTTTCTCATAATTAGGGTCTTCAAGAATCGCTATAAAGTCGTCTCCACCAATGTGTCCAACAAAGTTGTTAGAGCCCTCTATTTTTAATACATTGGTTGTTAAAACTTTAGCTGTAAATTTAATTATTTCATCTCCATTTGAGAAACCATAATAATCATTATATGCCTTGAAGTTATCCAAATCTACATAGAACATTTGGAAGTTCTTTCCCTGCTCTAATCTCTTGTTCATTTGATCTTGGATTTGAGCATTTCCAGGCAATCCTGTTAATGGACTAACTGTCTTATTTGAATTAAGTAGTCTTAAAAAGTTCTTAATGCTATAAAATAATATTTCATAACTTAAAGGTTTTTTAAGATATAATTCCACATCATTCTGCAGGATATCCACTATATGTGAATCATCTTGATTAGAAGAGACTACAACTATTGGTGTTCGCGTATTATCTACATCAGCTCTAATTAGCTTGCATATAGAAAATATATCGCTTCCTTCAGGTATTTCATCTTCATTAATAATTATTATGTCTGGTGTTGTAAGAATTTCATTAAAGAAATCCTCGAATTCATACCTCTCAACTTTTGTATTTTTTTCTCTTTTAAATAACGCAGTTAGATTATTATTAATTTCTTCTTGATGATCTAAAACATAAATGTTTCTCATCGATAAATTAAAACCTTTCTAGATTAGTTTTGTCTCATGTTAATTTATTTCTACTGATCCTTTTACATTTGTAATTAAACCATTTAAATTAGTTACAGTAACTTCAACTATGTGATTTCCTGATGTAAGTTCAATTGTTGATGAAAGTTCTTTTAAGTTTTGTATTGGTTGATCTGCTACTTTATCATCAACTACAACTTTAATGTTTGTAATTCCAACTTCATCCTTTGCATTTATTGTTAGGTTTTTACCTGACTTGCTAAATGTTATAACTGGCTTACGAGATGCTGAAACAGGTTGAGTAATTGTTGTTTGATTATTATTTATATCTATTGCAGTAATAGTTAATGTATCATTTATTGTTTCACTAATTTCTACTGTTGTAGTAAATGTCTTTTCATCTTCGTTTGATTGAATGTATATTGGTTCTTTATCTTTCCAATTGTACATAATTGCTCTTATTCCATAATCATCTGTTGCTGTAATTTTAATAGTTTTTGGCTCTGCAGAAACTTCAATCTTTGGTTTTGTTTGATCTGCATTTGTATTAATATATGTTTTGGTATATGTGTGTTCTGACTCATAGCAATCATATACTCTTATTGTTAAAACAGGGTTTCCATAAGGTATTTGTATTGTTTGTTTGAAGTTGTTTCTTCCATCTCCAGCAACATATGAAGATCCATTATTATCCCAACTGTATACAACTTTTGAAATCGGATTAGTAGCATTGAATGTTAATGTAACTTCCGCATTCATTTGCAATGCATGAACTGTAACTGAATCATATTGTTTTGTTTTGTTTGTAATCATTGCATAAGCTGATTTGCCAATTAAAGTGATTGCAAAAACAATTATGATTAAGCAATATACTTTTATGATTGATTTAATCTCTGCTCTTTGATTTTTTCCTCTTTTATAATCTTTTGCATTTACATTTTCTTCAACTAAGTTTTCAGCTATTCTATCTGTTGTTTCCTCTCCACCCAAAAAGATATTTCTCTTCGTTTCTTCTGCTGGCTTTTGTTGTACAACTGCATATTCTGGTACAGCTGTTGCTTGAAAATTATTCAAATTACTTTCTTGGATTTCTGGTTGAAAATTGCTTGCTGAAAAATCATTAACAAACGTATCATTATTATCATCTACAATTAAATCATCTAAATAATTCATGTCATCTGAATTATTCATTGGTTGATTATAGAAGTTTTGTTGAGGTTCTCCAAAGTCGTTAAATTGGCCGTTATCAAAGCTACCAAATTGGTTATTAAATCCACCAAATTGATTGCTATCAAAACCGCCAAATTGTCCATTATCAAAGCCATTAAACTGACTATTGAATTGATTATTAAATTGCTTTTGCTCGTTTGGATCCATCAAACTTCTCCTTTGTCTTTTGTAACATTTATTTCCGTAGACCAAATTGGTCACAATAATTCATTTTTAACATTAATATTGTATAGTAAATATTTTTCTTTTTCAATAGAAAAAAAGAAAACCATTTAGTGTTTTCTAAATGGTTTTCTTCATATTATATGTTTAATTATTTTCTAATTAAACTACATATTTTTTAATTAATGCGATACCTACTCCAACTACTGCTAATGCTGCAATTCCGATTAAGATGTATGATTGTTCTCCACCTGTCATTACTACTAATGCAACTGGTGCATCATCGATATCATCTTCTCCTGCTTTTCTATTGTTTGGTGTTGAATCGATATCAGGTGCGTTGTATTTATTTTTGTCTTTGCTAATTTCAGCTGTGTTAATCTTTACACCCATGTTATTTTCATTATTAATCCATGTTAATGTGATAACAACTTCTGCTGTGTCACCTGGTTTTAATAATTTATCTTTTAGTTGATCTGTTACTACTTTTCCATCAACTACTTTCCAATCTTTATTATCTTCTGCAACGAATTTTAATCCTTCAGGAATGTAATCACTTATTTCAGTGCAGTATCCTTCGATTTCACCTTCGTTTTTGATTCTAATTGAGTATTGGAATTTAACAACTGTATTCTTTAATCTATCATGGTTCAATTCTACTTTTACTATAGATTCTGGATCATCTTCCGCTTTATGTCCTGTTTCCATTACTTTTGTTTTTCCATCTTCTATAACAATTGCATGTGTTACCCATTTTCTTAATGATAAGTCGAAGTATAATACTTTAACTTTCTCAATGTCTTGATCATCTTCTCCTTCAATCCATTCATCTGGTGTTGAGTCGATGTCTGGTAAACTCTTTCTGATTTGAGCATGGTTGATTAGTTCTCTACTATTTGGTGTTGCTAATGTTGGTTCATCAACTTTAAATGCTACTTGAACATCTTTGTAATCAGGTGATTCCATTGTATCTTTATCAAATGCTTTGATTAAAGTATCTTTTAAGTAATCTGTGATTACATATTTAGCATCACTTACTGTTGTTGTTTCTTTTTGATCTTTATCTAATAATGTCCAACCATATTTCTTATTGATTTCATGATCTGGTAAATATGTTAATCCTTGTGGAATATCATCTTTTACTGATTCACAATATCCATCAACATTTCCTTCATTGTAAACTCTGATTGTATATACTACAACATCTGTGTTTCCAACAAGTACTGGTTCTTTAGTATGGTTGTATTCACATGTTGTTACTTCTTTTCCATCAACTTCTGTTCCGAATTTTGAAGTATCAACTTTTGGAATTCTTGATGTGATTTCTTGATCATTTACTTTAGTAATGAATTTTCTTAATGCTAAGTCAAATCTTACTAATACTAATTCTTCATAATCATCATCATCTTCATAACCTTTACCATCTCTAGATGTTCCTGGGTTATAATCATCTCTTTGACCTTTTGTGATATTGTCTTCTTCTGAATCTCTATCAGGTAGATTTAAATCATTCTCACTCTTTGTGATTTCAGCTACGTTCTTTAGGCTTAATTTCTTAGCTCCAGCTTTTGCTTCTACTGTACATTCAATCTCTACATCTTTGTAATCAATTGTGTATGTTCCATTTTCTTCTTTTAATGCTTTGATTAAAGTATCTTTTAAGTAATCTGTTCTAATTTCTTGTCCGTTTGCTGTCCACTTGTATGTTCTATTTAATTCACTATCTTCTTTGAATTTTAATCCTACTGGAAGATAATCAACTAATTCTTTACAATATCCATCTACAGATCCTTCATTGTAAACTCTGATTGTGTAAATTACACTATCTGTTGTTTTTACTTGGATTGGATCTTTAGTATGTTTCTTATATGATGTTGTTCCGTTATCAAATGCGTTTGTAGCATCTTTGTTTGCTAATGCTCTTAAATTGTCTTGAGTGATAACTGGTTCTCTGCTTTCTTTTACAGCTGCATCATTTACTTTTGTGATGAATTTTCTTAATGCTAAGTCGAATTCTACTGGTTTTAAGTATAAGTCTTCATAGTCATCATCATCTTCATAACCTTTTCCATCTCTAGATGTTCCTGGGTTATAATCATCTCTTTGACCATTTGTTAGATTGTCTGGTGTTGAGTCAATATCATGTAAATCTAAATCATTTCTGTGTCTTGTAATTTCAGCTACATTCTTTAAGTGTTTTTCTTGAGAACTTGATGTAGCTTCAACAATACACTCTATTTCTAAGTCTTTGTAATCAATTGTATATTGTCCATTATTCTCTGCTAATGATTTGATTACTGTATTTTCTAAATAGTTTGTTTTGATTTCTTGATTGTCTGCTGTCCATCCATATTGTCTGTTTAATTCACTATCTTCTTTGAATTTTAATCCTACTGGAAGATAATCAACTACTTCTGTTGCATAACCATCAACTGATCCTTCGTTATAAACTCTAATTGTATATCTTACTGTGTCTCCTGTTTTAACTTCTAATGGATCTTTTGTATGGCGTTTGTATGATGTTGTTCCGTTGTCAAATGTTTTTGAAGCATCTTCTGTTGCTAATGCAACTAAATCTTCTTGAGTAATAACTGGTTCTCTGCTTACTGCAACATTTGAATCATTAATCTTTGTGATGAATTTTCTTAATGCTAAATCAAATTTAACAGGTTGTAGATATAAATCTTCATAATCATCATCGTCTTCATATCCTTTACCATCTCTAGATGTGCTTGGATTATAATTTGATTTTTGACTTGCTGTTAAGTTGTTTGGTGTTGAATCTCTATCAGTTAAGTTTAACGCATTTCTATCAGCTGCAATTTCTGCAACATTCTTTAAATGCATTACTTGGTCTCCACCATTTGTTGCTACAACAGTACACTCAATTAAAAGATCTTCATAATCAAGTGTTGTTCCATTGAAAGCATCTATTACTTTGTTATTTAAATATGTTGTGCTAATTTCTTGGCCATTTGCTGTCCAACCATATTGAGTATTGATTGAACTGTTTGGTCTTAATTGTAATCCAGTTGGTAAGTAATCCACTACTCTTGATGCATAACCATCAACTGATCCTTCGTTGTATACTCTAATTGTATATAAAACAACGTCATTTGTTTCAACTAATAATGGGTCTTTTGTATGACGTTTGTATGATGTTGTACCATTGTCGAATGTCTTTGAAGCATCTTCATTTGCTAAAGCTGTTAGGTCTGCTGCTGTAATTTTTGGTTCTCTACTTACTGCAACATTTGCTCCATTTACTTGTACAATAAACTTTCTTAATGCTAAATCAAAATGTTTTGGAACTAAGTATAATGGTTCGTAGTCATCATCGTCTTCATAACCCTTACCATTTGTTGATGTTCCTGGTTCATATCTACTGATTTGTGCTGAAGTTAAATTATTTGGTGTAGAATCTCTATCTTCTACGTTGTATGCATTTCTTGCTCCTGTAATTTCAGCAACGTTAATTAAGTTTACTCTTGATTCTGTATTTTGTGCTGTAACTGTACATTCAATCTTAACAACTTTTGAATCTAATGTTGTGTTTGTTAATTTATTAATTGTTTGTCCTGCTAAATATGCTGTTGTTACTGTTCTTCCATCAGCACTTGCAGTCCATCCATATGTGCTATTAATTGTACTATTTGGTGTTAATGTTAATCCTGCTGGTAAGTGATCTGTGATTTGTGTACATTGTCCATCTAATCTTCCTTCGTTGTATATTCTGATGTCATAAACAACTTTGTCACCTGTAGCAACTTCTAAAGGATTTTTGATATGTGTTTTTCTAGCTGTTGTCTTTGCTGTTTTTGGTTCTTTATCAGAATTGAAATATCCATTTCCATTGTATAAGTTTGAAATTTCTTGTGCTGTAATAGATGGTACTCTGTTTGTTATATCTCTATTATTAATCTTTGTAATATATTTTCTTAATGCTAAGTCGAATTCTGGTGTAACTGCAACTGTATCGTTGAAGTTTTCTGGTGTTGTTTTTGAACCATATTCAACTAATGGTTGTTGTTGTGTTAAAGCATTTGCTCCAACAGTTAAGCAGTTAATTGTATTTGTAACTCTGCTTGTGTTGATTGCAATTGAGAAATTTGTCATATCAACTGTGTCTGGAACTCTAATATAGAATTGTTGTCCATTTACATTTCTTAATTTGTCAGCAAATGTACTTCCAGAAACTTCTGTTGTTTTATTTGCTTTAAGCATTGTATAGTTTGAAACTGAAATTGTTGCGCTTGTTAAAGTCGCTGTATCACTAAGTGTAAAGGTGTAAGGACCTATTAAACGTGAATTATTCTCTTTTACTATTTGTCTTTGTGATTTATCGAATGTGCTTGCAGATGATGTTGAAGCATATGTTGCTGGATTTGTATTCTTGTGAGCAATACCATAGTCAACTAATTTCATGAATAAATATTCAGCTGGATTGTATTGTTCTGTATAATACCAATATTTATGATTTCCATTTGCTTTATTCTTTAAATCAACATGTCCAGAATTTGATGTTGAATATTTGAATGTTGGTTCAAATCCTTCATCAAAATCAAAGATTGGATGATAGTTTCCGCTTGGGTTTGTGAAATACCAAAGTGCAGCTTGTTGTACAGCTTCTACAATGTCTTTTTGATATCCAGTTCTTCCAATTGAAGCGTAATCATTAAACGCACTGAAATCAAAGTTGTCTTGTGGGTCTTTCACTTTTGAAATCATGGTGTTGATTGAATTTGTGTTAGTTGTATCCGCAAAAATTGCTAATAAAGAAACTGCAGAATTGTAATTAGCTTCTGTAGCAGGTATTGCACTTACATATGCTGGATATGCACTAACAAATGAACTTCTTGATTGAAGCAAACTCATTGATTGTGTATATACAGTTGGTGTTGCTGTGTTTCCACTACCAAATCCAGGTCCACCTTTGAAGCAGTATACTGAGTTTGTTGAAGTGTCTGATGGCTCCACAATTTTGATTAATGGGGCTACATTATCTGTTCCTGCCATTATTGCATAAAAACCTGATGGTCTTCCGTTACCATTTTGGTAAGTTGTAAATGTTCTGCTGATTGTGTCAGCTAAAACACTATTGCTTACTAAAAATGTAACGATAATTAATGCTATTGCAATTAATATTTTGTTAACTTTTTTCATAATTTTCCTTACTCCTTAAAAAATTAATCTAATACAGGAAAATTATACCACAGAAAGGGCCTAAAAGCAAGAAATGACGCGAGTTTTATATTTCTTTTGTGTTAAGTTTGTTACAAAAAAGCAACATGTAAATCATGTTGCTTTTCCGTCATTTTATCAATTTTTTCAATTCTTTTATTTTTATCCTACTTTTTTAGATGTTTTTTTGCTATAACCGCTCCTACTATAATCGTTAAAAAGCCTGCTATTCCAAGCATTACATAGACTGCCATAGTTAGTGCAAATCCATTTACATTAACCATTGCTTCATCATAGTCGTTTTCATTTTTAGCTTTATTGTTAGGTGTAGAATTAACATCTGGTGTATTATGATCATTCTTAAATTCGCTAATTTCTGCCGCATTAACCATCGATTTGAAATTTAAATCAGAGTTAATCCAAGTCAACGTTAATTCAAGTTTTTCCTCTTTTCCAGGCTCAATCAACTTATCTTTAAGCTTATTTGAAACAATTCTATCTCCAGATACTCTCCATGCTGGGTTATCAGCTTGGCTAAATCTTAGTCCATCTGGTATATAATCAGCGATTTCTGTTGCATATCCTGCAACCTCACCCTCATTTTTTATGATAATTTCATATTGAAGTTTAATAACAGTGTTTTCTACTTTTTCGTTATTCATTTCAATGTTTACTACTGACCTAGTGTTTGAATTTTCATCAACACCAGTATTTTCATCTCTTTGATGTCCTTCTTCAATTAAAATTGTCTTTGTAATAATATTTCTTAATTTGAAATCGAAGAATTGTATATGGATTGTTTCTGAATCTTGATCATCTTCTCCTTCATTCCATACATCTGCTGTAGAGTCAATATCTGTAACATCATGTCCGCTTTCATCGCTGTCATTATTGATTTCAACCTTGTTTATAGCTTCTCTTGAACCACGTGGTTCTACAACTTTAAATGTAACTTTTATCTCCTTATAAGCTGGTGTCTTGTTTTGTACATGATCAAATGGTGTTATTGCTTTGTCATTTTCATCATTTTCTTCATCTTTAGATAAATAGCTCGATTGAATTGATAACGCTTGTGCTGGATCCGTAGTTTCTTGTCCTGCTGAATCGTACATTTTCCAGTTATATGGTCTATTATTTTCATTATCTGGCAAGAATTCTAAGCCTGATGGAATAGAATCTTTAATTGTTTTTGCATAACCTTTTTGAGTTCCTTCGTTATAAACTCTAATTGTAATTGTTATAACATCTCCAGTGTATAGTCGAAGAATATCTCGCTTTTGAGTGTATGTACAAGTTGTTATCGCTTCATTATCTTGTGTTGCTGTTCCAAATTGTGAAATATCTACAACTGGCTCTCTGTCTGTAATTGCTTTTCCATTTATGTTTGAAACAAATTGTCTTAATGCTAAGTCAAATTTTTCTAAAACAACTTTTTCAAAGTCATCGTCGTCTTCTTGACCCTGATAGAAATAATTAGGATCCGATAAATCTTCTTTATTGCTATCATTTCCTTTGTAACTGCTCAAATGCTCATCTGAAGGCAATGCTACAGTTGACTGATTGTCTCTATCTGCAAGATTTTCGTTATTCTCATATTTTGTAATTTCAATTATGTTTGTAATTTTCTTCAACGCTTCTGCTGTACTTCTAACTTTACATCTAAGTTTTATTTCTTTGTAATTCAAGTTGCTGGCTTTTAAATCATAAGCTTTTATTAAGTTTTCAGCATCGTTTTCTTTAGATAGTTTTGAACTTCTGAGTGTTCTTTGTGTTGTGTCATTAGGATCTAATATCCAGCCATTTTCCCCATTGAATTCATCGTTGATAAATTCTAATTCTGCTGGTAAATGGGCTGTTATTTCTTTAGCATAGCCATCTATTGTTCCCTCATTGTAAACTCTAATTGTATATACTACATTGCTTCCTGGTCCTACACTAACAGATCCTTTGGTTTGCTTGTATTCTGCAGTTGTCTTTCCTGTTAGCAATGGATTTACACTAACCATTGGCTCTCTATTATAATCAACAGTATCAACTTGAGAAACAAAAGTCCTCATTGATAAATCAAAATATCTTCCTGGTATTACTAAATTTTCAAAGTCGTCATCATCTTGATATCCTTTACCTCTGTCATTTGTTCCAGGATTATAGTTTTTTATTTGATCATCTGTTAAGTTTCCAGGATTTGAATCTCTATCTTTTTGTGATGATTGTATTTCGCAGACGCACTTCATGAATACATCTGATGATTTTGTTTGTTCTGTAATTAACAATTCTATTTTTAATAAAATAAAGTTTAAGTTTGTATTTTGTTTTATGCCTTGTACTGATCTATTTCTTACGTATTCAGTAACCGCGGTTTGGGCATTAGCTGGTGTTGACCATCCATATTGATTATTTATTTCACTGTTTGGTGCTAAACTAACGCCGTTTGGTAAATGTTCTATTATTGATTGTGCAGTTCCAGCAACATTTCCTTCGTTATAAATTCTTATATCTAAAACAACTTTATCATTATTTTTAACTAGTACTGGATTCTTTGAGTGTTTCTTTTCTGCTGTAGTTCCACCATCTAATGATGCTTCACCCAAAACTAATTTATTAATTTCCTCATTTGTTATTTTAGGTTCACGAGATTCTTCTAAATTCTCGCCGTTAACTGATGTAACAAATTGTCTAATAGCTAAATCAAAATTTGGTTTAGCTATTTCTTTTGTGTCTCTATCCACTAAACTTACTGATTGTGTTCTTATCAAAACTACAGGAGTACTATTTCTAATTGAAGTAGCTGGTACTGACCAGTAGTTGTATGTTTTAGCTGTATATGATTGATTAATCTCAATCGTGATATCTGAAGCAGATGTATTTAATGGAACTGAAATGTAAAATGTTCTACCAATATTTTGAGACAATTTGATTGATGTTGTTGCTCCTTCTAATGGTGTTCTACCATCAGCCGCAAGAATTGTTGCATTGCTAATTTCAGTTGTTCCGCTAAACACTTTTCCTTCAAAAGAGTAGTTTGTGTAGTTTGTTTTTTCAATTTTGTATGGCCCAATTAAATATTTATCATCCCTAGTTGTAACTTGAGCATCGTTTTTGTTAAGTCTCAATGGTGCTAAAGACTGAGTCTTTGTAACACTGTATCTTCCGCTAGCTACTTCTCTGTTAGCATTTTCAACTAAGTATTTAAACAATT
>CAMKBC010000013.1 GCA_946410665.1 uncultured Clostridia bacterium | reverse complement strand
ACCTGCGACCTCATGGTCCCAAACCACGCGCGCTACCAACTGCGCTACGCCTCGACGTATATAAAGTTTTATTGCGTACTTGATTAATATAGCATATTTTATCTATAAAATCTAGTCTTTTAGCGAAAATAATTAAAAAAATAGTGATTTACCAATTAAATATTTTACTTATTATACTATTTCCTTTTTTTAAATTCTTTTAGTATAATATAGAAGAATTTTAACAAGAGAAAAAATTAAGAAAAGAGGACGTTTTGAATACGGAAATAAACAAAAGAAAAAACATTAAATTGTTTCCTTTGTATATGATGTTTGGCGAGGACTTCGTGTTCCTTTATGCTATTGAGTTTGTATTCTTAGTTAGCGTAAAAGGGTTTGCGGCAGCTGATGTATTACTTGTAGATGCGCTTATACCGTTGTTTCAAGTAATAACAAACATCCCATGTACAATTGCAATTAATAGACTTGGCAAGCGAAAGTCAGTCGTTATAGGAAACATATTCATGTGTATATTCCTATTAGCGTTGATATTTGGACCAAATGTCTATGTAATACTAGCATGTACAATATTTAATGCAATTGGATTTAATTTAAAGAAGATGACAGAATCAAATATCCTAGCAGACTCAATCAATATGCATGAGAAAAACGGAAGATTCTTCTATTCAACAATTTATTCAACAGGTTATAGAAACTACCTAATTTTAGATGGTATTACATCATTCTTCACAGGACTTACATTCTTAGTTAATGGATACCTTCCAATATTTATTTCATTAGCACTGATGTTGGTTGCAACAATGGTTTCAGTCTTCTTTAAACCAACCGCTGAAGATGAAATTAAGAAGCTAAATGGGGAAGAAAAACATAAAAAGAAGAAAGTAAGCCTAGTAAAAGAGTATAAAACAGAGTTTGTAAAATTATTCAAAGACTTCAAGAAGATCATCCTTTCAGGAAGAATGAGAGCGTTTTTACTACTTGTATTCTTATTAAGTGGTTTAATCTTAGGTATGTATTCAGTAAGAGAAACATTACTTACAGACTACTTTGTGGTAGATGCAACAACATTTGCAATTATCCTTTCTGGATGGACGTTGATTGGATGTTTCGAAGACCACGTTCAAGAGTGGCTTTCTAAGAAATTCAAGAATCGTACGATTTCGTTTATTGCATATACATTTTTAATAATAACCATTTTGGCTGGAGTTGTTTGCTTAAGCGGGCTTCCACTAAATGCTCAACTAGTAATATGCGTTGTAATGTTTGCAGGACAATATGTTCTACATTCAGCATATGATGTACTTATGGTTTCTTATTCAAAGAACTTTACTACAAAAGAGCTTAGAGTTAAGATTTCAGCATGTTATGAGTTTGTCAGAAATATATCAAGTTTCTTGATAGCACTACTATTCAGTTTCTTAATAAGAAATGTAGATATTATTCCTTCTATATTGATAATAGGCGTAGGATTTATGGTTTTATTACTACTAGCAAATATCTATATTAATAAGCATTTCGGCTTAAAACCATCAAAATATGAAAAAAATGATGTTTTTGCGAAATAAATGTGGTATAATACGGGTATTCGTTTAGAAATGAGTATTCTAAAAAGAAAGGAAGAAGATATATGAAAATTTTATTTTGTTCTGGTTTCTCATTATTCGGAACTGGTTCAGGTACTCTTATAAGAACACAAACAGAATCATTCTTAGATCAAGGTGATGAAGTTGCTATTATTTCTTGTGAGAATACAACAGAGAATGTTACAAAAGACGATGGAGTTAAATATTATCCAGTGTTTTTCACTGCACAAGATGAAAATGCTGAAAAAATAGAAGGAGCATTCCCATTTAACTTCCCTATGTTCACAGGAAGTACTGTTTCTACAGAAAACTTCTGGAAAATGGACATTGATAAGATTAAAGCAATCATGGAAAAATACCAAGCTACAGTTCATCAAGCTATTGAAGAATTCCAACCAGATGTTATCTTTGGACAACACTTATGGTTACATTCTTACTTAGCAATGAGAGAAGCTGCTGGTAAAATCCCAGTTGTAACAACAATTCACGGAACAGACCTTAAAGGTTACGGAGAAAAAATTCCTGAATTCATGAAAACAGCTTCAGAAACAGACAAAAAGAAATTTGAAATTTATAAAAAATGTGCTGAAGATGCAGCTAGAATGGGAGATAAATTTATCGTTATCTCAGAAGCACAAAAAAAGAGATTTAAAGAATTATATCCAGAGTTTGCAAGCAAAGCTGTTCTTGTTAGAAATAGTTATAATGCAAATAAATTCTACAGAATCGAAGATAAATCAAGAGAAGAAATTATTGATGAAGTATTCAGCAAAATTCAAGGACATAATGATCCTGAAACATTTGATCTTCCAGAAGATCCAAATGCAGTTGAACTACCAAGAGACTTTGACAAATTAGCAATCTTTGTTGGAAAATTTGTTGAATTCAAAGGTGTTGATTCATTAATTCATGGCTGGAAAGAAATCGAAGATGATCAAATCGCACAAGGAAAGAAACCACTATGTATAGTAGTTGGTGCAGGTCCTTTAGGAAAATCTCTAAGAGAAGAAGCAGCTAAAGTTGGAACAAAAACATTATACTTTGTAAATAGACAAGGACCAGAAATTATCAATCCACTTCATAACATTTCTGATGCAGCTATGGTTCCATCAATTCACGAACCAGACGGATTAGTTGTTAAAGAAGCATTAGCAGGTGGAGATCCTGTAATTGGTGGAAATTCAGGCGGTATTCCTGAAACATTATCACCACAACCAGATGCTAACTTTGTTCTTGACGAAGAAAATCATGTAATTTGTACACCATTAGGAATGTTAATTCCAAATGAAGTTACAAGAGAAATTAAACCAGAAGCAACTGATGAAGAATTAGAAACAACAAGAATTGCAGCTGGAAAAGCAATTGCTAGAGCAACAAAAGCAATCTTTGATAGAGAAGTAGTATATTCAAGAGATGCTTTAATCGAGGCAAACAATGTATATCTACCAAGTGCAATTTATAACGATATCTGCAAAGTATTTGCAGATGCTGGATGCGAAGCAGCTAAAAAAAAACTAGCACCTAAAGTAGACAAAACACCAGAAGAAAAATAAAACAATAAAAAGACGGATTTTATATCCGTCTTTTTTGTGCTTTTTGATGCGTTTTTTATTGAAGAAAAAACCTAAAAATAGTATAATATTGTACAGCGTTTAGCGCATAGGATGGAGGACTCTTGTGAAAAAAGAATTAGATAAAACACAGATTCATGCTAGAGAGAAGAAATTAAAAAGAATGAAGAGAATTAGACGACTATGTATAATAGCCGCTATTATTGTGCTTATAATTATTATGAATGCGATTAATTCTGCTAAGCAAAGACATTATGCTACTACAGAATTAACTCAAATAAAAAAGAGAGATATGGCAACATCAATCGGTGCTACAGGAACAATCTCAACAGAAACAACAAAGAATGTAACATCTAATCTAACAGGATTTGAAGTAAAGTCAGTTCTTGTTTCTGAAGGACAATACGTAAATAAAGGTGAAACAATTGCAACACTTGATGTAGAAGAAGTTAAGAAAAACTTATCAAAAATGAAAGCCGCAGCAAGTTCACAAAATGTTTCAAATCAAACAACAGACACATTACTTAAGAGTGCAGAGAGTCAAAAAGCAGAGACAACAAAACAAATTGAAGATACAAAGACAGCTTTAGAAGCAGCAAAGACAGCAAGAAAACTAAGTACAGATGCTTTAAACAATTATAAACCTATTTACGATAACGCAAAAGCAAAATATGATCCAATAAAGAAGGATTACGATGAAAAAGTTAAGGCAAGAGACGAAGCTAAAAATGCATATGATGCGCAAAAAGCAATTGTTGATGCCATGAAAATAAATCAAACATTACCAGATGCGGGTACTAATACAATTGGAAATGATGTTTCAAACGAAGTTGCAAACACAATAGCAAATGGAAATTTGGCTGATGAGGAAGCAAAATTAAAACAATTACAAGTTGATTATAATGCTAAAGATGCAGCAGTAAAAAGTGCCCAATCAAAGTATGATAGCGAAACTAAGAAATTTAATGATATCGAACAAAAATACACAACATTACAAAGCGAGAAAACTCTTGCGGATGGCAGTGTTACAACATTAGAAGTAACATTAAAACAACAAGAATCAAGCTTAACCAATTTAAATACAGCAATAGATTCAATTAAAAATGGAGACAACTCAGTTGATACAGCAAGTTTACAAAGTGCTTTGTCTGGCGCAAGTTCAATAAGCTCACTTACAGCAGGAATGAGTGGCTTAGGAGGATTAACGAACATTGCAATTACTCCGGATCAAATGCAAAAACAAATTGATAATGCAACTGTTAAAGCACCAGTTAGTGGAACAATAACTTATGTTGGAGTAAAACCTGGTGACACATACATGGGCGCAACAATCGCTACAATTGATAACACAGAAGCGTTTGTAATAAATTCAGAAGTTGGCGAATATGACATTCCAGATGTTAAAGTTGGAATGGATGTTAAGATAAAAACAGATGCAACAAGAGATGAAATTTTAGAAGGAAAAGTTACTTATGTAGCACTTTCTTCAACAGGAACAGAACAAGCAAGTAATGCAAGTTCATCAACAGGATACGGATCACTTTCATCTTTAGCATCAACATTTTCTTCAATGACAGCAGGAGTAAGTTCAACAAATGCCAAGTACAAGGTTAAAATTGATATTAATACTCCAAGCGATAGATTAAGAGTTGGAATGAATGCTAAAGCTAGCATCATTACAGACAAAAAAGAAAGTGTTCTAACTGTTCCATACGAAGCGGTAATTAAGAGAGAAGATAATTCTCATTACATCAGAGTTGTTAAAGAAGGGTATGACATAAACGAAGCAGTTAGAAAATTAAAAGAATTATTAAACAAAGAAGAAGAGAACAAAGAAAGAGAAACAACTACAGTTCAAACAGAAACATTAGAAAATATGATTGAAGAAATCGACGTAAATATTGGTATTGAAGGATCATACTACACAGAAATTTCTTCAGACAAAATCAAGGAAAACATGTATATTGTAGTTCCAGAAATCGAAACAAACAATACTATCAAAGAATTAATTCAAATGATGGGCGCAGGTGCAGGAGTTTAAATTTAAGAGGACGAAATTTTGAAAGAAATAATAAGTTTAAAGAATATAGTTAAGAAATTTTATATTGATCAACCTAACGAACTTGAAATTCTTCACGGAATTTCGTTAAAGGTTTATGACGGCGAATTTGTTTCAATCGTTGGTCCTTCAGGATCAGGAAAGTCAACATTGATGAATATGATTGGAGCATTAGACAGACCGACATCAGGCGAGTACATCCTTGATGGAATTGACGTAGAAGAATCAGATGACCTTGAAATTTCAGCGATTAGAAATCAAGAAATAGGATTTGTTTTTCAAACATACAACTTAATTTCAAAATCTAATGCTTTGAAAAACGTTGAATTACCAATGCTTTACGCAGGGGTAAAAGCAGAAGAACGTAAAAAAAGAGCAATGGAATTACTTAAGTTGGTTGAGATGGAAGATAGAGCAAAGCACTTACCTGAGGAATTATCTGGTGGTCAAAAGCAAAGAGTTGCAATCGCTAGAGCAATGGCAAATGACCCGGCAATAATACTTGCGGATGAGCCTACAGGAGCTTTGGATAGTAAAACTGGTAGATTAGTTATGGATTTATTCCATAAGCTAAACGAACAAGAAGGCAAGACAATTATTCTAATCACACACTCAAATGAACTTGCGAGAGAAACAGATAGAATTATTTCAATTCGCGATGGAAACATAGAGAGTGAAGAAATTTTAAAACCAGAAAAATATAAAGACACAGACATAGAAATTACAAATAACAGCGAAGAAAATAAAGAAGAAAAGCCTAAGAAAAAGAAAACAAGAAAGAGTAAAAACAAAGAGGAGAAGTAATGCTAATTTGGGAAAATATTAGTATGGCTCTAGGAAGCCTAAAAGCTAATAAAATGCGTGCATTCCTAACAATGCTAGGAATTATAATTGGTATAGCAGCGGTTATTACGATTTACACAGTTGGAAACTCTTTGACAATATCTATTTCAGAAAGTATGCAATCACTTGGAGCAAATGATATTTTTGCAATGGTATCTCCAAAGAAATCAGAGGAAGGAGAGAAGTCACTTAAAGATCAACTCGATGGAGTTAGATTTCCAAAGATGACAACAACAAGTGAAATGCAATCTTCTGATTTGATAAGCAAAGATATGATTGACCAGGTGTGTGAAAAATTCAAGGATGACATTTTCGCAATTAATGCAGAGAGAATGATTGGCGTAGTTAATGCGACAGCCAACAGTAATAAGACATCAATAAATGTAGTTGGTGCAAGTGCTGGATTTTTCTTAACCGCAAACTTAAAGATTATTGCGGGAAACATGTTCAATGAAAATAACATTCAAGACAAATCAAGAGTTGTACTAATATCAGATGAAACAGTTAATGAAATGTTTGCTGGAGATACTGATAAAGCGGTTGGCTCAGAAATAGTTTTAACAATTAATAATCAAGATATAGAATTCACAATAATAGGTGTTTATGAATTTTCAAGTTCAAATGCTATGGGTGGAATGGGCATGATGTCAACAATGGTTAATAGTTATGCATATATTCCAATGCAAACTGCAAACGACATCTTACATCAAGAAAACTCATATCAATACATTGAAATTATTCCAAATACAGGAGTTAATTCTGAAAAACTTTCAAACAAAATTGGAGAATTCTTTAAACAATTCTACAAAAACAATTCAAGTTATGAAGTAAGTGTTTTCACAATGTCAGGAATGGTTTCAGTATTTACTAACTTATTAGATACTTTAACAACAGCCATTGCAATTATTGCAAGTATTGCATTACTTGTTGGTGGAATTGGTGTTATGAACATTATGCTAGTTTCTGTTACAGAAAGAACTAGAGAAATAGGAATTAGAAAAGCTTTAGGTGCAAAGAATTCATCAATTAGAGAACAATTTATTGTAGAGGCGATGATTATCTGTTTAATAGGTGGAATTATTGGTGTAACGGTCGGAATAGTTTGTGGAACTTATTTAACAAGCTTACTTGGATACCCTGCAGCACCATCAATACCAGGAATTATAATCGCATTACTATTCTCGATGGGGATAGGAATATTCTTTGGATATTACCCAGCAAACAAGGCTGCGAAGATGAATCCAATAGAGGCGTTGAGATACGAATAGAATTTAAAGAAACAAAAAATCAGGTACTTATTTAGTACCTGATTTTATTAATTTTGCATGAAGTACAACTCTTCTATCCCCACTCTTACATGTTGAAAGTGTTAATATTTTGCTCTTAGAATCCACCTCACAGTGGAAATCTTTCTCACTTCTGTTTTTTAGCATTGATAAAAAGTTTGTATAATCTTCATCTGAACTAAACTTGGTTCTTAAATAATCTGCAGTTGATGGAACAACATATATACTAAATACTTGCCATAATGTTGTTTTGTTTCCGACAACCATTTTTACAACATAATTATTACTGTTATTATACCAACCGCTATCCATAATATCACGAAGTGATCCGAACATAGTTTTATCAAGACGTGCATGAGCATAAAGGATAGTGTTTCTATCAAAGTTACCGTCAGACGAGTTTCTATAATCCATGAAAACCCAGCCGGCATCGTTTGCTGATCGATCATATGAGTGAGTTAAATAGTAGTCATTATCTTGTGATTGAACAACGGGGTAGTTAATGTTTGTACCATTAACTTTAATCCAAGCAACGGTGTCAGGATTTTTATTTTTTAGTTCTGCCAAGTCAACATCAAGCATGTTCATTTTCATGTAGTTCCAATAATCACTTGATTGAGCAGTTTTTTCTTCGGCGGTTTCAACAGATTCTTCAACAATGTTTAATTCCTCATCGGTTAGTTCTGCAACTTGCGCTGTGTTAACAAGCTCATTGGCCAGCTCTGCGTTATGCTGATTGTCAACAAACCACATAGCTATTTTATATCCTGAAAAAATAATAACAGCCACTAAAATAAATGA
The DNA here is from genome assembly GCA_946410665.1 of uncultured Clostridia bacterium. Taxonomy (GTDB): domain Bacteria; phylum Bacillota; class Clostridia; order TANB77; family CAG-508; genus CAG-793. The sequence goes on along the minus strand of CAMKBC010000013.1, from coordinate 11,420 downwards.
AATTATTTTTAATATAATCCACTTTGCTTTATTCAAAATTTTAAACTCCTTGTTTTGATAGAAACATTATAGCACACTAGGCAAAAAAGTTTATAGTTTTTCTTCATTTTTAAAGTTTGTTATGGTATAACTAATATAGTTTTTACGAAAGATTTAAAAGATCACAAAAGGAGGAAAACTATGAGCGATTTATTATCAACAAACAAATCAGGATGGCTAGGCACTTCAGATGAAGACAGAGGAGCTATCTATGATTTTTCAAGAGCTTACATGGATTTCATTACTTCATCAAAAACTGAAAGATTAATTGTTGAACATGCTGAACAAATAGCAAGAGAACACGGTTTCAGACATATTGATGAATATGGTGAATTACATGCAGGAGATAAAGTTTTATTCAATAATAGAGGAAAGAACTTATACTTAGCTGTTATTGGAAGCAAAAATATTGAAGAAGGTTTAAATATTATTGGAGCACATGCTGATTCTCCAAGACTTGATTTAAAACCACAACCACTTTACCAAGATGGTGATTTTGCGTTCTTTAATACACATTACTATGGTGGAATTAAGAAATATCAATGGACGACAATTCCACTAGCAATCCATGGTGTAATTGTTAGAGCAGATGGAGAAACAATTCAAGTTCATATTGGAGATGATGACAATGATCCTGTATTTGTTATCTCAGACTTATTACCACACTTAGGAAGAAAACAAGCACAAGAAAAGTTAACAGATGCCATTAAAGGTGAAAAACTTGATGTTATGGTTGGAAACATTCCAGCAGATGATAGCGACAAACAAGCAATCAAAGAAAATGTAATGAGAATATTAAACAACAAATATGGAATTACAGAAGATGACTTCACAAGTGCAGAACTTGAACTTGTTCCAGCATTCAAAGCTCGTTCAGCAGGATTTGATGAGAGCCTAGTTGCAGCATATGGACAAGATGATAAAGTTTGTGTATATGCTTCATTAAGAGCTATGCTTGAAATCGAAAACCCAGAAAGAACTGCAGTTTGCTTGTTCTCAGATAAAGAAGAAATAGGAAGCATGGGTAACACAGGAATGGAGTCACATGTTTTTGATACATTCATTTCTGACTTATTAAACAAATTAAATGTAAATAGACCAAATCTATTAGATAAAGTATTCTGCAATTCAAGAATGCTTTCAGCAGACGTTGACGCAGGCGTTGATCCACTTTATGCAGAAGTTAATGATATGACAAATTCAGGTTTAGTTGGACACGGAATTTCATTAAACAAATACACAGGATCAGGTGGAAAATACAACGCATCAGATGCTAATGCAGAATATGTAGGATTTATTAAGAGATTATTCAGAGATAACGGAGTTAAGTATCAATTCTCTGAACTTGGAAAAGTTGACGAAGGTGGCGGTGGAACAATCGCATACATCTTAGCTAATAAAGGAGTAGATGTTATAGATTGTGGTGTTCCAGTTATTTCAATGCACTCACCATATGAAATTACAAGTAAATTCGATATTTACGAAGCATACAAAGGATATAGAGCATTTTTTAGAAGTTAATTAGGAGAGGTAAATGGAAGAGCAGAACAACAATAGCAATAATGTTGAAAATAATGCTAACAATAATAGTACTCAAAATGGGCAATATACATTTTTCAACATGAAGGATGACCATGGATTCAACGATAATATTACTAGCAAAGTCGAAGATCCTAAAAAGAGGGCTAGCGGAAGAATAGTGTTTATCCTGGCAATGATAATTGTTGGAATTTCCGCAGCAATGCTAATTAGAGGAATAGCAACAAGTAAAATGGAAAACACATACTATCAAAATTCTAACTATCAAAATACTCATAATTCTTTTGTTGAAACAAGAAACAAAATTCTTGATACGAGAAATAGAATAATGGAACAAAGAAATCAAATCAAGAATTTAAACCAAGATAGGTAATAGAATGATAAGAAGAGCAAGATTCGAAAGTACTCGAAAATTGCTCTTTTTTGTTGGCAAAAAACACATTAAAAGCCTTGATAATTCTTGCTTTATATATACAAAAATGATAGTATAAGGGAGCAGAAAAACAACTAATTTTAGAGAGGGGTTAATCATGATAGAAATTAAAAATGTGACTAAAAAATATGGCACATTTGCAGCTGTAAATGATATTAGTTTTGATGTTAAAGATCATGAGATTGTTGGATTCTTAGGACCAAACGGTGCAGGAAAATCAACAACTATGAATATGATTACAGGATTTATTGAGCCTACAAGTGGAAAAATCATTGTTAATGGATATGACGTTTCAAAGGCACCAAACAAGGCAAAAATGCAAATTGGATACATGCCAGAGAATGTTCCTCTATATAATGATTTAACTGTAAAAGAATTTGTTTCTTATATGTGTGAACTTAGAAAAGTTCCAAAGAAAGATAGAGATCTTCAAATTAGAAAGATTATTAAAAGAGCAGGTTTAACTGAGGTTCAAGATAAACTAATTAAACACATCTCAAAAGGTTACAAACAAAGAACAAGCCTTGCAGGTGCGTTAGTTGGCGAGCCTGATGTTTTAATTTTAGATGAGCCTACAGTTGGATTAGACCCTAAACAAATAACTGAAATTAGAAACTTAATAAAGAAACTTGGCGAAAACCATACTGTTATTTTAAGTTCACATATCTTGTCAGAGGTTAGCCAAATTTGTTCAAGAGTTGTTATTATCAACCATGGCAAGATTGTTGCTGTTGATACGCCTGATAATCTTGAATCAACATCTTCAGAAGAAGATACAATCTTGATTACAGTAGAAGATCCAGATAATAAAATGTCAGGAATTAAATCAAGAATTAAAGCATGTAAAGAAATCAAGAAGATTAAAGAATTAAATGATGGAACAGTACAATATAGGATTGTTTCAAGCAAGGATGCAGAAGTAAACAAAGAATTGTTTGAAGTTTTACCTAAAGAAAACATCACAATTTGTGAATTAAGAAAAGAACAAAGCAGTTTAGAAGATGCATATTTAAAGATTATAAATGAAAAAGATGAAGAAATAGCTAAAGAAGAGAAACGTGAAAAGAGAGAAAGATTAGCTAGACAACGTAAGTTAGAATCTATGGACTTACTAGAAAGAAGAAGAACAATCCGCGAAGAAAAGCGTAAGAGACAAGACGAGATTGATAAAGAATTCTTTGATAACCTAATGGAAGAAAATAAGATTAGAGAAGCAAAGAAAAAGAGAAGACAACTTGAGAAAAAGAACAGAAAGGGGGATAAAAAATAATGTGGGCAGTAGCAAAAAAAGAGTTTAGACAATACTTTTTATCTCCTATTGGATACATTTATATTGGCGTGTTTTTATTAATGTGTAGCATAACATTCTACACAAATATATTTTTGAGCCAAAGCACAAACTTTGCATCTATATTTAGCTTAGGTGCAACAGTACTAACATTTTTAGTACCAGTTTTAACAATGAGAACTTTCGCTGAAGAAAGAAAAAACTCAACAGAAGTTTTAATCTTAACTTCTCCAACCAGTGTTAAAGCAATGGTTTTTGGAAAATTCTTAGCAGCAGGAATGGTTGTATTACTTTCAATAGCATGCACATTCTTGTACTATGTAATTCTATCATTTTTTGGAGAGCCAGCATTCTCAACAAGTTTAGTTGCTATGATTGGCTTTGCATTATTATCACTTGCTTATGTTGCTTGCGGAATGTTTATTTCAAGTTTAACAGAGAACCAAGTAGTTAGTGCGATTATTTCTATGATAGTGTTTTTGGTATTGTCATTCTTATCTGATGTCTGGGCAGGATTTGACCCATTCTCAATAATTGATGCGTTTACAACATTTGAATCAGGATTAATTTCGGTTCATGATGTTGTCCTATTGCTATCATTTACTGGATTCTTCATCGGAATGACAGTATTAGTAATGAATAGAAGAAAGTATGTTAAATAGGAGGGGACCATGGTAAATTTTTTAAAGTTATTAAAAAACAAAGTCTTTAAAGAAACAGCATGGACAATCGCTCTCATTGTATTCATGCTTATGGTATTTATCATTGTAAATAAGGCATTGGATGTTGCTAACATTGATTCTATTGATGTTACAACTGAGCAAATTTATAGTTTGACAGATGAATCAAAGAAATTGATTTCAAATGTGGATCTTAATGTAAATATTGTTTTATTAAACTATGACAATGATGATAGAGCAGCAATTGTTGCTAAAAAATATAAGAAGATTAATGACAAAATTGATTCTACATGTATCAATTATTGGCAAGATCCAAACGGCTTAGCTCAATATGGAATTACAGATGATACAACACAAGTTATTATTGTGTATAGCGCACTTAGACAAAAACAAATTTACAACTCTGAATTAACTTCATACAATACATTGAATTCTCAAGAAATGGACGTTACAGAGCAAAAACTAACTAATAGTATTCTTGATGTTACTAAATCAGTAGAACAAGAAATTTACTTTGTAAAAGGCAACGGAGAATATGGAATAGATAAAGATGATGAAGGTTTTGTAAGACTAGCAAAAAGCATTGCAAATGAGGCATATGTAGTAACATCTATTAATCTAGAAAAAGCAGACATTCCAAGCACATGTAAGTTGCTAGTGTTTGCGAATCCTACAGTAGATTTTTCAGACAATGAAACAAACAAGATTCAAAACTACATTAACAATGGTGGAAATATTTTATGGATGCAAGATCCATACAAACAAGCTAATGAAGATTATTCACCAGAAAAGATGAAAAATGTTAAGAAGATATTAGCTAACTATGGTATTGATTTTTCAGAAGGTGTTGTTTTAGAAGACACAGAAGAATTTGTATACTATGATCAAAATTATTCAATGCCAATGCTTGCATACAACGATATAGTTAAGGATATTTATTCGGACGGTAGAGTTGTAACATATCTAGCAGGAAGAATTGAAAATGTTTCAAACGACAAGATGAAAGAACTTGGCGTTACATATGAAGCATTTATGAAATCTAGCGAAGGTAGTTATTACAAAAAAGACGTTGATGAGAAGAATTTAGCTAAGAAAGAAGGAGACGAAACAGGTTCATTTAGACAAGGCGAAATTCTAACAAAGAAAATTGGCGACAAGAAATCTGTTATGATAGCATATTCTAGTGCATACTCTTTCTCAAATTACTCAACAAAAATACAACTTGGAGAAAATGAAAAAACTGTTCTACCACTAGGATTAAAGAATAATAAAGATTTAGTTTTGAATTCAGTTGCATTCTTAACAGGTGAACATGACGAAATTAGATCAAGAAAAGCTACAACAGGAATTTTATTTGATAAAGCATCTGATTCTGCAATACAATTAGTTTTTGCGGTATGTATAGGAGTTCCAGTTATAATTGTTTTAACTGGTATTGTAGTAACAATTGTTAGAAAAAAGAGAAGATAAACTTATATTGAAAAGCAAAACTATTTATACTAAAATATTAATAATGTGAATTTTAAGAAAAAGGATAGTAATGAAGGATTATAAGCAATTTAAAAAGAATTTAATAATTGCCATAGTAATCGCAGTCGTAGCAGTTGCTTCGGGTATTTATATTGGAAGCCAAGATTCTAGAAATGCTATAAACAAGGCTATTTTTAGAAACGAGACTTCTCAAGATGAATGTCCGCAAATTGTTTTGGAAAATGCGAAGAACTCTTCAGTTTATGCATATGGAAACAAAATAGCTATTCTAGAAGGAAACAATTTAAACATCTACAATCAAGAAGGAAAGAAAGAAAAATCAATTGAAGTAGCATTAAATCAACCAAAGGCTTCAACTGCAGGAAACTATCTTCTTCTTGGTGATGCAAACGGATCAAATGTTTACTTGATTCAAAATACAGATTTAAGATGGTCGAAAACTATTGATGGACATGTTTCTATTGCTTCAGTTAATACAGCTGGAATAGCAGGAATTTCCGTATCAGACACCACTTATAAATCTGTAATTATAATGTATGATTACAACGGCAAAGAATTGTTTAAAAACTTTTTGTCAAAAACAACAGTAACAAGTTTGGACATTTCAAATGATGGAAAATACTTAAGTTTCGTTGAGGTTGAAACACCAGGAATGTCAGTTGTGTCACGAGTAAAAACAATTTCTGTTGATAAAGCAAAGAAAGAACCAGAAAATGCAATAATACATACATATGAAACAAAAGATAATGTTTTAATTATCGCGATACAACATGATGAAGAAAAAGTTGTTGTTTTCAAAGACAATGGAATCTACATTTGCAAAAATGGAAAAGAAGATAAATTAACTGATTTACCAGAAAACTCAGGATTTGCAGGAATCAATTTAAAAGATCACTGCTATAAACTTGATGAAAATTCAAACGGCAGAAATAGCATCATTACAATTTTTAATACAGACAACAAGGCGGGAAGAACTTATGAAATTGAAGATGCAGTAATTAATATAAGCACAATGAAAGATATGCTTGCAATAAATGTTGGTAGTAAAGTTTTGTTTATTAACTCAGGTGCAAGACCAGTCAAAAGATATTTAACAAATGAAAATATTAGTAAAATACTATTGGGAGACAGCATAGCAGCAATCATTTACAATGATACAATCTCAATAGTGAAGATATAATTGTTAATATAGGGGAAAAGATGATAGTAGATCTTATAATTGGAGTAATTATAATATTATTTTTAATTATTGGTTACAAAAAGGGTTTAGTGTTCTGCTTGATAAACCTTGCAACATTTATTGTTGCGATTGTTTTAGCTTTTGCATTATGCTCACCGGTAGCTGAGTTAGTGAAAAACACTACTGATGTTGATGAAAACATGAAAGCGTTTATTGTTTCTCATATGCCAGGTGGCGAAGAAATAGACCTAAAAGCAAATGAACAATTACCAGACCCAATAAAGAACGCCATCGATGATTCAGTAACGGCAATAAATGAAGCAAAAGAAAAAGCAATTGATGCAACGGCTACTGAAATAACAAATAATGTTTTAAAAGCAATTTGTTTTGTCGCAATATTCTTCTTGGTTAAGATTTTGATGTGGGTATTAAAATTGGTATCAAGAATATTTACAAAGATTCCTGTAATAGAGCAAATAAACAGCTTAGGAGGAATGATTGTAGGTACTCTAGAAGGAATTATAATTGTATATGTAGTGTTTGGAGTTATTTCATTAATATCACCAATGCTAACAAATACAGCAATTGTTGATAGCATAAATGGATCATTCTTTGGAAAAATGATGTATAATAACAATATTGTGGTAAAATATATATACAACGGAACAAAATTAGAAGATTCATCAGAAAACAAAATAGATGAAAATAATACAGTTGAGAATACTACAACAGAAAACAACACCGTTGAAAACAGCACAAATACAAATGTGACAGAAAATACAAGCAACACAAGTGAAACTGAAAATAAATCTAATGAATAATAGCAGGAGAGAATTTTGGGAAAACACGATAATGATTATGAAGAACTTCTTCATGAAATGGAAAGTAAAATAAATAAAAAATCTAGAGGAGCGAGAAGGTTTAAAGAAGATAAAGCTCTTAGAGATGTTGATATAGAGACAAAGCTGGAAGATGATGATGTTTCTGAAGATACATCTGTTGAAGAAGATGATAAAGCTTACCGCAAAGCTACTAAAAAAGAGTTAAAGAAACAAAGAAAAGAAGAGAAAAAAGCAGAGAAGAGAAAAAAGAAAAAGAGACACATAATTAGAAAAATCTTTTTAACAATCTTTACTCTATTGTTGATAGCGATTATAGTGTTTGCAATCTTTATTATTAAAAATGGTGGTGGTTTGAAAGGTATTCTAACTACAATCGTTGGAAGTGATGCAGAGCAAGTAAAGAATCTAGAAGATTTAACTTTCTTGGCAGTAGGAAAGAGCCAAGGGATGACAGATACAATTATGGTTATGAAGTATAGCCCTAAGAATCAAACTCTTTCAATGGTATCTATCCAAAGAGATACATACACAGGAAGCAATGATGCTACAGCAACAGCAAGCGATAAAATTAATGCTAAATACCCAATTGGAGGTATTCAATCATTATTAAGAGCTGTTAACAGTTTAACAGGATTAAACCTAAAGAAATATGTTGTAGTTGATACAAAAGCTTTGAGAGATTTAGTAGATGTAATCGGTGGTGTAGACTTTGATGTACCAATTGACATGGACTATGATGACTGCACACAAGATTTAGCAATTCACGTAAAAGCAGGAATGCAACATTTAAATGGAGAGCAAGCAGAGGGTGTTGTTAGATTTAGACATAACAACAATGGAACATCTTATCCAGTAGAGTATGGTGACAATGATTTTGGTAGAATGAAAACACAAAGAGCGTTCATTATGGCTACAATGAAACAAGCACTTAATCTTAAGAATGCATTTAAGATTGGTGATATCATGAAGATAATTCAAGAACAAGTTGAAACAAATATGGAATGGGATTCAATTAAGAATTACTTAGTTGCAGCATTAGATTTTAAAACAGAAAACATTAGATCAACAGCAATTCCAGGATCAACAGGTTCAAGAAATGGATATTCATTCTTCTTTGCATACAAGAATGAAACAAAGAAACTTATTAAAGAATACTTCTTAGACAACGTAGTAGTTAATGATGGAAACAATACAGATGGAAATAGTGTAGATGAAAATGCAACAAATACAACAAACACAACAAACAACACAATAATTTCAAAAGGGAAATGGAATATTGTAGACGTTGAAAAAGGACAAAATGCAGTATCTACAGTAGATGTATCAAAACCAAATTCTCAAGTTAAGATTAACTTAGTAAATGGTACAGGGGAAACGACAAGATTTAATTCAGCAGCTACTCAGTTAACTAACGCAGGATATAAAGTTACTAAAGGTGGAAAAACAAACTTTACAGAGAAAACAATTATTGTTGATAGGAATAACAATGCAGACGATGTAGATAATCAGTTGGCATCAATTCTATGTACAGGTATAATTCAAAATTCACCAAAAGATAACGGATATGATTACACTGTAATTATAGGAAATGACTATTAAAGTAAAAAAATAAAAGTGGGGAGCGCATCCCCACTTTTTTATTTTCTATATTTCTTTTTCTCATGACGAGTAAATAATGCAATTAAACCGATAACTGCAACTACACCTACAACTGTTATCAAAATTATATTAGAATTATCAACTTCGGTAACGTCTTGATCTGATACTAAATCAACCTTGTAAGACTGTCCATCTACAGTATAAGTAGCATAACCACAAATCTCACCTTTTTTGATAGGAGCAAATGATTTGCTTATAGTAACCGTCGGAGTTACATCTAATACTTGATTGTCTTTTAATAATACAGAAACATTATACTTAGCAACTAAGTTTAAAGTGTTTTTTCCTGTAGGAGCATTCATAATTAGCATGTTTCTAACAAAGCCACCTTCTTTAACAAGAGGTGTCGAGTTGAAATGTGAAAAACCATATTCAAATAACTTTTTACAATCTGCCTCTCTGCAAATATCTGCATCTTTTTGAGAGTATTTCACACCTTTTAAAATTACACAAATAAGATTTCTATCATCTTTTTGAGCACTAGCAACGATGCATTGTCCTGCTGCATTAGTGTTTCCGGTTTTCATACCATTTGCATATTCATAATATGTAGGAAGGTTAGGCATCATCAAAAGATTAGTTCTTTTGAAGGTTCGCTTTGTTCCTTTATATAATGAAGAGTTTTCAAGTGTGAATGATTCCTTGGCAGCAAGTGTTCTAATATAACTATCTCTATATGCTGTTTGACCTATTATTGCAAGATCTAATGCAGTAGTATAGTGATTTTCGTCGTGAATGCCATTAGGATTTACAAAATGTGTTCCTGTGCATCCAAGCGACTTAGCACGCTCATTCATCAGTTCAGAAAACTTAGCTATATTCAATTTGAATTCAACTTCTGCTTCTGTAGAACTGTCTGTTTTAAAAGTATTACCACCAGCGCCAACATATTGAGCTAAAACAAATGCTGCTTCATTTGCTGAAACAACCATCAACATATTCATAAGTTCATCAACAGTAAAAGTCTCGCCTGGAACAATTTTGGCTAATTGATATGTGTTTGGAACCGATTTCACGGCATAGTGACTTACTGTAACTTTAGCATTTAAATCTTTACAGGTTTCCATTACTACAATTGCTGTTAACAATTTTGTTGTACTAGCTGGAAATAATCTTTCGGATGAATTCTTCTCGTACAAGATTTTTGAAGCATCAGCATCAATTAGAATTCCAGCTTCGGCGTTAATTTCCGGAATATCAACATTTTGATTAACTTGTGCTGTAGAAAATGGATTAGAACCCTGTTCTAGATTTGCGTAAATAGAAGTGTCGACAACATTTACAACATTTTCTTCTGCGTAAGAACTTGTTGGTGCCAAGGCGTAAATATTAAGAATTAAAACAAATGACAGTATTATCGAAAATACTTTATTTTTCAAATTTATCTCCTAATAAATAGTCTCTCAATAGATAATATTTTAGCAAGGAAGTATAAATAAATCAAGAAAGGAAAAACTATGACACAAAAAATAAAAACATTCATCAAAAAATTAAACAAAGTGCAAAAATCAATTCTAATTCTAGTTGCCATCATATGCATAGGAATTGCTTTACTACTATTTTATCAATTCTTAAGTTATGAAGAAGTGGGAGCGACGCTGGAGTCTAAAATGAATGATACTTCAAATTTAGAAAACAATGAAAAACAAGATTCAGATGAAATAAAAAAAGAAGAGGAGGATTACAATACACAAGATGATATCGACAACGGAACCTCAACTTCGTTATTTGGAACAAAACAATTAGGAAACATAGTTGTACATGTGATAGGAGAAGTAAAAAAACCAGGAGTTATTAAACTAAAAGAAGGATCAAGAATAATAGATGCGATAAATAAATGCGAAGGACAAACAGAAGATGCTGACTTGTCTAAAATAAATCTAGCATATGTTTTGGATGATGGATCACAAATTTACATACCACGTGTTAAAGAGGATATACAAAATACAACAATAATGAAAACTGAAGCGGGAAACAATGTAATAGTAAACAATGTCACACAAAGTGATAATGAAAAAAGTGTTAAAGTAAATTTGAATACAGCAACATTAGAAAAATTGATGACACTTCCGGGAGTTGGAGAATCGACCGCACAAAAAATATTAGAATACAGAAACAAAAACAAAAAGTTTAAAAGCATAGATGAGCTGAAAAATGTTCCTGGAATTGGAGAAGCGAAACTAAATAATTTAAAGGAGTACATATACGTTAAATAAAAACAAAAACAAAAATAAACTTAATTCAAAAATTAAAAATAAAATTAGAAATA
>CAMKBC010000012.1 GCA_946410665.1 uncultured Clostridia bacterium | reverse complement strand
AGTCTAATGCGTGAACTAAAGACAACATCTGAATCATTTCCGTTTTGTAAATACCAACTTCCCATATTAATTCATCTCCTTTAACTCATCTCTTATTTTAGCTGCATCTTCATATCTTTCATCCCTGATTGCTTTATCTAATTCTCTTTCAAGTCTTGCAATCTTTTCTTCTTTGCTTTCCTCCTTCTTAGAATCAGCTTTCTTATTTTCTTTTCCGACTTTTCCTTTTTCTTCTTTTGTTGATACTTTATCAACAATTGGTTTTGCTTCTACACCTGGTTTTCTTCCTAGATGTGTTGATGTTCCATGTAACTTCTTTAATAGACGATCAATTGGTTCTTTGAATGTTTGATAACAGTCTTCACAACCAAAGTTTCCATCATTTATAAATTCTTCATAAGTTGTTCCACAAGTTTTACATTGCAATTGCTTTGTTCCTGAAAGTTTTTGTAATCTATCTTTCTCTGGAAAATCATTAAAGAAATCTCCTATGAAACTTCTTAAATTTAATAATGGATCTGTTATATCCATTTGTTCTGTTAATCCTAATTTCATCGCACACTCACTGCACAATGAAAACTCTTTCTTTTCTCCATTTGTTATTTGCGTATAATGAACATTTGCTTCGTTCTTTCCACAATTTTGACACAACATGTTAATTACCTCCTAATTCTGAGCTAATACCAATAACATATTTTTAAATATTGATGCTCTAACTTTATCTTTAACGTCACCCGAAAGTTTAAGCGCTTTATCATTTGTAGCACTCTTTAATAGTTTAGCCTGCGAGCTATCAATAATTCCTTGACTTAAGAAATTATTAATAATTATTTCTTCGTCTTTAGCTGTCAGGTTATCACCTATGTTTTTAATAATATGCATTACATAGTTGCCTTTAGTCATTCGTGTTCTTTCGATTCTAATGAATCCACCGCCACCTCTTTGACTTTCTACGTAATATCCTTGAGTGGGTGTGAATCTTGTAGCTATTACATAGTTAATTTGAGAAGGAACACAATTAAAATGATTTGCTAAATCATTTCTTTGAATAATTGCTTCATTCTCTTCTTCAAGCATTTCTTTAATGAATTCTTCAATGATATCCGATATTCTCATCCACTCACCTCCTTTTTCCGTAGCTTAAAAGTTAATTTTATTTTTTGACTTTGACTTTCTTTGACTTTCATTATAGTTCCATTTAATTTATTTGTCAACAAGACATCTAAAATTAACTTGTTTTTGCTATTGAAAAAGGCCGATTTTATTTATATAATACGGGTAGAAAATCTTTTGAGTGAAAGGAGAAAATTTATGAATATTAACATAACAGAAAAAGATTTTGAATTAACAGACGCTATTAAGAGCTACATTACAGAAAAGGTTAGCAAACTTCAAAAGAACTTAGGTGATGATTTTGATGCAGTTGCTACATTAAAAATTGAAGGAAATCAACAAGTAGCAGAAATCAGAGTTACAGCAGCTGGGGCTATGTATAAAGCTGTTGCGGCTTCTAAAGATTTATATGCTTCTATTGATAAAGATATTGATATATTAGAAGGTCAAATCAGAAAACAAAAAACAAAGAATGATAAGCAAAACATGACAGAGTCAATTAGAGTTAAGAGCGAAAACCAAATTCAAGAAGCTGAAGAAGAAAGCGAAATCATTAAGACTATCTTCTACAGCATCAAACCACTAACAGAAGAAGACGCTAAATTAATTCTAGAATCTGATCCAAAGAACAAATTCTTACCATTCATTGATGCAGATACAAACAGAGTTTGTGTTATCTACAAATTAAAAGATGGAAAGAACTTCGGTTTATTAGAGCCAGAAGCTTAATTATTTAGATTAAACATTTGATATATCAAGGGAAGAATCACTCTTCCCTTTTATCATGTCTATTATCCAATTTTGCATCAGGAGGTGTTTATGAAATACGATATTATCGCCATAGGTATGGGCCCTAGTTCAATCTTTATGGCTTACGAATTAATAAAAAATAGATCAAACAAAAAAGTATTACTTATAGAAGAAGGAAAAGCTGTTGAAAAAAGAGCTTGTCCTATTGAGAAAACAGGAAAATGTGTTCACTGTAAACCATTCTGTAATATTACTTCAGGATTCTCTGGGGCTGGTGCTTTCTCTGATGGAAAGCTTTCTCTATACAATCCAAACGATGATGATATTTACGTTGGTGGTGATCTTCACAAATATATTGGTATTGATGAAACTAAAAAGTTAATTGATTATACTGATCAAATTTATTTAGACTTTGGTGCTGATAAACATCTTGAAGGAATTGATCATCCAGAAGAAATTGCTAAGTTATATGAAAAAGCAAAGAAAGCTGATTTAAACTTAATCAGTATCCCAATCAGACATCTTGGAACTGAAAAGAGCCACGAGTTATACGGAAAGATTGAAAAATTTCTAAAAGATAATGGCGTTGAAATGAAGTTTGAAACTATCGTTAGCGATTTAATCGTTGAAGATAATACTGTTAAAGGTGTCAAGATTAAACCATCTTCAAAGATTGATGATGAAAATGCAGAAACTGAAGAAATACTGGCTGATACAGTCGTAGTTGCTGTTGGTAGAAAAGGTGCTAATTGGTTAACTAATATTTGTGAGAAGCATAATATCGAAACAGAACCTGGTATTGTTGATATCGGTGTTAGATATGAACTTTCAGATGAAGTTATGAAAGATGTCAACAAATACATGTATGAAGGAAAATTCATTGGACGTCCTTATCCTTTCAGAGACAAGGTTAGGACATTCTGTCAAAACCCAAGTGGATTTGTTTCTTCAGAAGTTTATGATAATAACATGACTTTAGTTAATGGACATTCTTATAAAGAGAAAAAGAGTACTAATACAAACTTAGCAATCTTAGTATCACACCACTTCTCTCACCCATTCAATAAACCAATTGAATATGGTAGAAACGTTGCTAAGAACTTAAACGAACTTGGTGGTAACGCTGTCGTAGTTCAAAGATTAGGCGACATTAAGAGAGGTAAAAGAACTTGGCAACATGATTTAGATAACAATAAAGTTGTTCCAACTCTTAAAGCTGCAGTTCCAGGTGATATAACATTTGCATTGGGTTATAGAACAATGACTGACATTCTACAATTCATTGGTGAAATGGATAAAGTTGTTGAAGGATTTGCTAATCCTGAAAACTTACTATATGGACCTGAAATTAAGTTCTATAGTAACAGAGTTAAGATTGATAAAAATCTTGAATCAAGTGTTAAAGGATTATACTCAATTGGTGATGGTGGCGGATTGACTAGAGGCTTAATGATGGCTTCATGTTCAGGCGTTTATCTTGCTAGAATTTTAGAAAATAAATAGGCAACAAAAAACCTCGTAATTACTTACGAGGTTTTTATTAATCTAATTATTCTTCAACTTTTTCAGCTTTTTTTGTTGTTTTCTTTGCTGTTGTCTTTTTAGCTGTTGTTGTTTTCTTTGCAGCTGTTTTCTTAGCTGGCTTTTCTTCAGCTACTTTTGCTGAACCTTTAGCTGCTGCTAAATCTAATCTAGATTTTCTTCTTGCAGCTGTTTGTTTTGTGATAATTCCTTTTGTTGCTGCTTTATCTAAAGCTTTCTTTGCTGCTGCTAATAATTCTTTTACATTAGCTGCTCCAGCTTCGTTAGCTTCTTCAAATTTCTTTATAGCTGTTTTGAATTGAGACTTAATAGCTGTGTTTTGAGCTGTCTTCTTTTCAATAATTCTAACTCTCTTCTTTGCTGATTTAATGTTTGGCATTTTTTGCACCTCCCTCTGTTTTATGTTAATTCAACGTGATTTATTATAACACTATTTCTTTAATTCTGTCAAGAATAATTCATTTAACATTTGTGGATTTGCTTTGCCTTTTGTAGCTTTCATAGCTTGTCCAACTAAAAATCCTAATGCTTTATCCTTTCCAGCCTTGAAATCTGCTATAGATTGTGGGTTGTTAGCTAATACTTCTTCAACAACCTTCTTGATTTCTCCCTCATCACTGATTTGAACCCATCCGTTCTTTTCTATGATTTTCTTTGGAGAATCAGGATTTTCAAATAACTCAGTTACAACTTGTTTTCCAATTTTGCTTGAAATTGTTCCATCATCAATTAATGAAACAAGCTCGCCTAATTGCTCTGCTGTAAATGGGATTTGTTCTGGTTCTAATTCTTTTTCATTTAGAATTCTTGCAATATCAGATGTTAACCAGTTACATACTTGCTTGTAGTTATTGCAAGCTTTTCCTGCTGCTTCAAACATATCTGATAATGATTTTGAAGCTGTTAACATGTTTGCATCATGCTCTGAAAGACCTAATTCTTCGATGTATCTTCTCTTTCTACTTTCTGGCATTTCAGGTAAGTTTTCTTGAATATTCTTGATATATTCATCTGATAATCTAATTGCTACAAGGTCTGGTTCTGGGAAATATCTATAGTCTTGAGCATCTTCCTTATCTCTCATAGGGAATGTTCTTCCTGCGATATCATCCCATCTCATTGTCTCTTGAACAACTGGAATTCCGTTTTCATTGTCATTGATTTGAGCATCCTCTTCATAATCAATTGCTCTTTGAATTGATTTGAATGAGTTCATATTCTTCATTTCATGTCTGATTCCGAAAGGTGTTCCTGGTTTATGAACTGAAACGTTAACGTCAGCTCTTAAAGAACCCTCTTCCATCTTACAGTCTGAAACATCAATGTATTGAAGAATTGATTTTAATTTCTTTAAGTATCTATCAGCTTCTCCTGATGAATTAATGTCAGGCTCTGAAACGATCTCGATTAGTGGAACTCCGGCTCTGTTTAAATCTACTAATGATCCACCTGAGAATTCGTCATGATTTAATTTTCCTGCGTCCTCTTCAATGTGAATTCTTAAGATTCTAACTTTCTTTGGATTTCCGTTATCATCTTCAATTTCAATGTATCCATGATTACATAGTGGTTTATCAAATTGTGATATTTGATAAGACTTTGGTAAGTCTGGATAGAAATAATTTTTTCTGTCATTTTTGCTATCTTGTGAAATTTCACAATGTGTTGCAAGTCCTGCTTTAACAGCGAATTCTACAACTCTTTCATTTAACTTAGGAAGAGCTCCTGGCATTGCTGTACATACTGGACATACATGTGTGTTTGGATCTGATCCAAATGTTGTAGGACAAGAACAGAAGATCTTTGTCTTTGTTGAAAGTTCAGCGTGAACTTCAAGTCCTATGACTGTTTCATAATCGCTATTTGCCATATCTTTTCCTCCTAACTAATTTTTAAATTCAGCTGCATGTGAATCTCTAAACTTAGTTTTTTGTTCATATGCGTAAGCTGCATTGTAAATTTTTTCTTCGTTGAATCTGTCTGCAAGAATTTGCATTCCAATTGGCATTCCTTTTGAATCAACTCCGCAAGGTAATGACATACCTGGAATTGAAGCAATGTTAATTGAAACTGTACAGATATCAGCTAAGTACATTGACATTGGATCATCAACTTTTTCACCAATCTTGAATGCTGTATCTGGTGCAACTGGTGTAATTAATACATCATATTTTGCGAAACATTTATCAAATTGTTCTTTAACATATGTTCTAACTTTTTGTGCTTTCTTGTAGTATGCATCATAGTATCCTGATGATAATACGTAAGTACCTAAAATAATTCTTCTCTTAACTTCAGGTCCGAAAGCTTCAGTTCTTGAATTTACATATAATTCTTTTAAGTTCTTGAAGTTCTTTGCTCTATAACCATATCTGATTCCATCGAATCTTCCTAGGTTTGATGAAGCTTCTGCACAAGCGATGATGTAGTATGTAGCAAGTGAATATTTAGCAACATCTAAATCACATTCTTCTACTTCTGCTCCCATTTCTTTGTAAACTTCAATTGCTTCTTTAATCTTTGCTTTTACTTCTTCATTAATTCCTTCGCCAAAGAATTGTTTTGGAACACCAATCTTTAATCCTTTAACGTCTGTCTTTAATGCTTCTGTATAATCTTTCTTTTCAACATCGTATGAAGTTGAATCTTTGTCATCATGTCCTGCGATAACATTTAATAACATTGCGTTATCTCTAACGTCTTTTGTGATTGGTCCAATTTGATCTAGTGAAGATGCGAATGCAACTAAACCATATCTTGAAACTAATCCGTATGTTGGTTTTAATCCAACAACACCACAGAATGATGATGGTTCTCTGATTGATCCACCAGTATCTGAACCTAATGCCCATGGTACCATATCAGCTGCAACTGCTGCTGCACTACCACCTGATGATCCACCAGGAACTCTATTTAAATCCCATGGATTGTGTGTAATTTTAATTGCTGAGTTTTCTGTTGAACTTCCCATAGCAAATTCATCCATGTTAAGTTTTCCTAAACTCATGATTTTTTCATCATTTAATTTTTCTACAACGGTTGCGTTGTATGGTGAAACATAGTTCTCAAGCATTTTTGAAGAACATGTTGTTTTATCACCTAGTGTATTTAAGTTATCTTTGATTCCGATAGGAATACCTGCAAGACTTCCTGCTTCTCTTCCTTCTTTATCAACTTCTTTAGCTTTTTCTAAAGCTTTATCTGTTGTTACTGTTACGAAAGCACCAACATCTTTTTCTTTATCTTCTATTCTTTTAGCATATGCACTAACAATTTCTTCTGATGTTAATTCTTTTGCATCAAGTTTTTCAACTAATTCGTGCACTGTTAATTTTGTAATGTCTTCCATTGTTTCTCCTTTCCAATTTAATTGAGTGTTACAATTTACTATTTAGTTAGGTTTTCAACAAATTCTTTTGCTTGTTCTTTTAAATCTTCTAATGTTCCATCATTTTGTATATGATAGTCATAATCATATTCTTCAACATTTGCATCTGAAGAATTAGTAGTAATCTTTGCAACTCTATTACTTGTAATTAGTAATGTCTTTGCATTTAATAAAGCTTTTATCTTTTTGATTTCTTCGATTTCTCTAATGTGTACAAACATTAATTGTTGTTCATCATTTGCTTTGAACTCGTTTGCTTGTTCTTCAATATACTTTGCAGGATAGTCATTATATTCGATGCTTAGTCTTTTTAAATCAACTAATAACTTTCTAGACTTATCATCTTTTGTTCCATCCCAGTTTACTAGAACTTTAGCTGCTTCTTTTACTTTATCTACTGAAGATATGTTTTTAACGCATGTAAATTCGTTACAAAATTCAACGAATGCGTCCTTTCCTACTCCACCTGAACCGTTTATTATTACTATTTCTTTACTCATAACACTCATGTTTCCTTTCTCAAATTATTCAATTACTTTAGGAATCTTGTACATATTTCTTTCTGTTTCTTCACAGTTTTCCATGATTCCTGGAATATTATCAAATTGAACTGGTTCATCTTTTCTGAAAACATTATAATTGTCGTTTGCTCCGATTGTTTCTCCTAAACCTTCAATTGGAGCGTTGTTGATGATTTCTGTATATTCTAGAATGTCATCAACCTTTTTTAAGTAATCATCAATTTCGTCATCTGCAATTTTTAAATCAGATAACTTTGCAATATGTAATAATTCTTCTTTACTTAATGCCATAGTAATTACCTCCTAGTTTTTTTCTTTCTTAACTTCAATATGAACGTCGCTTAGAAGTTGCCATTTAACTGCACTTGGTGCACCCATCATTAAGTCTTCTGCTTTGCTGTTTAGAGGGAATGCAATAACATCTCTAATTGTATCTGAGTCAGTTAATAACATTATCATTCTATCAACTCCAGGTGCGATACCAGCATGTGGTGGAGCACCGAATTGGAATGCTGTATATAAAGCTCCGAATTTTGTTTTAACTTCTTCCTCTGTGTAACCAGCAATATCAAATGCTTTGATCATTACATCGATATCATGATTTCTAACAGCTCCTGAAGATAATTCTATACCGTTACATACTAAGTCGTATTGATAAGCTAATACATCTAGTGGATCTTTTGTTTCTAATGCTTCAAGTCCACCTTGTGGCATTGAGAATGGGTTGTGTCCAAATTGAACTTTGTTGTGATCATCTAATTCGAACATAGGGAAATCAACGATCCAGCAAAATTCAAATTTATTGTTGTCGATTAATTCTAATCTCTTTCCTAATTCTTTTCTGATATCACCTGCAAGCCAATCAACTGCTCTTGGTTTTTCAGCTATGAAGAATAAGCAATCGCCTTCTTTAGAATTTGATCTCTTCATCATTTCTTCTTTAGCATCATCTGGAATAAATTTAGCGATAGGTCCTTGTAATGATCTGTCTGCTTCAATTCTTAACCATGCTAAACCTTTAGCTTTAAGTTCATCGATTGCAAAGTTTGTCATTCCTTCAAAGAATGATCTTGGCTTATCTGCAACATCATGCGCTGCGATAATTCTAACTTGTAATCCCTTGAATGCTCTTAAATCAACATTCTCGAAAACATCTGTAACATCTACAATTTCAAGAGGGTTTCTTAAATCTGGTTTATCTGAACCGTATTTAAGCATTGCATCTTGATATTTAATTCTTTTAAATGGTGGTTTTACAATTTCCTTATTTGAGAATTCTTTGAATGTGTTATACATAACTGGTTCAAGAACTGAGAAAACATCTTCTTGATCTGCATAACTCATTTCCATATCTAATTGATAGAATTCACCTGGAGCTCTATCAGCCCTAGCATCTTCATCTCTGAAACATGGTGCGATTTGGAAATATTTATCGATTCCACCTACCATTAATAATTGTTTAAATTGTTGTGGTGCTTGTGGTAACGCATAGAATTTTCCTGGATGTAATCTTGATGGAACTAAGTAATCTCTAGCTCCTTCTGGTGATGATGATGTAAGTATTGGTGTTTGAACTTCTAAGAATCCTTGCTCAATCATTTGTTGTCTTAAGAATTGTAATACCTTAGCTCTTAGGATTAAGTTATTCTTTAACTTATCATTTCTTAAATCTAAGTATCTGTATTTTAATCTTAAATCTTCTCTAACGTCTGTATTTGTATTAACGTCAAATGGAAGCATTTGAGTTCTTTTACCTAATACTTTGATTTCCTTGATTTTAATTTCTACTAAACCTGTTTTGATTTTAGTATTTACAGTTTCTTCATCACGTTTTTGAACTGTTCCTAAAACTGTTACTGAAGATTCGATAGGAATATGTGAAGCAAAATCAACATCAGCTTCTTCTCCAGATGTAACAACTTGTGTTACTCCATACATATCTCTAATATCTAGGAAAACTAATCCTCCTAAATCTCTGATAGTTTGTACGAATCCTGCGATTCTTACTTCTTTTCCTACATCCTCTAATCCGATTTGATTACATGTGTAAGTTCTGTAGTCTTTCATTTTGTTTTTATACCTCCTTATTTAGCAGTAAGCGTTGCCTTTCATAGGGCACAAAAAAACGCCTCTGCAAACTGCAGGGACGAATATAAACATATCCGCGGTACCACCCGGCTAGAATTTTTACCAATTAAAAATTCCACTTAATTAAAACTTGCTCCAGTGTGTTTCACATTCTAGTCATTGTTTATGGAACTTCCAGCCCATGATTCCATTTCTCTTCTAAACTGTATCTAGATGCTTTGTACTGTACAAACGCAAACTATTTTTAATATGGGATAATTATACTCTCTTCCTACGGAAATGTCAATTTCATTTTGTTATTTTGTTCAAAAATTTGCATAAAAAAAGATGGCAGATTAGCCATCTTTTTAAGATTTATATCTTATAAATTTTCTTTCTTGTTCATACGTGATAATTGATCGTCTAAATGTGCTGCTTGATTACTGCTCATTGAAATACTTTTCTTGATTCCTGAAAATTCACTCTCTTTAAGATATCTGTTGATATCATATAAAGATAGCCCACTTTGGAATGATAACTCTTGAACACTACTTGGTGCTCCGTTTGTTTCGATAAAACTTTTTAAATACTTTTTGTCGTTGTCATCTCTCTTTTGGCAGTTAGGGCATAAATTATCTTCAGTAGTAAAGAAACATCCACATCTAATACATTTCTTTAATTCCATACATCCTCCTATAGCAATATTGCCATATTAAATCTCTTTTGTAAGACACCTCTAATTATAGCATCTTTTTTATTAATTTTAAAGATATTTTTACTAAATCTCGGTGTTTTTTATTTCTCAATTACCGCATATCCAATTTCATTTTTATGCAATACTTTTATTATTTTTAATAGTTCATCTACTTCTTTAGCTAATTTTTCTTTGTCGTCTTTTATTCCTTTAACTTCTGGCAATGTTACACCTATCATATGTCCACCATTTACTATTTCAAAGAATGGTGCTTCCCATTTTATCTTCTTTTCCATATCTTTTTCAAAAGCTAATTCAAATGAAGATGTGTATTTGTCTTTATCTGTAACATCTTTTACTTTTCCAAAAATAACTCTATCTAATTCTAAGAAAGCTGTGTCTAAATTTTTATTTTCATTTCCTGCTAAAACAAAGTTTAAACCATATTTCTTTGAAAATTCCATAGTTTCTTGTTGCATCTTATTGATGATTTTTAAACCTAAATCCTTTGCTTTTTTATTATCTAAGTCTTTACTCTTTGTTAATAAAATTAAGGCTTCGCTAAGTCCTGTAAATGATATTTGCATAGAACCTTGTTTTAAGATTCTTCTAACTTTATCGTCTTCTTCTCTTAATCTATCAGAATCAAACCATACGAATTGTTTCATCAAGAATGGGAAGTTGTACACTCTTTTATTACTTTGAATTTCAAGTCTTTCAAGAAGTTGATCTTTTACATCATGCATTCTATGTTCAAGTGCTTCAAAGAATCCTTTTTCATCATCTCTATGTCTGAATGCAATTCTAGGTAAGTTAATTACTGTAGAAGAAATAACACCTCTTCCGCCTACCACTTCTTTTTCTTTATCAATATAGTTATCTATAATTCTTGAACCATCTGAAAAATAAGCAACTTCAGTATTGTAATCTCCCTCTTTATAAAATTGTGAATTATATTGTGCATCTAAGAATGAGAATGAAATATTCTTTGTTTGAATTGCTACTTCACAAGCTTCTTTTAATAAATCATAGTTTGGATCAGTTTCTTTTAAATTGATTCCTTCTTTTATTTTGAAAACAACTTTTGGATTGATTGGTTTTTTGTTTTCTCCAATACCTTTGCAAATAGTTTTTAGAATGTTCTTTGTAATCATTCTTCCTTCTTTGCTTGTATCTGTTCCAAGATTAACTGTAATTGGTCTAGCTTCGCAAATAGAGTTGATATCATGAACAAATCCCTCTAATGCTTGATACGTACTTCTTTCAGTCTTTCTTAACGCATTAGCATAAACGATTCTAAACATTCTCTTTAATTCTTCTGATTCACGTGTGAATTTATAGAAGATTTCGATATCAAAATCAATTGAAGATATTTTATCTATCTCTCTTTCAATACCATTGATGGCTATAAACTTGTCAAAGTCTGTGTATTCTAGTATGTCATAAATTGATTGTCTGAATTCTTTTTTAAATGTTTTTATAATACCTGGTGCCATATAATAATCAAATGCTGGAATTGATTGTTCTCCATCTTGATCATGTTGGTTACTTGCAATCGCTACGCATGCAAGCATTATGTATGATGAAATACTCTTTGGCTCTCTCATTGATGAATTGTTTGCATCAAATCCACCAGCAAATAATTTTTCTAAATCTATTTGACAACTTTCAGTTGTACCCATTGGATAATACTCAAGTTTGTTGATATAAATATCACCATTTTCATGAGCATCAGCATGTCTCTTTTTCATTAAGTATGATGTAGCAAACTCTTCTGCAACAGTGCTACCATATGATTGAAGAATCTCGGTTGTGTTTTTATCTCTTGAAATTTCTTCACTAGTCTCCTTGGTACTTAATCCTAATTTTTCTAGTGCTTTCAAGAATTTATGTTTTCTTTTTTCCTCGAAGAAAATTTCACGTGATTGATTTCTCTTTTCACGATAATCTGCAAATGAGTTGTAAACATCGATATAATTTTCCTTTTTCAAAGCATCTTCGATTAAGTCTTGAATCTCTTCAATTTGAATCTTTTCATAGTTTCCACTAACTATTTTATCGATGACTTTTTTATAGATTTTGTTTACATCATCCTCGTTGTATTTTCCTTCGATACTATCAAAACCTTTTTTGATTGCTATAGCAATTTTAGTTCCGTCAAAATTAACTTTCTTTCCGCTTCTTTTGACAACTATTAAGTTTGCTAAACTTTCTTCGTTCATGCTAGCCTCCGTTTTAGTTTATTTCGAAAATATTTTGGCTTAGTACATAATTTGCTTTTTCTTCATCATCTGCATGAATATATCCTAAGATTTCTCCTTCGTTTACTTCATCGTTAACTTTTCTTTCGAACCAGAATCCAACTCGTGGATTGATATCATCTTCTTTCTTTTCTCTTCCAGCACCTAAGTATGCAGCTAAACGTCCTACTTGCAGAGCATCTAATCTTGTTATTCTGCCTGATTTGTGTGCTGTAATAGGAACAATATATTTTGCTTTTTCGAATTTTTCCATATGTTCAATGTATGATGCATCTCCACCTTGATTAGAAACAAGTTGTATAAATTTATCATATGCTTGTCCATTAGAAATATTCTCTAAGATTTTTTGTTTTCCTTCTTCTATTGAATTTGCTTTATTTGCAAGCATTAGCATGTTTGCACCTAACTCACAAATAATATGTTTAATATCTTCTTGTAGATATCTTCCTTTTAAAATATCGACTACTTCAAATATCTCAAGTTCATTTCCTACTGCGTGTCCAATTGGTTCATCCATATTGGTTTGTACACAAACTACTTGTCTATTTGAAAGTTCTCCAATTCTAGTCATTATAGATGCTAGTTTATCTGCATCTTCTTTATTTTTCATAAATGCGCCGCTTCCGCATGTAACATCAATTACTATTTTGTTTGCACCTGCTGCAATCTTTTTACTCATAATGCTTGATGCAATTAGTGGAATGTTTTCAACGCATGCAATTGTATCTCTTAATGCATATAATTTCTTGTCTGCTGGAGCTAAGTTTGCTGTTTGTCCCATCAAACAAATTCCAATATTTTTAACATTTTGTTTGAATTCATCAATAGTTAAATCTGTTCTATATCCAGGAATTGATTGCATTTTATCTACTGTTCCTCCAGTAAATCCTAAACCTCTTCCTGACATCTTTGCTACTGGCACTCCTAACGATGCAATAATCGGCATTAATATTAATGTGATTTTATCGCCAACTCCTCCTGTTGAATGTTTATCAACTACATCTCCAAGATCAGATAAATCAAGTACTTCACCAGAATGAGCCATGGCTAATGTTAGATCTGTAATTTCCTGATCATTCATTCCATTAATGTAAATTGCCATAACTAATGCTGATGCTTGATAGTCTGTCACCTCACCTTTTGTGTAGCCTTCAACAAAATATTCAATTTCCTCTTTTGTTAATTCTTTGTTATCTCTCTTTTTAGCAATAATATCTAAAATATTCATTAGTACCTCTCACTCTTTAAATAAAATGTGTGATAAATGTTTTCCTATGTAATGGACATGGACCATACTTTTTGATTGCATCAATATGTGCTTTTGTTCCATATCCTTTATGTTTTGCAAAGCCATATTCAGGATAAGCTTCATCCCATTGTTTCATTAGTCTGTCCCTTGTAACCTTTGCTAGGATTGAAGCACATGATATTGAATAAACATTTGCATCACCTTTGATGATTGACATATATGGTATATCAAAAACATCAATATTCTTTAATGCATCTGTAAGTATAATATCTGGCTTAGCTTTCAATTGATTGATTATATCTTCAACTGCTAAGTGTACTCCCTTTTTAGTTGCTTCCAAGATATTTAATTCATCTATATCTTGTTGAGAAACAAGTTGTACGCTCCAAGCAAGTGAATCTTCTATAATTTTATCGTATAAGATTTCTCTTCTTTTTTCAGTTACTTTCTTTGAATCATTAACCCATTCAAGTTCAGAATCCGGTTTCATAACAACTGCGCCTACTGCAACAGGTCCTGCTAATGGTCCTCTGCCCGCTTCGTCAATTCCACATATTAATTTATTGCCTTCTTTAAATAAGTCTGTCTCTAACCCTTTTAAATGGTCTAATCTTTCTTTCTCTGCTTCTTTCATTCTAAAGCTCCGTTATTAATCTTTTAATCCCATTTGTGATAATAAGTATTGTCCTTGATATCCGCATGTTATAGCCACTTCACGGCTATCGTAGTTTATTAAATATCTAGCATTTTTCTCATTTTTGAAGTTTAGTCCTAGTGTTTCTAAATCAACGTTTTCTAAAACATAATATTTGTCATAATCAGAATCAGGAATAATATTTAACTTCTTAAACTCTTCGACAATTTCACCTACTGCTTTTTCTGCATTAGGGTCTTGTGTTTCTTCTTTTTTAGGCTCTTCTGTTGTAGCTGGAGTCTCAGTATTCTCTTGATTTTCTGCATTTTGTGCATTCTCTTCAGCTGCTTTCTTTGCTGCCTCTTCTTCCTCTTGTTTTATTTGTTCTGCACTCTTAAATGTTGATAACTTAGTGCCTTTTCTTTCTTCATCAATCTTATTATTCATATCTGCTTTGTCATTTAAAACTCGGCATTTTGCTTGAATTTGAAGCATATTTGACTTTAAGTCTGTTGTTTCTAAATTTGTTTTGCTATTTTTTATTACAACATTAATTACTATTATAACAGCAACTATTATAACTGTTGTTAATAATAATTTTGCCATTCTAATTACTCTATTTTTATTCATAAATACTCCTTTTAAAACTAGGGCTAGTATATCATAAAAATGCTTAAAAGTAACGTTGCAAAGCAAATTTTTTAGTATTATAATTGTTCCGTAGAGAGGTGTAAAAACATGGAAATGTATCAAAATAATCAAGATTTTGGCTATAATCAGCCTAACTTTCAACCTGTAGGCCCTGAAAAAAGCCCTAAAAAACGTAACAATTCAGGTAAAACTTTCTTTTTATCATTTTTAGGTGGAGTTGCAGGCGCTTGCTTAGTAGTTGGAATTTGCTTCGGTATCCCAGGAATAAGAACTGCTTTGGTAGGTCAACAAAGTTCAATTATTCTTTCAAATAAAAATAATAATTTTAACCCTGAAAACGTTAATACTTACCAAGTTTCACTATCTAGCTTTAATGATACTGGAGTTAGTGTTGCACAAAAAGTTTTGCCTTCAGTAGTTGGTATTAAGGTTACTTACCCAGTTAGATCATATTGGAGCGGTAATTCAAGTACTGTTGAGGCTGCTGGTTCTGGAGTAATCATTAGCAAAGATGGTTACATACTAACTAACAACCACGTTATTAGCGCATCATCTTCTGAAAGTTCATACTATTCAATTGGTGAAGCTACTGAAATTACTGTAAAGCTTTATAATGACGAAACAACTTACCCAGCAACTGTTGTTGGTAGTGATGCTAAAACTGATTTGGCTGTTTTAAAAATAAACAAAGATAACCTTACAGCTGCTGAATTAGGTGATTCAGACTCTGTTTTAGTTGGTGAATGGTGTATGGCTATCGGTAATCCATTAGGAATGGAGAGTTCTGTTTCTGCAGGATTGGTAAGTGCACTTAATCGTGAAGTTACAGATGAGGATGGAAAGAAGTATCATGTTATTCAAACTGATGCTGCTATCAATTCAGGTAACTCAGGTGGTGCCTTAGTAAATAGCAAAGGACAAGTTATTGGCATTAACACAATTAAGGTTTCTGGTTCTGGAATTGAAGGTTTAGGCTTTGCTATTCCTATCAACTCAACTGTTTCTGTAACTAATGATTTAATCAAATATAATAAAGTTATCAGACCTTATATGGGCGTTGCTTGTGTAAGTATAACTGATGAAGTAATCAAAGCTAATCCAAGAGCTAACCTAACAAAGGGTGTTTATATTAGAACTGTTGCTTCTTTCTCTCCTGCTGAAAAAGCTGGATTGCAAACTGGAGATATTATGATTGCAATTGATGATCAACCAATTCTAACTTATGATGAAATGACTGCAATAAAAGATACTCATAAAGTTGGTGATACAATAACAATTAAATTTATTAGAAATGGTTCTACAAAAACAACACAATTAACTCTAGCTGAAGAATAATAAAACAAACTAAAAGAGGCGTTAATCATAACGCCTCTTTATTTTTAATTTTTAGTCTTCGATTTTTATAATATCATATTGTGTTGTGTAACATTCATAACCATTACCATAATTGTAAATTAATAATAGTTCTCCATTCTTTCCTATCATGAAGTTTTTAACATTTCCAACATCATAGTAACCCTCTGTTGCTAATTCTGTATCTCTCTTATATGTTTCTGAATAATTAGAATAAGATTTTTCAGCTTCGTTTATTTTCTTGATATCTTCTTTGATTTTTGTATTTATTTTGCTTGCATCTAATCCTTTTAATTGAATCATTTTTGAAATTGTAATTTCTTCTCCAGTTGTTATATCTACGTTGTATGTTCTTATATATCTTCTTTGTGATTTTCCAGGAATTTTATCTAATGACATAATAGCAATTGATAAATATTTGTTTTGATAAATTGTTCCTGCAAAATTAGCTTCATAAATATATTTTCCTGTTACTGTTTCTACTGTTTGATTTGATGTGTTTTGTGTTGTTCCATTTTGATTTTCTGTAACATTTATTTCTGGTTGAACAGTAGTTGTCTTATTTTTTGAAAGTTCGATTCCCTTGCTATATCTTGCTAAAAACACATTATAGAATTCCTCTGTCATTGTTGGTACGTATACTGAATTTATATAGTCACCTTGCAAATTAATCTTAGGAAAATGTACATCTATCTCACATTTATCTTTATCTATTGCATCTTTACCATCACTAATTGATGAATATGCCATTCCCTCGTCAAAACCAGTAAGTATCAATGATTTTTCAGGAATTGCCTTTAATATATTCATTGTTTCTTCATCTGTTAATCTTGAAACTTTATTGACAAATAAATCATTAAATTCTTCTCTTAATGCTACTTGAGTATTATCTATAACGGTTGTTCCACCATTTCCACCAACTGTTGTATTTGTTTCTTCGCCCATAAATATTCTGAAAACACCTAGTAATATTGAAACTATACATACAACTGCTATAGCAGCATATATTAAATTTCTCATTCTTTTATCTACCATAATTATCTCCTTATAGACTTTTTCATTATAGCATTTTTGCAAACAAAATAAAAGACTCTAGACTAAAAATTGTCTAGAGTCTTTTATAATTTTTTAATAATTAATACTCAATTAATTATTGGTTTTCTTGATTTGAATTCATGCTTTCAACTGCTTGTTCAAATTTGTTTGCATCTTCAGCATTCATTACTGTATCTGGTTCGTCTTCAAACTTTTCTGTATTAATATGAGTTTCTTGATATCTTCTCATACCAGTACCAGCTGGGATTAACTTACCAATGATAACATTTTCTTTTAATCCAACTAAATCATCAGCTTTACCCTTAATAGCAGCTTCTGTTAAGACTCTTGTAGTCTCTTGGAATGATGCTGCAGATAAGAATGAATCTGTAGATAATGCAGCTTTTGTAATACCTTGAAGAACTCTCTTACCTTGTGCAGGTTTCTTCTTTTGGGCTTTAAGCTCAGCATTAATTTCATTAAACTTGTTAATATCTATTAATGTTCCTGCTAATAATAAGCTGTCTCCAGAATCAGTAATCTTCATCTTCTTAAGCATTTGTCTAGCAATAATTTCAATATGTTTGTCGTTGATATCAACACCTTGGTTTCTATAAACCTTTTGAATTTCTTGTACTAAGTACTCATGAACTGCGTCAGGGCCTTTAATAGTTAAGATTTCGTTAGGGTTAATAGAACCTTCTGTTAATTGATCACCGGCTTCAATTACATCGCCATCATTAACTGCAAGTTTTGATCCAAATGGAATTGGATATTTTCTGCTGTCTTCTTTAGATGTAACTGTAACGATCTTTTTCTTCTTCTCTTCTGAGATAGAAACTTTACCAGCAATTTCAGTTACTATAGCAAGTCCCTTTGGTTTACGAGCTTCGAAAAGCTCCTCAACTCTAGGAAGACCTTGTGTAATATCTGCAACACCGGCAACACCACCAGAGTGAATAGTTCTCATAGTTAACTGTGTACCAGGTTCACCGATTGATTGAGCTGCAATTGTTCCGATAGGTTCACCAATTTGTACAATCTTTCTTGTAGCAAGTGACATACCATAACATTTAGCACAAACACCGTGTTCTGTTTTACAGTTCATTGGAGATCTAACAACTACTCTTGTGATTCCAGCTTCAACGATCTTGTCTGCTGCTTGTTCGTTGATCATTGTATTTGTATCGCAAAGAACTTCTTTAGTCTTTGGATCGATGATATCGTTTAATGGATATCTACCAATTAATCTCTCTTGTAATGGTTCGATTAATTGATTTCCATCTTTTAATTCATATACTTCAAGACCTTCTGTTGTATGACAGTCATCTTCTCTTACAATAATGTCTTGAGAAACATCAACTAATCTTCTAGTTAAGTAACCAGAGTCAGCTGTTCTTAACGCTGTATCAGAAAGACCTTTACGAGCACCATGGGCTGAAATGAAGTATTCTAATGAGTCTAGACCTTCACGGAATGATGACTTAATAGGAATCTCGACTGTTTTACCAGTTGTAGAAGCCATAAGTCCACGCATACCAGCAACTTGACGTAATTGTGATACGTTACCACGGGCACCAGAAGTTGACATCATGTAGATTGGGTTCATTTCATCAAAGTTATCTTGCATTGCGCTAGAAACTTTATCTGTAATGTCTTCCCAAATATGAATAACACTTTGATAACGTTCTTGATCTGTGATAAGACCTCTTGCATATTGCATTTGAACTTTATCAACTGCTTCTTGTCCTTGTTTTAATAAGTCTTGTTTTGTTCCAGGAACTTGAACGTCTGCTATAGATACAGTCATACCTGCTGTTGTACAGTATTTGTAACCAGTAGCTTTGATGTAGTCTAATAATTCAGCTGTTCTATCTAGTCCATGAACTGAAATACATTTTCCAATGATTTTCTTTAATTTCTTTTTATTGATTGTGAAATCAATTTCATATGCGAATTTGTTTTCTTTCTTTGATCTATCAACAAATCCTAAATCTTGTGGAATGCCTTTGTTATAAATAATTTTACCCATTGTTGTTTCAATCATTCCATGATCGATTTCATTTCCTTCTTCATCATACTCAGCCATTCTTACATGGATCTTAGCATGAATTCCGATATCTTTATTTGCATATGCCATTTCTGCTTCATCTGTTGAAGAGAAATACATTCCGGCACCTTTTGTTCCTTTTCTTATAGTGTCTTCTTCAGTATCGTTAGGATCAGCATCTACATCCATTGTTAAGTAGTATGCACCTAAGATCATATCTTGAGAAGGCTCTGTAATAGGAGCACCGTCTGTAGGTTTTAATAAGTTGTTTGTTGATAACATTAAATATCTTGATTCTGCTTGAGCTTCTAATGATAAAGGTAAGTGAATAGCCATTTGGTCACCGTCGAAGTCAGCATTGAATGCTGTACATACTAATGGGTG
>CAMKBC010000011.1 GCA_946410665.1 uncultured Clostridia bacterium | reverse complement strand
GTTCAGTAACAACAGTAGTTGGATTATTAGCATTAGTATTTATGAGCTTCACAATAGGACGTGATCTAGGATTTGTTCTTGCAAAAGGTGTTATCTTAAGTCTATTAAGTATATTCCTATGTTTACCAGGATTACTATTAATGTTCGATACTTTAATAGCAAAAACAAAGAAAAAAGCACCAAAATTCAACTTAGAAAAACTAGGAAAATTTATTTATAAAACAAGACATATTCAAGCAGCATTAATATTAATTCTATTTATTGGAACATTCATAATAAAAGGCAATGTAAATGTTTTATATACAGGTAGTGAACAAGATAAAGTAGGAAAAGTATTCCCTGCAACAAACCAAATAGCAATTGTATATAACAACAAACATGAAGCCAGAATGGCAGAATTAGTTAAGAGACTTGAAAAAGATGAAAAGATAGAAAAAGCTCTAGGCTACTCAAATACATTAAATGAAAAATTGGCATACAATGAATTAAATGCAAAAATAGAAGACCTAGGTGAAAGCACAAACATTGATGAATATTTAATAAAAATCATTTACTACAATTACTACAATAAAGAAAACAAAAATAAAATGACATTAAATCAATTCATCAATTTTATTGAGACAGATATTTATAGCAATGAAAAATTCAGTGACAAAGTAAACGAATCGACAAGAAGCAATTTAAAACGATTAAAGAAATTTACAGACAAGCAAAACATGAACACAAAAAGAGAAATTAGTGAAATAGCAGATCTTCTAAGTATCAACGAAGATGATGCTGCTAAGATTCTAATTTTCTACAATAGTAAAAATCTTGATACAGAAATGACAATAAGTGAGTTTGTAAACTTCATGCTTAATGATGTTGCAAACGACAAAGAATATGCATCAAACTTAGATGGTACAACAATAGCAAGATTAAAGAAATTATCAAAATTTGCAAACAAAAATAACATCAACAAGAAGATGAGTTCAGCAGAACTTTCAAATATGTTTGGGATTGATCAAGAATTAGTAGAAAAATTATTAATGTTCTACAAAACAAACAACTCAAGCGATACAAAGATGACATTAAATCAATTCGCAACATTTGCACTTCAAATGGCAAACAATGCTGAATTCAAAGATATGTTTAATGACGAAACAAAAGCATCATTAACAATGCTATCAACATTAAGCAATAACTCAATCATAGAAAAAGACCTAAATCAAAATGATATGAAAACATCACTAAGTAAATTAGGAATCAACTTAGATGATAATTCATTAGCACTTTTATACATATATTATACGGGTCAAAATACTAACACAAAGTTAACCCTAAATGGCTTTGCAGAAGTTGCATTAAACATGGCAAGCCAAGATAATTATAAAAAATACTTTAGCGATGAAACAAAGGCTTCACTACAAAAAATTAAATCATTAAATGCCTATTACAACACAACAATGCCAAACACCAATTTATATGCAATGTTTGGAATAGATGAAGCAACAGGTGTAAAACTAAACTATGCCATAACAGGAAATCCTGCAGGAACATTCGCAATGACACCTTTACAATTTGTAAATACTTTACTTCAAACAGAAGCAATTAAAGCAGCACTATCTGAAAATCAAATATCATCACTAGCAACAGCTCAATATATAATGAGCAACACTACAACAAGTTATAGTGTAAGCGAATTATCAAAGGCATTATCACAAGATAAAACTGTTTCAAGCGTAGTATATGGAGTTTATGATTATCAAAATGGAAAATTAAAGAACATCTCAATCAAAAACTTAGTAAACTTCTTATACAATAACAAATCAAATCCGATGATTTCAGCAAGTTTGGCAAGTTCAAGCAATACATTAAACTTAGCACATACAATAGTAAACAACACAACAACTAAATTCACATACAAAGAAATTAGCAAACTTACAGGAACAAATGAAGCACAAGTAAATAAGATCTTCGGAGTTTATGATTATCAAACTCAAGAAACAAAACTTACACCAATGGAATTAGCTGACTTAATATTAAACAACAAAGATAACGAATTACTAAAAGTCAAAGTTTCAGAATCATCATTAAAAGACTTAACTTTAGTAACAGAAGTAATGACAAGTACAATCAACAATAAAAAATACAGTAGTAAAGGATTAAGTTCATTACTAGGAATAGATAACAGCAAGATGAGCTTACTATTCAGCTTATACAATTCAAAATATATAAAAGCAGGAAGCAAAATCTCACTATATGACTTTGTTAACTTTATAAAGAATGAAGTAATGGACAGCGCAGACTATGGCTCAAGCTTTGATAGCAAAAAGAAGGAAAAAATAAACACTGTAAACAAACTAATGAACGACTCAATCAGCAATGTTAAATACACATATAACGAAGCATTCGGAACATTAGCAATATTAAGTGATAACTTAGATAAATCATTAATCGAACTAGTTTATTTATACTATGGAAGCACAAATGAATATGATGAATCATGGAAATTAACAGTAGAAGAATTTATAAACTACTTAAATTCAGACATCATTACAGATTCAAGATTTGATGAATTCATTGATAGCGAAAAGAGAGAAACAGTAACAGACGCAAAGAAAACAATCGACAAATCTAAAAAGATGATTGTTTCTGAAAAATACTCAAGATTGGTATTAAACACAAAATATCCATTCGAAGAGAAAGAAACATTCGACTTCATTGAAAAATTAAAAGAAGAAATAGGTGACAGCGAAGATATCTATGTTGTTGGAAATTCACCAATGGCAGTAGAAATGAGTAAAACATTTAATGACGAGTTAAACAAGATAACTTTGTTAACAATGATATTCATCTTTGTCGTAGTAGCAGTAACATTCAAAGACTTAATAATACCAGTTATTCTTGTTTTAATAATTCAAACAGCAGTATATACAACAATGAGTTTCATATCACTAACAGGCGGATCAGTATACTTCATATCAATATTAATTGTTCAAGCAATATTGATGGGAGCAACAATCGACTATGCAATAGTTTATACGGCATATTATAGAGAAATGAGATTAACCAAAGGCGTACGAGACTCAATAATAAATGCTTACAACAAATCAATTCATACAATTATAAGTTCAGGAAGCATACTTATCATTGTTACACTTATCGTAGCTAGATTTGCAGGAGCAATCGCAGCAAAGATTTGTGAAACAGTATCACAAGGTACATTTACAGCAGTACTATTAGTATTATTAGTATTACCAGGTGTACTTGCAACAATGGACAAATTGATTTGTAGAAAAGGTTATTACAAAGAAGAAAAAAAGAAACATGAAAAATAAGATTTCATAGAAAATAAAAAGATCCGATGAAATAGTTCATCGGATCTTATTTTAAATCTGTTTTTACGTTAGTACCAAAAGTCTTTTGATTTTGAGGAATAATAATCTTTGAGCAATCCATTGGTTTTGGAATTTCAAAAGAAAAATTATTCATAACAGGTGAAAAGTTTAACTCTTTTGGGTCACCTTTTACAATTTCAAACTTTTGATACACTTTCTTGTTGTAAGGATTAGCTTCGTTCATAGCGACACCTCCATTCACAATGATTTTAGATGTTATATCACAGAAGTCAGGATTAGTCAATTTAAATGGTGAAAAAACATTACAAAAACAGCTGTAAAATCAATACTTTTAAGCCAATTTTTCCTTGACCGGAACTTCGATTTAGTGATATAATGCAAATTGTCGAAATTTTTAAAAATGAAGGGCTAAAAAAGATGGAAAAAGAAAAAGCAAAGGGTGTAATTGAGGCTATTTTATTCTCAACTGGCAGAAACGTAAAAATGGCTGAACTTATTAACATTCTTGAATTAGACAGCAAAACAATAATTGAAATAATTACTGAAATGCAAGATGAATACACACAAGCAAATAGAGGCATCGAAATCGTAAGAGTTGAAGATGGCTTTTCTTTGGCGTCTAAAAAAGAATATTACGAATATCTATACCCAGCCCTAGACAAGAGAATTAAACCAAGCTTATCACAAGCTTGCCTAGAAACATTAGCTATCATAGCTTATAACTCTAGAATTACAAGAGCTGATATTGATGCTATCAGAGGTGTTGACTCAACATCAGCACTATACAGATTACAAGATTACAACTTAATCGAACAAGCTGGAAAAGCAGATTTACCTGGACGTCCAGTATTATATAGAACAACAGAAGACTTTTTAAAAATGTTCGGACTAAACTCATTAAAAGAACTACCGAAACTTCCGCGTTACAAATTAGATAGCAATAGACAATTAGTTATCGATGAAATGAACGACGAAGTTATCGAAGATGAAGGGGAGATCGACATAGAGCCAACAGCTGATGAGTCAACAGAGACTGTTGAAGAGACAGTGGAAACAGTTGAAACACCAGTTACAGAATCTCAACTAGAGACAGAAGCTCCAATCGAAGAACCAGAAATTGAAATTAATGAAGAAGACATTGATATTGATAACTCAAATATAGAAGAAAGTAATGAGGAAAATAACAATGAGTAAAAATGAAAATGAATTTGTAAAAGAAATAACAAACATAGAAGACGATATCGCACAATGGTTCACAGACATCGTAATCAAAGCTGAACTATGCGATTATACAGAAGCAAAGGGCTTCATAGCATATAAACCATATGGTTTTGAAATTTGGGAAAACATTAGAAATTATCTAGATGCACACTTCAAAGAAAACGGTGTAAAGAATGTTTACTTCCCAATGATGATTCCAGAATCTTTACTTGAAAAAGAAAAAGATCACGTAGAAGGATTCGCACCAGAAGTTGCAACAGTAGAAACAGCTGGTGGAAAACAATTAGACGAAAAATATGTAGTTAGACCTACATCAGAAACAATCATCTCAACAATGTATTCAAAATGGTTACATTCATGGAGAGAACTACCATTCTTATATAACCAATGGTGTAGCGTTGTTAGATGGGAAAAAGAAACTCGTCCAATTCTAAGAAGTAGAGAATTCTTATGGCAAGAAGGACACACAATTCATGCAACAGAAGCAGAAGCTAGAGAATTCACACTAAAAATGTTAGAGGTATATAACAATTGCTACAAAGACTTATTAGCAATCCCAACAATTTTAGGAAAGAAAACAGAAAAAGAAAAATTTGCTGGTGCTGAAGAAACATACACAATCGAAACAATGATGCATGACGGAAAAGCTTTACAATCAGCAACATCACATTATTTTGGACAAAACTTCTCAAAACCATTCGACATCAAGTTCCAAAACAAAGAAGAAAAAGAAGAATACGCATATCAAACATCTTGGGGAATGTCTATCAGATCATTAGGTGCAATTATTATGGCACACGGTGACAACAGAGGACTAAAACTTCCACCAAGAGTAGCTCCAATCCAAGTAGTTATAGTTCCTATAGCTCAAAAGAAAGAAGGAGTTTTAGATAAAGCAAACGAATTATTCGAAGGTCTAAAGAAAGACTATAGAGTAAAATTAGACGATAGAGACAATTATTCAACAGGTTATAAATTCAGCGATTGGGAAATGAGAGGTGTTCCTCTAAGATTAGAAATCGGACCAAAAGATATCGAAAACAATCAATGCGTTCTAGTTAGAAGAGACACAGCTGAAAAGATAATTGTTTCATTAGACGAAGTAAATGCAAAAATAGCTGAAACACTTGATGCAATTCATGAAAACATGTACAAAGAGTGCGAAGCAAGATTAGCAGATAGAACAACAGTTGCACACACACTTGAAGAATTCGAGCAACAAATTAATACAAAACAAGGCTTTATCAAAGCTATGTTCTGTGGCGAAAATGAATGCGAAGACAAGATCAAAGAATTAACAGCAGCAAAATCAAGATGTATCCCATTTGACGAAGAACATATCGACGATAAGTGCGTAGTTTGTGGAAAACCAGCAAAGCATATGGTAGTTTGGGGAAGACAATATTAAAATTAACAAAATTTTATTGTAAAAACGCCCAAACCGTAGTATAATCTATAAAATTTTAGTAATGGAGGCTATAAAATTGTTAGGACAATATCAATCAAGTGAAAACATTACAAAAGAGAATATTAAGATAAAAGTATTAGGAATAGGCGGTGGCGGAAACAATGCCGTTTCACAAATGATGAACAGCAACATCAAAGGTGCTGAATACTATTTATTAAATACTGACAAAGAAATTCTTGATAGACTTGATAATGACAAATGTTACACAATCCAAATCGGTAAAGAACTTACTAGAGGAAGAGGCGCAGGTGCTAATCCAGAGATTGGCGAAAAAGCTGCAAGAGAAAGTATTGACCTAATTGATAGAGCTATAGATGGTGCCGACCTATTATTCTTAACAGCCGGACTAGGTGGAGGAACAGGAACAGGAGCAATTTCAGTAATCGCTGAAGAAGCAAAGAAAAAAGGAATCATCACAGTAGCTATCGTAACAACTCCATTCGCATTTGAAGGAAAGATTAGAACAGTTAGAGCATTAAGAGGTTTAGAAAAATTAAAACCATTCATTAATTCTTTAATTGTTATCTCAAATGATAGATTATTAGCAAACAGCGACGCAGATAGTTCAATTCTAAGTGCTTTCAAGAGAACAGACGATGTTTTAAGACAAGCAGTAGAAGCTATTACTGATTTAATTTATTCAGTAGGAACAATCAACGTTGACTTTGCAGATGTTCAAACAATTCTTTCATATCAAGGATATGCATATATGGGAATTGGCGAAACATCTGGAGAAGAAGACGATAAAGTAATTAGAGCAACAAAACAAGCTTTAAGTAACCCATTAACTATTACAAGTATTGATGATGCAAGAGGCGTTATCTTCAATATAAAAGGTAGCGACGAAATTGGATTAGACGACATCAACAAGGCAGCAGCCTTAATT
Source organism: uncultured Clostridia bacterium (assembly GCA_946410665.1). Classification (GTDB taxonomy): domain Bacteria; phylum Bacillota; class Clostridia; order TANB77; family CAG-508; genus CAG-793. Next base: position 13,609 of record CAMKBC010000011.1, on the reverse strand, counting down.
TCAGAAAAAGTAAATTCAGATGCAAATATCATATTTGGTACAGAAATTAATGAAGAATTAGGCGACAAAGTAGTAGTTACAGTAATTGCTACAAGAGTAAATCCTGTAAAAGAAACAGAGCCTAATAAAATAGAGGAAGCAAATGACAATAAGGGAATTTCGTTTACTAACAGTAAATATTTTTAGTAAAGATCAATTAGTTTATAGTGGCGAAGTCGAAGCGGCACCAGAAGAACTTAAAGATAAACAAGTAAGAGTACGTAAAATCGATAATAAAACCCTAATAATTGACCTAATTGAGGACTAAATAACAATAATTGGTAAAACTTGACAATTTGCACAAAAAAAGCTATAATAGATGTATATTGTTAAGAAAAGGAGGAGAAAGCAATGCCTGCAGTAAATGGTGTAAAAGAGCATAGAATGAACTTCATTGCAAGATTTTGGAATAGACTTGGCGAAGTAGACAACCCAGATGCATCAGAAGTTTTAAATGAATTACCAGCTGAAGATCGTAAAATACTTAACGAAGCTAGCGAAAGCGTAAAATTCGAACCTATAATAGTAAACACTAATGTAGGAGGAGCTAGCTCTAAGAAAAGTATAAATAAAGCTAATGGACAACAAAAAGTTCAAACAGTTCGTGAAGACAGAGAAGAAGACGACAGAGTTAGATAATTCACTATGTGATTTAAAATAATGAAAATGGAGTAATATTGCCAATGAATGCCTTATGGTATAAAATGTTGGCAATATTATTTTTTTTGAGGGAAAGATGAAGAAAATTTGGAAAGAAATTAAGCTAGAAGAAGACACAAAGTTAATAGAAAAAATCCAAAGCAAGTTTAATGTTTCAGAATTAATTGCAAGAATCATCGCAAGCAAAGGATTAGAAAAAGACGAAGATATTCAAAAGTTTTTAGCACCAACAAGAAACGACTTTCATGATCCATACGAAATGCCAGACATGCAAAAAGCAGTTGATAGAATTCTTAAAGCAATTACTTCAAACGAAAAAATCGCAATCTATGGAGATTACGACGTTGATGGAATTACAAGTACAACTCTATTAAAAAAATACTTCAAAGATAGAGGAGTCGAAGTTGGAACATATATTCCAAACAGATTAAACGAAGGATATGGACTAAACAACGAAGCAATAAATAAGATTGCAGAAGATGGATACAATCTAATAATTACAGTAGACACAGGAATTACAGCAAATGAGCAAGTTGAACTTGCAAGAAGCTTAAACATGGATGTTATAATTACGGACCACCACGAGCCAGCAGAAACAATTCCAGATGCAGTAGCAGTAGTTGATTGTAAAAGATCAGATAGCAAATATCCATTTAGAGAATTATGCGGATGTGGAGTTGCATTTAAGTTAACTCAAGCATTAACAAAAGCACTAGATATAAGCGAAAATGAAAGCTTAAAATATTTAGATTTAGCAGCAATTGGAACAATCTCAGATATTGTTCCATTAGAAGACGAGAACAGAGTTATAGCAAAGCTTGGATTACTTCTAGTTGCACAAACAAAGAATGTAGGACTAAGAGCATTGTTTAATCAATGTAAATTCAAAACTATAGATTCACAAACTGTTTCATTTGGAATCTCACCAAGAGTTAATGCATGCGGAAGAATGGGACATCAAGAAGAAGCACTAGAATTGTTAGTTACAGACGATCCAATCGTAGCTAGAAAAAAAGCAGCAATAATAGAAGATTACAACAAACAAAGACAAGATATAGAAAAGAAAATTTTCGAAGAAGCAATTTGGGAGATCGCTTCAGATCCAAGATATGAAACAGCTAAAGCATTAGTTGTTGGAAAGAAAAAATGGCACAACGGAGTTATCGGAATTATCGCATCAAAGATTACTGAAAGATTCTACAAACCAAGTATTTTAATAAACTTCGAAGAAGATGAAGCACATGGTTCAGGTAGAAGTATTGAAGGATTTGATTTACACGAAGCAGCATTAAAATGCAGTGACCACTTAATTCAAGCAGGTGGACACGCAATGGCTATTGGATGTAAATTAAAAACAAGCGAATTTGAAGCATTCAGAGATGAATTCGAGAAGTACGCAAACGAAAATATAACAGACGAAATGATGGTTCCAGTTTTAAATATTGATTATGAAATCAGCGATAAAAACTTTGATTTAAAATCAATTGAAGAACTACAATTATTAGAACCATATGGTGCTGGAAACAGCAAGCCAACATTCATATACAAAGATTTAAGAATTGACGGAATCAGAAAACTATCTGAAGGAAAGCATATGAAGCTACAACTTAAGTCAGGAAACAACGCAGTAGAAGCAATTGGATTCGGAATAGGCGAGCTTGCAGATGAGTATCAAATCGGCGATAGAATTGATGTTGCCGGCAATCTAGAAATCAATGAATATAACGGCAAAAAGAATATTCAAATTGTTTTAAAAGATTTAAGAAAAAGTATTAAATAGTTTAGCAAATTAGTTTATAATTAGTAATCATAACGAAAGATGACTTTAGGAAAGGAGTTAGTGATGTCAGAAATAGTTGATAAAACAATAGATGATGTAATAGCAGAAGCTAAAGCACATTTTAGAAAAGCAGATACAAAATTAATAAGAAGAGCATACGAGTATGCATACGAGCATCATGGCGATCAAAAGAGAAAATCTGGCGAGCCATATATCGTCCATCCACTTCAAGTTGCCTATATTGTTGCAAACTTAGGATTAGACGATGCTACAATTTGTGCAGCATTAATGCATGACCTTGCTGAAGATACAGATGTAACTATTGAAGACATAGCTACAAACTTTTCTGAAGAGATTGCCGAAATGGTTAACGGTGTAACTAAATTAGGTAAGATAAATTATGCAACAGCTGAAGAGCAACAAGTTGAGAACTACAGAAAAATGTTCCTAGCAATGGGAAAAGATATTAGAGTAGTCTTAATTAAAATTTCAGATAGATTGCATAACATGCGTACACTAAAATATTTATCAAGAGATAGACAAATCGCAAATGCACAAGAAACAATGGATCTATATGCTCCATTGGCTAACAGACTTGGTATCTACAACTTAAAATGGGAACTTGAAGACTTAGCTTTCAAATATCTATATCCAGAAGAATATAGAGAAATCGTTGAAGGTATTGATAAAAAGAGAGAAGAAAGGATTAAATTCCTAGATGAAATCGAAGGCGAGATCAAAGACGCATTAAGAAAAAATCACATCGTAGCCGAGATCACAGGAAGAGCAAAACACTTATACTCAATATATAGAAAGATGCAAAGAGATAACAAAACATTAGATCAAATCTATGATTTATTTGCATTAAGAATTTTAGTAAATTCAGTAAAAGACTGTTATGCAGCACTTGGTGTAGTCCACGAAATGTACAACCCAATGCCAGGAAGATTCAAAGATTACATTGCGGTTCCAAAACCAAATATGTATCAATCTTTACACACAACATTACTAGGTAAAGGTGGAACACCATTTGAAGTTCAAATTAGAACTTATAACATGCATAGAATCGCTGAATTTGGTATCGCTGCCCATTGGGCTTACAAAGAGCAAAGTTTCGCAAGAGGCAAGAAAGCAAACGTTACAGTTAACGAAGATAAACTATCATGGTTACGTGAGAGCTTAGAGTGGCAAAAAGATATGCAAGATCCACAAGAGTTCTTAGCAACATTAAAAACAGAGTTATTCGAAGACGAAGTATATGTTTTCACACCAAAGGGCGAAATTAAAACATTACCAAAGGGAAGTACACCAATTGATTTTGCATACTTAATCCACGACCAAATTGGTAACAAGATGGTCGGAGCAAAAATAAATTCAAGAATGATGCCAATTATAACACCATTGAAAAACGGTGATATAGTTGAAGTTATCACAAATGATAATTCAAGAGGACCTAGCCGAGATTGGTTGAAGTTTATTAAATCAACTCAAGCTAAAACAAAGATTTTAAAATTCTTCAAGAAGAGAGACAGACAACAGAACATTGATAAAGGAAAAGAAATTGTAGAAAAGGAAATAAAGAAAATTGGATTGCAAGAAGATGAATTATTTGCAGACCAATATGTTAAACCAGCTCTACAAAGATTTGTTTTTAAAACACTTGAAGATATGTATGCTGCAGTTGGTTTCGGATCAATCGGAGCAAACAAGTTTATATCAAGAGTTTTAGAAGAGTATAGAAAAGAAAACAAAGACAAAATCAACATTGAAGAAAAGATGGAAGAACTTCATGAAGCTCAAACAAAAAGAGTTCGTTCAAAATCAAAAACAGGTATCATCGTTAAGGGAATTGATAACTGTTTAGTAAAACTTTCAAGATGTTGTAACCCAGTACAAGGTGATGAAATCATAGGTTACATCACAAGAGGTAGAGGAGTTACAGTTCACCGCAAAGATTGTACAAACGTAAAAGAGCTATTCACAGAAGGTGAAAGAATTGTGGAAGTTTATTGGGATGAACAAAAAGAAAATACATCATATAGTGTTGACGTCAATGTTTTCGCAAATGATAGAGATGATCTATTATCAGATGTTGTCGTATTAATAACTAAGAGTGAAGCAAACATGCTTTCAATTAAAGCAAATGTAAATCACGAAAAGATAGTAACGATCAATCTAAAGCTAGAAGTAAAGAATACACAAATGTTGGACAAAATAATTAGAGATTTAGAAAAAATAGATAGCGTTTATGACGTTAAGAGAGGACATTAATATGATACAAAGATTAAAAGGTACATATGACGTGCTTCCAGGTGAAATTGAGAAGTGGCAATATGTAGAAGGAAAGGCAAAAGAAGTTTTTGAAAACTTCGGATACAAAGAAATTAGAACTCCAGTAATCGAAGCAACAGAACTTTTTCAAAGAGGTGTTGGTGATACAACAGACGTAGTAGAAAAAGAAATGTATGTATTCGATGACAAAGGAGGACGTTCAGTTGCATTAAGACCAGAAGGAACAGCTGGTGTAATTAGAGCATATCTAGAAAATGGAATGAGTTCATTACCAAGCCCACAAAAATTATTCTATAGAATTCCAGTATATAGATATGAAAACGTACAAAAAGGAAGACAAAGAGAGTTTAATCAAATTGGTTGTGAAATGATTGGAACAGGATCATACAAAGCTGATGTTGAATTAATTATCATGCTAGATCAATTTGTTAAAAAACTAGGAATCACAGAGTACGAAATACACCTAAATTCAATCGGATGCAAAGAATGTAGAGCAAAATATAGAGATGCATTAAGAGAATTTATAAAACCAAATCTAGATAAATACTGCGATACTTGCAAAGGAAGATATGATAGAAATCCAATGAGAATTCTAGATTGCAAAGTAGAAGCAGACAAAGAAATGAATCAAAATGCACCAGTTATCACAGATTACTTATGTGATGAATGTAAAGAAAATTTTGAAAAGATTCAAAATGAATTAAAAGAATTAGGAATCGATTTCCAAGTAGATTCAGGAATAGTAAGAGGACTTGATTACTACACAAGAACTGTTTTCGAATTCATTTCAAAAACAGACGGATTAACAATCTTAGGTGGTGGAAGATATGACGGACTAGTTGAAGAATTAGGCGGACCATCAACACCAGCATTAGGATTCGGTGTAGGAGAAGAAAGAATTCTTAACCTAATGAAAGATACAAACGTAGAATTCCCAGCAGAAAGAACACCAGACTTATCAATAGTAGCAATCGGAGAAAAAGCCGATACAGAAGCAACAAAAATTGCAGCTAAATTAAGAGAAAACGGCAAGTTTATCGAAAAAGATGTAATGGATAGAGGTGTTAATGCTCAATTCAAATATGCAAATAAAATTGGAGCTAAATACGTTGTTACAATTGGAGATGACGAACTAGCTTCTGGTAAAGTTCAATTGAAGAACATGGAATCAGGAGAAACTGAAGAAATATCAATAAGCGAAATTGGCGACAAAATATAGTCGGAAATCACAGCAAAATCCGGCAAAAATCGCCTAAAATAGCGAAAAATAGGAAAGACTGAAATGTTACAAAAGCCTTACATTTCAGTCTTTTTTGCGGTTTTTCGTTGAAAAAATGCCCTAAAAATAGTAAAATAGTACATGTAAATCCTGAAGATATAATTATATCTCAGTTGCCACTTTTTATAAAAGAGGTAGTATTAATGAAAAAATTTTTAAAAACTTACAAATCAACAATAATTCTCTTGGCTGCAATTATTGTTGGAACAATCGTTGGCTTAATCGCCAAAGAAAACGCAGCCGTTCTTAAACCTTTCGGAGATATTTTCTTAAATTTATTACTAGTTATTATTGTACCTTTAATATTTTTAACAATAACAACATCAATCGCAAAAATGAAATCTGCCAAGAGAGTTGGTAAGATTATCGTAGCAATTTTCGTCGTATTTATCGCCACATCATTAATATCAGTATTAATCGGAATGGGAACAGCATCAATGACAAAACTTGTTGAACCAGAAGACACCGAAGTTATCAAAACAGCAATGGAAGAACCAACAGAAGAAGCTGAAGACTTAACTATCGCTGATCGTACAGTTCAATTATTAACAGTTGATGACTTTAGCAAACTATTCACGCGTGGCAATATCATCGCAATATTAGTAGCTTCAATCATAACAGGAATCGCTTGCCAAATGTCAGGAAAGAAAGGCGAGGCATTCGTAAAAGTATTAGAGTCTGCTAATGACGTAGTTCAAAATATTATCAAAATTATTATGTACTATGCACCAATCGGATTAGGATGTTATTTTGCATATATGATAGGAACATTCGGAGCATCAATCGCTGTAGGATATTTAAAAACATTCTTAATATACACAGCAGTATGCGTTGGTTTCTACTTTATTTTATATACAATTTATGCATTCATCGGAGGAGGAAAACTTGGCGTAAAGAGATTCTGGAAACACGCAGCAGCACCAACATTAACATCATTAGCAACATGCTCAAGTGCAGCATCAATTCCAGTAAACACAGACGCAGCAAAGAAAATTGGAGTACCTGAAGATGTTGCAGATACAACAATTCCAATGGGATGTAGTTTTCATAAAGATGGTTCAATTATAGGTAGTGTATTTAAGATAATGTTCTTAGTATGCATTTTTGGAACAAGCTTCAACTTCTGGCAAATACTTGGAGTTGCATTACTAGCAAATCTATTAATCACAGGAGTTCCAATCGGAGGCGGAACAATTTCAGAAATGTTAATCATAACAATGTTAGGATTCCCAGTTGCAGCACTTCCACTATTAACAGTAGTTGCAACAATTATCGATCCACCTGCTACAATGTTAAACGTTGTTGGTGATACAGTTTCATCAATGATGGTAGCAAGGATTACAGACGGCAAAGATTGGTTAAAAAATGCATTAGCAAAAAAAGAAACAGTCGACGCTGAATCTGAAGAAAAAGAAACTGAAAAAGTTAAAACAAAAAAATAAAAATTAATTGAATAGAATAAAAATTTAAATAAAAAAATTGAATAAAAATTAAATAAAAATCTAAGTAAAAAATTAGAAAAAAATTAAGAAAAATAATTAAAATTACAAAACAGTAATAAAAGAAAATATAAAACCGAAAAACCGCTAATAGTTTGTGTTAGCGGTTTTTATTATGCAGTCAAAAAGTATTGGAAAAAATATGCAAAATTACAATTGTGTAATATTTTTAAAAAAGTTGAAATGTTTATTTTGTTTCTATAAAATTTTACTCAAGTAAAAACAAAGGAGAGATAAAAAATGAAAACAAGAAAAATTTTAGCAATAGCTATAATTGCAATAATGTTTTTAGCATTATTTATTGGAACAGTTAATGCAGCAGCAAGTAGAACATATCAATTATTAGTAACTACAAAAGCATATACTGTAGGCCAAGAAGGAACAGACACATCTGCAAATCAATCAGTTGAAGTAGGAAAAACACTTCAATTAAAGGCTTATGTTAATGAAAAAGAATCAACAACACCAGGCATTGTTGATGGAGAATCAAACACTGAAGGAGAAACAGTTACAAATAAAATAGTAGCAGAAGCAACTCCGACATGGAAAAGTTCTGATGAGACAGTTGCTACAATCAGTAGCACAGGTTTAGTAACACCTGTAAAAGCAGGAACAACTACAATCACAGCAGTAGGTTTATATCAAACTACTGGATTAGCAACAAGCATTACTGTAACAGTAACAGGAACCACATCACAACCAACTGAAGAATTTACAGATTTATCTAAGGTAACTGTTAAAGCAGATGATTATGCAAGATTTAGTGATGTTGTTATTACATTTAGTAACTTTACTCCAAAAGAAGGACATAGTTATTATGCAGTTTTAACTCATAATCCTTCATATACATTTGATTCAACAGGATCTGACTGGAGAAAGAATACTATACTACATGATGACAAGAAAAATGTATACTATACTCAATTACATGCTTCAAGTACAAATAACGACGTAAGAATTTTAACAGAAGAAGCACAAGATGCATATGTAGTTATTATTGATAGAATCAATAACACAGGAGCAGCTAAGATGGTCTTAAATCCAACTAAGATTGCAAGACCAACATTAAAAGCAAATCTTGGTGGTGGATATATAGAGTCATGGCATTATTCAGAGAAAGAGTCAGCCTTCAATAACAATCTTGATATCTCAAAGGAAAGAAAGATTACATATAAATTAGGTGAAATTACAGATGTTTCAATATTAAATTCAATTTCAAAAGAAGAATCAGGAGCTTTTACAAAACTTTTAACATATGCAAAGGCTGATTCAAATTCATTTACAACAGGTTCATTTAATTTTGATGATTATGGTAATTACAGAACAGCAAACATTGCCGTAGCGACAGGAAAAGTTAAATCTGGCAAATATTATTATGTATATGCAGTAGCAGATACAGTAAATGGAAAATATATACCAGTAGAAGATGTTGTTGCATACAATGGAAGTAATGATGGCTGGTTAACTCACTTTGCATTTGCTGGATCACAATCATCAGACCCATACACAGCTGATGGAAATACAACAGTTCCAACAAATGTAACAGGAGACAACTCAATCGCTACAAAGAAGATTCCTCAAACAGGAGCAACACCAGTATTTGCAATCGTATTAGGATCAGTAGTATTAGTAGCAGGAGTATTTGTTGTAGCAAACAAGAAATACAAAGATATTAAATAGATTTAAAGAGTAAATAAAAAAGAGACAGATTTATATCTGTTTCTTTTTTATTGAAAAGCATTGGAAAAAATATGCAAAATTAAATTTGTGTAATATTTTTAGAAAAGTTGAAATGCTTATTGGTTTTTTATAAAATTTTACCCAAGTAAAAACAAAGGAGAGATAAAAAATGAAAACAAGAAAAATTTTAGCAATAGCTATAATTGCAATAATGTTTTTAGCATTATTCATTGGAACAGTTAATGCAGTAACATTACCAGCCCTAACAATAACATCAAATACATATGCAGTTGGAGATAAGATGACTAAAGACGAAGTAACAACTGTAAAAGAGGACAAGTCATTACAATTAAATGCGATTATCACGCACGGAAATGAAATGATGGTAGATGGTGATCCAAACACTATAGGACAATTTGTTGATAAAATATACCCAACAGGAGTAACATGGACAAGTTCAGATACAACTGTTGCAACAGTTAATAGTATAGGTAGAGTTACAGGTGTAAAAGCAGGAACAGCAAAAATTACAGCAACAACAACTGATGAAACAGCAGATACTAAAACTGCTGAAGTTACTATAACAGTAACAGCACCCGAATTTACAGATTTTTCTAATGTAACTTTTAATGTAGAAGAAGTTACAAAATTTGATAGTGTTACTATAACATATAAGAACTTTACACCATTAGAAAATCATACCTATATTGTATTAGTAGAACAAGATGCTTCATATACATTTGATCCAGCAAAAGAATATGTAAACTGTGGTACTATAAATTATGATGAAGAGAAAAAAACATACTTTACTACATTACCTGCTGAGTATTCTCGTAAGGTAGCAGAAGAAACAAAAGATGCATATTTAGTTGTTATCGATAAAGAAGGCGACACATATAAAAGTAAAATGGTTTTAAAACCAACTAAAATTCAAAAGCCAACAATAAAAGCAAATCTTGGTGGCGGATATTTAGAATCATTCCATGTAAACACTGGCAATTCTAATTTTTACAATACAGTTCGTATAGCAGATGAACGTAAAGTTACATATAAATTAGGAGAAGTTACAGATAATTCAATATTAAATTCAATCTCAAAAGAAGAATCAGGAGCTTTTACAAAACTTTTAACATATGCAAAAGCAGATTCAAATCCACTAACAACTGGTTCATTTAACTTTGCAGGAGGATCATATGACACAGCTAATGTTGCAAGAGCAACAGGTAAAATATCAGCAGATAAGTACTATTATGTATATGAAGTTGCTGATACAGTAAGCGGAAAATATGTACCAGTTGAAGATGTTGTTGTGTTCAATGGAAGTACAGATGGAGTTTTAGTGCACTTTGCATTTGCTGGATCACAATCATCAGACCCATACACAGCTGATGGAAATACAACAGTTCCAACAAATGTAACAGGAGACAACTCAATCGCTACAAAGAAGATTCCTCAAACAGGAGCAACACCAGTATTTGCAATTGTATTAGGATCAGTAGTATTAGTAGCAGGAGTATTTGTAGTAGCAAACAAGAAATACAAAGATATCAAATAGTTTTATAGAACAAAATAAAACATTATAAAGTATTATAATAGGAAAGGAACAAATTGATCAGAATTTGTTCCTTTTTTGTTTGCAAAAAAGCGAACAACTAATTGCAAGATTCAAAAATAAAATATATAATTTTTATTATCAAATCAAATAAATTTTTATAAAAAAACGTTCAATTTCCGAACTAAAATTCGCGTAAGTATTGTTAATAAAAAGATACATAAAAACCGAACGGATATTCGCCAATAAAAACAACACTTTTAACGTCTTAAAAGTGCCTAAAATACGTAATTACGAGACTTAGAAGCAATTAAAAATAATTTAAAATTTTTTGAAAAAAGTGTTGACATTACCATGCATAATTAGTATACTAAAAACGAACAGAAGTTCAGTGAAAAACAAACGATAATTTTTTGATGAGAAAAACATTTTGGAAGGAGATTAAAATGAAAAAAATACTATACAAAAACAAAACAATCGCATATACAGTTTGCAAGGCAAAAGTTAAAAACTTATATATCTCTATTCAAAATGGTGAGGTTGTAGTAAAAGCTCCTTGGTATGTAACAAGCAGCCAAATTCAAGAAGTAATAGAAGAAAAAAGAAAATGGATAATTGAAAAGATTGAGGAATATCAAAATTCACCAAGAAAAGCAAAAACATATACAGATGGTGAAAAATATCAAATCTTAGGCAAGAAATACTACCTAAATATCTATTTCCAAGATATCAATAATGCTAAACTTAAAGTAGAAAACGGCATGATCAATATCATTCTTCCATTAAACTATGCTGAGAAAAACAATACAGAATTAATCAAGAAGATGATTGAAAAAATGTATAATATGATCGCAAAGAAAGAAGTTGACATTACAATGAAAAAACTAACTAAATTAGTTGGTTTAGCACCAGATGGATACAGAGTAAGAAAAGTAAAGTCAGAATGGGGAAGTTGTTCTTCAAATAGAATGATAACAATCAACCAAGATTTAATAATGTACAGTAGACACGCTTTAGAATATGTTATAATCCATGAATTATGCCATTTAAAACATATGAATCACTCAAAGAAATTCTGGAGCATGGTAGAATCATTCATGCCAGACTATAAAGAAGCTGAAAAAGAACTAAAGAAATAATTAAGAGACAATATAAATAAAAAGGAAATTATCATGGATAGATTAAGAGGATTTGAAATAGCGAAAGGCTATGAAGATAAAGGAATAAACTTACCAGTAAGAAAGACAGCACATTCAGCAGGATATGATGTAGAAGCAGCAGAAGACATCACAATTCCAATGTACAAACCAGGAATAAAACCAACACTAATTCCAACAGGTTTAAAGGCATATTGCCAACCTGATGAATGTTACTTACTATTAAATAGAAGCAGTGGACCAAAAAAAGGTTTCTTAATGGCAAATAGCGTTGGGCTAATAGACAGTGATTACTATGGAAACGAAGATAATGACGGCCATTTCTTCTTTGCATATTTTAACTGCAGTGACCACGATATAGAAGTTAAGAAAGGTGATGTAATCGGACAAGTAGTATTTCAAAAGTACTTAGTTGTAGATAATGATAATGCCACAGGAGAAAGAAAAGGTGGCTTCGGATCTACTGATAAATAAAGATTACAAAAATTTAAACTTGACAAGAAAAGTGGGATGATCAGTTGCAAATTGATTAACTCACTTTTCTTTTTTTACACACAAAGAACTACAAACGTAGATGTATGAATACTTACAAGAAAAGCCTCTAAAAATTTTTTGCTCATTTCCTTTACTTAGGGCAAAAAATGTGATATAATCGTACTATGTTAAAAAGAGGCGATTTATACCTGTAACATAGGGAAGGAGACAACTAGATGTTTAAAGTAGGAGATAATATTGTTTACCCAATGCATGGTGCCGGAACAATTGATTCAATCGAAGAAAAAGAAGTATTAGGAACAAAGATGCAATACTACATCATTAACATGCCTGGAGAGGTTAAAGTTATGGTTCCAACAGCTAAGGCTGAATCAATGGGCGTTAGAAATGTAATTGATAGCGCTGGTGCCACAAAGGTGCTAAAAGTATTAGAACAAGATGAGACAGTTATGTCTCAAAACTGGAACAAAAGATACAGAGACAATCTAGACAAAATGAAGTCTGGTGATATCTATGAGGTCGCTGATGTTGTACGTAACTTAAGTTTCAAACAAAAGGAAAAAGGTACACTTTCAACAGGTGAAAAGAAGATGCTTAATAACGCTAAAGTTATTTTAGTTAGCGAGTTAGTTCTTGCTGGCCAAGCATCAAAGGATGAAATCGAACAATTAGTAGACAACAAAATCGAAATGAGCTACAAGGAATTCAGAATTCCAACAGAAGCTAAGATCGATTTAAAACAAAATGCAATTAGCAAATTCATCCCATTTGACGGTAATAAATAGTATTTAAAGTATTTCAAAGAGAAAATTCGAGTTAAATTTAGCATTTGATTCAGATTTTCTCTTTTTTTGGTTAAAAAACATAAAAAATTTAAGAAAAAATAAAGGATATTTATAAGTTTTGTTGAATAATATAACGTGAGCATTTTTAAGAGAGAATTTTACACCGAGACAGAATACAAGAAATGCTAAAAATAGAATAAAAATTTAGAAAGGAAGGCGTAGATGGCACACTATAGCGACGAGCTATTAGAAGAAGTAAGAAGTAGAAACGATATAGTAGATATAATTTCTCAATATGTTACTTTAAAGCGCAAGGGAAGAAATTTCTTTGGATTGTGTCCATTTCATAATGAGAAATCACCTTCTTTTTCTGTTTCACCAGATAAACAAA
>CAMKBC010000010.1 GCA_946410665.1 uncultured Clostridia bacterium | reverse complement strand
CTTTCTGCATCATTTTATATTGAAATGGTGCAATTGTCAAGAATGATGATGCAGATAAATTGGCACAAAAAAAGAGGGACCTAGTCCCTCCTTAAGTATTCAATTATTTATAGTTCAGCCTTTGGCTCTACTTTCTCGATTACTGGAGTTGCAGGTGCTGTTACATCAGCTCCTTCTGCAGCTACTTGTAAACCAGAATTTCTTGGTCTTCTGGTCTTTTTAATAAGTGGTGGCATTAGAGACTTGTACTCGTTTCCATCAAAAGCATCTACTTCAACAGTACGTGTTAAAACGTCTTTGTATTGATAAGAAACACTTCTATCATTTTCGTGGTATTTTACAACGAAGATGTTAGGATATGTCTTCTCAATAGTAGCCTCCTTTTCAAATAATTTACTTCTTCCTAAAGATCCTTTTACGATGATCTTTTCGCCAATTCTATTAGCTATATTGCTTTTTAAGTTTGAAATGTCATTTTGGTAAATCATTTTATATCACCTACTCTCTTTAACGTTGGCTATATAATAGCACATTTTTGGCGTTTCTCAAAAAAGAATTATGTAACGTAATCGTTGGCGCCGTAGAGAAACAACAGTTTCAAGAATTATTACAATAATATTACAATTGTAAAATTTCTTCCAGTTTATGTTAACTCTTTCCTGTAGTTATTGATATAAAAGAAAAACCCGCTTTTCGAAAAAACGGGTTTTTGTATAGTCATTGTTTTCATAATATTTTAACTATTTTATACACTCTTCCATAGTCTGTAAATTTTGACTACATTTTTGCTAATCTGCTCTTGATGTCATTTAACATTTGAGTATATTTTTCTAGCTTCTCTTTTTCTTCATTAACTTTAGCTTCTGGAGCCTTTGCTAAGAATCCTTTATTATTTAAGATTCCTTGGCTACGTTTAACTTCACCTTCTAACTTAGCAAGTTCTCCTTCTAGTCTCTTCTTCTCCTCTTCAACATCTACTAATTCGTTGAATGGCATATATAAGTTAATTTCATCTTCTGGGATTGATACTGCATTTTCATCAATTCCAGTGTTATCTTCTTGGATTGCTATTTCATTACCAAATGCTAATTTACATACGAAGCTTTCTGCTTCTTTTAGTTCGGTAGCAAACTTTGTTGTAACAAATATTAATTTAACTTTCTTGCTTGGATGAACATTCATTGTAGTTCTGATGTTTCTTACTTTCACAATGATGTCTTTCATTGTTTCTACAAAGTCGATTTCTGCTTTATAGTCGCTAGTTGTGATTGCTGGCCAACTTGATAGCATTAATTCGCCTTCACCCTCTGCTTTTAAGTGATTGTAGATTTCTGTTGTAACAAATGGCATAAATGGATGTAATAGCTTTAATAATGTTCTTAAAGCATATTGTAATGTGATTGATGTTGCAACTTTTGCTTTTTCATCTTCTCCATTTAGTCTTGTTTTACTCATTTCAATGAACCAATCGCAGAACTCATTCCAAATGAATCCATATAAGTTATCTACTGCAATTCCTAAATCGTATTTCTCGATGTTTGCTGAAACTTCTTCGATTAATTTATTTAGCTTACCAATCATCCATTTGTCTTCGATTGTTAATTCTGCTTGTTCAAATACTTTGTTCCAATCGATTCCGTCTGCTGTTGTGTTTGCTTCTATTATTGAGTTATCAATGTTTTCACATGACATGATTACATATTTTGCTGCGTTCCAAATCTTGTTTGCAAAGTTTGAAGCTTGCTCTAATTTTTCTGGCATGTAACGAACATCATTACCCATTGTTGTTCCTGATAATACTGAGAATCTTAATGCATCTGCACCATATTGCTCAATAACATCTAATGGATCAACACCATTTCCTAATGTCTTAGACATCTTTCTTCCTTGAGAATCTCTAACGATTCCATGGATTAATGTGTCTTTGAATGGCTCTACGTCTGTGAATTCTAGACCTTGTGTCATCATTCTTGATACCCAGAATGTAATGATATCAAATCCTGTAACTAATACATTTGTTGGATAGAATCTCTTATAGTCTGGATTTTCTGTATCAGGCCAACCTAATGTTGAGAATGGCCATAATGCAGATGAAAACCATGTATCAAGTGTATCTTCATCTTGTTTTAGATTTGTTGAACCACATTTTTCACATTTTGTTGGTGCTTCCATTGCTACATTGATATGATCGCAGTCTTGGCAGTAATATGCTGGAATTCTATGACCCCACCATAATTGACGTGAAATACACCAATCTTGGATATTATCTAGCCAGTTAAAATATTGTTTCTCATATCTTTGAGGAATAAATCTCATCTTTCCTTCACGTACGCTGTCTGCTGCTCTCTTTGCCATATCTTTCATTGATACGAACCATTGAAGTGATACTTTTGGCTCTAGAGTTGTTTTACATCTTTCGCATTTTGCTACGTTATGTGTGTAGTCTTCTATGCTTACTAGATTGCCTGATTCTTTTAGCATTTCTACTATCTTAGCTCTAGCATCTAGTTGTTCCATTCCTGCTACTTCTGGAAGTAAATTTCCCATTTTATTGTCATCATCAAATACTGTGATGATTTCTAAGTTGTGTTTTAATCCTGCTTGATAATCGTTTGGATCGTGTGCTGGTGTGATTTTAACACATCCAGTACCAAATTCCATGTCTACAAATTCATCTGCGATAATTGGAATTTCTTTATTCATAAGTGGTAATATACAATTCTTACCTACTATGTCTTTATATCTTTCATCGTCTGGGTGAACTGCAACTGCTGTATCTCCTAACATTGTTTCTGGTCTTGTTGTTGCTACTTCTACGTATTTTCCTTCTTCACCTACGATTTGGTATCTAATATGCCATAAATGTGATGGCTCTTCTTTGTATTCTACTTCTGCATCTGAGATTGATGTCTTACAGCTTGGGCAGTAGTTAACCATTCTTGTGCCTTTGTAGATTAGGCCTTTTTCATATAATTTAACGAATTGTTCTAATACTGCTTTGCTTAGTCCTTCGTCTAATGTGAATCTATTTCTTTCCCAGTCACATGAACATCCTAATTTTCTTTGTTGTGATTGGATTATTCCACCATATTCGTGTGTCCAATCCCATGCTTCTTCTAAGAATTTTTCTCTTCCTAGTTGTTCTTTTGATTTTCCTTCTGCTTTAAGTTTTTGAACTACTTTCATTTCTGTAGAGATAGCTGCGTGATCTGATCCTGGTAACCATAAACAGTCATATCCTTGCATTCTCTTTGTTCTGATTAAAATATCTTGAATTGTATCATCAAGTGCGTGTCCCATGTGTAACTTTCCTGTTACGTTTGGTGGTGGCATCATGATGCAGTATGGTTCTTTTCTTTCATCCATACTTGGCTTGAAACAGCCGTCTTCTTCCCATTGTTTATATAATTGTTCTTCAAAATCTTTTGGATTGTATTTATTTTCTATGTTTTTCATAATTATCTATCTTTAAAAAGTTTTTTCTCCTAAGTGCTGCTTGCTTAAAAACTCCTTATTTCACTCCTCTCTTATTTTACAAATATTATAAATAGCAGCAAGCTTGCCACGCAGACGAGTGTTCCTATTGTTTTAATTACAAATGTTGATTTGTTTTGGTCTTGTGCTGTGAAATATTTTTTTGTCAATGTTCTAGACGAAAATATTAGCTGAACGCCTACTGTCATCATAATAATAAAAATGAGACTCATGATAATAACTCCTTTCCTTTTTAAGTATGTTCTAATTATATTATGTTAGCCAATGAAAATCAAGAAAAAGCATTGATTTTATTGGCTTTTTAGCACACTTTTTTGATATTTTTTTAACTTCTTTAAACCAAAAAAGAAAGCCAGAATTGATATGCTTTCAACCCTAGCTTTCTTGCTTATTTTTATTAATTTATTAGTCGTTTTCTGTCAGCTTATAGTGCAAATGTTAAAATAATGAATGTTGTTACATATAACATCGCACATACTGATACTCCTACTATTCCGCATACTAGTCCAGCTTTTTTGCCTGTTTTCTTCATTCCGCTTACTCCTAGAATGATTGCTAGTATTCCGCATATTCCACCGATATACCACATGCATGATCCTACGATTGATATAATTCCTAATACTAATGATGCAGTACTAGCTGGTGTTGATTTATTTTCTCCCATAATTATTTCCTCCTAAATTAATCTTCTTATTATTGATTCATTTTTAATTTCTACAATTATTATATTTGCTACATAACAGAATAAAATAATTGTAAGAAAAGTGTAGCTACAATTTTTAATACAAAAATTGATATTCCAATTATTCCACATATGAATCCAGCTTTTGCTACTCCACTTTTTAGAAATCTTGCTTCACCATACCCTAAAAACATAGCTAATACTCCGCAAGTTAATACAGTAGCAACAGAACCAGATGACCATCCATTGTATGTAATTAGTGATAATACAACCGATATAATTCCTAATACTAGTGAAATTGCAGCTCTTGCTGATGTTCCTCTTTGATATTGGTATTGTTGTTGGTACTGAGGCTGTTGATACTGTGGTTGTTGATATTGTGGTTGCTGATATTGTGACTGTTGATAATTATTTTCATCCATAACTATTATCTCCTAACCTAACTTCTATTATTCATTTCCCAAATCCACAATTGTGTTATTAACTGAATTGTCTACTGTATTTGTTGTGTTAGTTGTATTAACTGTATTTGTATCTACAGTGTTTGTTTCCTTTATATTAGGATCTGTTGATGGTTCTGTTGATGGTTCTGTTGGGTCTGTTGTTGTGATTGTTCTGTTATTTGTTAATTGTCTTCCTGTTGAGAAATCAAGTTCTGATATTGAAGATAATGTAGCTAAATCATTAATTTGCATTCCTTTTGCTGATACTGTGATTAAATAATCTCCAATTCTTACACCTCTCATTGCACTTGAATTCTTATAGCTTGAATAATTAATTTTGAAGTTGTGAGCAATAATTGCTCTTTGCTTAATTCCTTCTTCAGCATCAATACTGAATACTGCATATCCTTCGCTTAAGTCCTTAGTCTTATATGTTGAACTATAACTACTCATATATGATTTTGTTAAGCTTGAGATATCGTCATTTGAACTACCTGTTAAATCTATTGGTATATTTGTTACTGGAATTGCTATCAACTTATGTTCTAAATCAAATAACATTGCCTTTGGATTATTAAGTGCTGCAGATGATGTTCCGCTATCACCAATCTTAACTGTTGAAACAACTTTTGGATTATTGAAGTTTGAAATGTCGAATAATGCAATCTTCATTCCAGATATTCTAGTTGTTGTTGATGTTCTTCCTGATGATAATGTATTTGTCTTTGTTTCTGTTTCCATACCAATTCCAATTAAATGATTTTCATCATATGGATGTAAATATGTACTGTATCCTGTTATATTTAATTTTCCTAAGAATTTAGGACTTGTTGGATCGGCTAAGTCTACTACGAATAGTGGATCCATATTTCTATATGTTACTAAGTATGCTTTGTCTCCAATGAATCTTGAAGCATACATTTTTTCATCTGGTTCTACTGCAACGCTCTTGCCAATTAGTTTTAAGTCTTTATCATATACTTCAATTCTAGTTCCTTGGTTGTCACCCTTCTTTGAGCTATTTAATGCAACTCTTAAGTTGCCATCTTTTTCATCCATTGAGTATTGATCTAATAATTGACCTTCTGTTGTTGTCTTTCCAACTAATTCTAATTTGTCACCTTTCATACTTAACTTATAGATACGTGTCTTGTATGAATATGATGAACTATAATAATTCCTATAATATGCATCTTTTAATTCAAAGATTCCTTTTAATCCAAATATTGACCATGGAGTAATGTTACTTCTTTCTTCATATTCATATGTGTAGTCTGTTAGATAAATTGCATTTTCAGATACATATGCATTTTCCATATCAAATAAGTATTTATATACATTTACATCTTTAGAGATATTATCTAAATCTGTAATCATGATATCTGTTGTATTTGTAACTCTTTCACCATTTGCAATATATTGAATATTTGCTAAATCAATATTTTTCTTTGAACTATTTTCTAAATATGTTAAATTTAAATCCTCTTCTTTTAAATTAGAAGTTTTTGTAGATAAAATACTATTTACAATGATTGAGAATTTTCCATTTGCGACTCTACATGTATTGTATTGTCCAGCAATTTCGAATTCTTTTACTACATATAAATTCTTCTTATCTTTCATATCATATACAAAAACGCCTGTTGTAGCATTTCTTCTTGTTGAATATGATGTTGTTGATTTTGTTCCGATTGCGATTAAATAATCGTTATATAGAACTAAATCGTCTGGTATGTATGTTGAATCTTCAAGTGTTACTTTGCTTACAACTTCTGGTTTTGCTAAATCTTCTACATTTGTAATTACAATCTTATCTGCTGTTAATGAATATACATATTTTCCATCTGTTTTAATGATGTCTGCTTCATCAACATTTTCTACTTGTGTATTTGTCTTTGAGTAACTCTCTGTATTTGTTCTTATACTTCCTGATCCCGTACCAAACGAGATTGTTGAACTACCACTTTGCATGCCTGATGGAACACTTCCTGATGCAGATGGTATTGGCATTCCACCATTTGTACTTTTATATGTATCTGTTGTTGATTCATTAAAGGTATAATCATCATAATAATTATAACGATTAAATAGTTGTCCAGAAACCAATTTCATTAAAAAATATAGTGGTCCTAGTTGGTATAACATTTCTTTTTCTTTTTCGCTTGTTTTCTTATACTCTGTTAGCTTTAGTAATTCGCTTTTTGAACTTACTGTTCTTAAGCTTCCGTCTGTTTTTCTTACATTATTAGCTACTGCTATAGCAATAATTACTGCTATAATCAATATTGGAATAAATACTAATAATAATTTTGTACTTTTCTTCATATTACCTCCTATAAAAAAGATACATATATTTTACCATTATGTGATAGTATATTCAAATTTATAGCGAACACTTGGTTAGTAAAAATCCTTGAAAATATTGAACTTTAGCCATAAATCGGCTGTACTTTTAACCTGTGTTTTTCCGTCTAAAAAGCACAAAAAAAGCTTCGCTTAAGAAAGCAAAGCTTTTTATAAATTCTTTACTATTTTTTGATTGATAGAACCTTAAATTTAGCAACTGCTCCGTTTGGAAGTTTAGCTTCTACTGTTTGGTTCTTCTTTGCACCAATTAATGCGCTTCCGATAGGTGATTCATTTGAAATCTTATTTTCAGCGATGTTTACTTCTGTTGATCCAACGATTGTATATACAACATCTTCGTCCATATCTTCATCATGTACTTTAACTGTATTTCCTACTTGTACTGTCTTTGTATCGATTTCTGATTCATCTATAATTTTAGCGTGTCTTAATTTATTTTCTAATTCGATAATTTTATTTTCATTAATTTCTTGAGCTGATTTTGCTTCATCATACTCTGAGTTTTCTGATAAGTCACCATAACTTAAAGCAATTTTAATTCTTTCAGCAATAGCACTTCTTTCAGTTGTTTTTAAGTTTTCTAATTCTGCCTCTAATTTATCATATCCTTCTTGTGATAGGATTACTTCTTGTTCGTCCATAGTTGTACCTCCTTTGTTTTTTAGTGTAATAGATAAATAAACAACTTACAAATCTATGTACGTGGTACATTTTAGTCTTTTTTATGTGCCTTGTCAAGAAATTTTCTCATTTTATTATCTATTCACTTTGTTTTACTGGGCTTATTTTTTGTTTTACTTTCTCCCAAATTGATGCGTCTTCTCTACCTGATTCCCAGAATGCAACGCCTGCTAATTCATATTTTACGGCGATGTCTAGCTTATATGATAGTGATTTTTCATCTTCAATCCACATTTTATATGTGTATCCGTCTTTTTCATATTCGACGTAATTTTGCTTTTTCTTATCATCCCACTTCTTTTCTACACCTTCTGGGATGTTTACGCTGTTCATGTTTACTGTTTCTGTACTTACTAACTTACCATCTTTTTCTTTCCAAAGCTTTGTATAGAATGGCATTGCTAATATTACTTTGTTAGCAGGAACACCTTCTTGTCCTAAATATTTCTTTATATTTAGTTCAGTCCAATCTCCACCTGCTACAGATCCTGTCGTTCCTGTATTTTCATCATATCCGTGGAATATAATATAATCTGCTGTTTTTCCAATTGTGTTTCTATCATAGCATAATGACCATGTATCTGATCCATCTGGTGCTAATGTTTCAACACTTATATTTTTTCCTAGTTCGTGAATTCGTGGTGCTAATTCTATAATTAATCTTGAGAATTTATCTTTATCTTCTTTATACATATTCTCAAAATCAATGTTAATTCCATCTACATTATCTTCTTGTACTTTCTTTATAATGTCATCAATTAATTTTGCTCTTGTTTCAAAATTACTTAAAATGTCATGCATCTTATCAATGTTATTTAAATGTGAGTTTGAAACATTTGCCCAAATCTCTAAGTTGTGTCTGTGAGCCCATTCTACATAAGCTTTTCCGTCTTCGTTAACATTCTTTGAAATTGTTCCGTCTGATCTTAAGTTGTAGAATGATGGTGTTACAATGTTGATTCCTTCTGATGTTGATGCTTTTCCATCTGAACTTGTTAATGGATTGTAGTAATCATAAAGCATTGAAACTTTTCCTCTGATGTTGTTGTATTTTGCACTTTCTCTGATTACTGTTCTATATTTTACTGAACTTTCTGGAACGTATCCGATGTATCCTCCGTCTGTTCTAATCTTTGTCCATCCAGCAAATGTAACGTCTTTGTCTGTATCATTGTTTTGTACTATTGAAACTTTTTCGTGATCTTTAACGCTTGTGATTGTTCTTGAAATTACTGTTGCTCCTGATTTTACGTCTTGGTCTCCAACGATTGTTGCTTCAACATATTTTCTGTTTTTTGTATCTACTGTAATTGTTGTATTTTTTTCATTGTATGCATATTCTGCATTGTAAATATTTATAATATGTACCATTGGTACATATATTTTGTCGTCTTCTCTTATTGCTTTGATTTCGCAATTTTCTTTTTTACCATTTATGTACATCTCGTCTGCATCTATTGGTATTCTTGCTGTTTTAGTGTTTGATGTACAAATTACATATCCATCTTCTTCTATTATATATTCATCTAAAAAGTTCTTTATATCTTTTAATTCCATGTAGAAATTATCGTTTTTTGAGATAATTGGATTCTTTAAATCCGCTGTTATGTTGTTATTATTAACTACTAAGTTTGTGCCTGCAATTGTTCTATTCACGAAATTAGGAGTGTACATCAATAGTATTATTACAACTACCATGTACCCTAAGGTAATTAGTATTCTATTAATTGCATGCAAAACTTTTTGTTTTGTAATTTTTTTTGCGTCAACTAAGCTCATTGAATAATTTTCTCCTTACAGAAATTATAATAGCATAAATGATTTAATAAGTAAAATCAAAACTTAACCTAAAAAGCAAAGAAAACATCTTATAAAAAGATGTTTCCCATTATTTCTTATATAAAAAATAATCTAGATTCTAGATTAAGCATTAACTGCTTTTGAAGAACGTAAGCATTTAGCGCATACATGCATCTTTTTCTTTTCGCCGTTAACTTCTACTCTTACTGTTCTTAAATTTGGTCTCCATGTTCTAGAAGCTCTTCTTGAAACATGAGAACGAGCAATACTTATTCTATTTCCACTTGCTACTTCTTTTCCGCAAACTTCACATTTTGCCATCTTTCTATGCACCTCCCTGCTTTTTTTACATGCTAGCCATACAATAATAACATAATCACTGAATAAAATCAAGCAATTTACCTAGTTTTTTAAAAAATTTTAAGAGCCCCCATCCGAAGATGAGGGCCCCCTTCACGACTTCCCTAATCAGGGATTACTATCTGCTAACACACACACTTGCTTCGGACCGACCCTCACACCAAGGGCCAGCAAACTGACGCTACTTTGCGATTTTAGTAAACTTACCTTCTCTAAGTAAACTTTAAATCTTCTTTGTTTCTCGTTTTTGTTTCTCAAAACTTTGTCTTAAAAGACTTTTCAAATCCGAAGGAGTTGATTCTGACAGCATTTTCACGATCCAGTACAAAGATGTCTTTTGGGGAGACCTCCTGCTTTGCATCACGTCCAAACTGCCTTTTTGAGTCCTCTTCGCCATGATTAATAGCTAACAACTTAATATCATTAAAACAACTAAGATAATCAATTAAGTCGTCCTCATGGGCGTGGCCAGAAAATTCATCCGTGTATTCTACATCTGCTTCTTTCTCGACCATGAGTCCACAAACCTCAACCTCAGTACCCGGCGCAGCTTCCTTTAACGTTCTTCCTACACTTCCTTCAGTACAATAACCGCTGAAATGAATCATGCAGTTCTTGATCTTTATGTAGTGCTGGATATAACTCGGAGCTGATCCGAATGTTCCCATTCCTGATGAGCAGAGTATTATTTTCTGACTGGTGTCAGCTTTTATGTCTCTTCTCTTTGCCTTTTTGTCCCCCTCAACAAATCGGAGGTTTTCAGGCAGGAAATCCACCATAAACGGCTTGATGTTTAAGCTTCCACTCGAATACATCTTTGTGTAGGCTATCGCAAGTTTGCCATCCAGGTAAATTGGGATGTCGGAACTGATTTTCCCTTCGTCCTGCAGCGTCTTCAAGACGTACAAAACTTCTTGTGTTCGTCCCAAACTAAAGACTGGAACTACCACACTTCCACCTCGCTTTAATGCTCTTATAAGGTTGTGCTTAAATACCGGTTTGCCAGTAGCCCGCTCATTGCCATATGTACTCTCTGTTACAATTGTTAATGGCAAATCGCGAATCCACTTCGGTACGCTGGTGTCTTCAAGAAACATGTTCTGCTCTTTGATATCACCAGTGAAGAGAATGTTGATGTCTTCAAAACCAGGATACTTAATTTGTACCAAATAAGATACTGCACCGACGAGATGATTGTTCCTGATTGCAGTGACCACCACGTTTTCACACGGCTTGAACTGCTCCCGAGGAACTACTTGCTGAAGATTATTGACAACGGTGTCGATGTCTTCCTCTTCATAGATTGGATTCTCATTGTGCGCTTTACAGCTACTTGCTAATATCCTACCACTATCACGTAAGCAAAGCGGTAATAATTTGCAAGTGTCTTCAGATGCATAGTACTTGCCACCATAACCCTTTCTTGATAACAATGCCAACCGTCCTACATGATCAACATGGTTATGTGTGATCAAAACGAACTGAACATCATTTGCATTGAATGGTAAATTCTTATTAAATTCCCAGTATTTGCGCTCTTGGAAGAGACCACAATCCACGACGAATTTAAACTTCTTACCATCAGGTAATCTGACGACGCATAACATACAACTTCCGGTAACCTCGGGATGCAAGGCCTGTATGTCACAATAAAAAGACCCATAATTCTTTCTGTACTTGCTCATGGTTTTTCACCATCCTTTCGTGTGTGCGTTAGCGATAGTACAGTCGGAATTTTAATTAGAGCAACAGCTGCTAATTGCTGCATATTATATCATGAAAAGCCCGTATGAACAATACATACGGGCTCTTTATTTTATTTTTTATTTGATTTATTTGGTTTTGCGAAGTTTCGATTGTTGTATCGCTTTGCTGTCTTCTTTTTCATGACTGAATAGCCGAATTTTCCAAGCTTTTTGCCTAATGCAAAGTACCCTCCGTTGGCATAAGCCATCAAATGGCACTTTTCAATATCAAATGCACCTTTTTCATCAACATACTTTTCATCTACATCAATTGATAATACTCTTGCTATAAACATTGTATGTGATCCTAAGTTCTTTGTTTCTTCTACTCTGCATTCAATTGAAACTGGACTTTCTTTTATTAGAGGACATTTAACAAAGTTTGCTTTTTCCTTCGTTAGTCTCGCTTCTTTAAATTTATCTATATCTTTTCCAGATTTAACTCCGCAAAAATCAGTTTCATATGTTAGATTTTCTGTTGTTAGATTAATTACAAATTCTTTTGTTTCATTAAGTAATGCATATGAATATCTTTCTGGTCTTACTGAAATATATACCATTGCTGGATTTGTGTTTAGTATTCCTGTCCAGGCTACTGTTAAAACATTTGCTTTTTCGTATGTTCCTGTTGTTACTAGTACTGCTGGAATTGGATATTCAAATGTTCCTGGTTTCCAAACTATTCTTCCCATTTTATTCTCCTATTTCTAGATAAATATTTTTTACCTTCTTTACTACCGCTTCTGAACCACCTTTATCTTTTACATTTTCTTGCATTGCAATTATTAGATTTCCTTTTTCATCAAATGAATCAAACCATCCAATTTCAGTTCCATCTTTATCACTTTGACTTGCTTTAATCTCAGCTGTTCCGGTCTTTCCAGCGATTGTTCTTCCTTCGATTTTACAAGCAACTGCTGTTCCCTTTTCTACTATTTGAACTAAGTCTTCTTTTATTATATCAGCGATGTCGCCTTTGAAAACTTCTTTTTTAAGTTCTTTGCTTTCGCCATTGCTATACTCAATATATGGTTTAATCATTGTTCCCTTTTTTGCAAATGATGAATATATTGATGCCATATGAATTGGATTTACTAGCATTTGTGCTTGACCATAACCACTGTTTGCAAGATCTGCATCGTTTGTTATTTCTCCATAAGTTGATTGTGCAGCTTCTTGTGGAAACTCAATACCTTGATTAAACCCTAATTTATCTAGCCAAGATTTGAAATTATCTTTTCCTATTTTAATTGCTGCTTGTGCAAAATAAATGTTGTCTGAATTTATTAATGCGTTTTCTAAATTAGACTTACCTGAGTATGTGTGTAGTGTTGTTATATAAAAATCTTTCCATGATGAATCAAGTTGCCATCTATTTACGCTTTTGCCAAAGTCATCATCTTGTGAGAATGAATTTGTCATAAGTCCTATAGCGCCTACTACTGGCTTGATTGACGAACCTGGTGCATATGTTGCTAAGTATCTATTAAACATTGGATTTGTTTTATCTTCTGATAACTTCTTCCAATCTTCGTTTGATATTCCTAAACTAAATAAATTTGCATCATATGATGGTGTACTAACTGCTGATAAAATTTCACCAGTATTATAATTCATATAAACAACGCAACCTTGCTCGCCTTTATACAAATCGTAAATCTTTTGTTGCATGTTTACATCTATTGTTAGCTTTACGTCTTGTCCTTTTGTTTCTGGTTTTCTTGCAATTGTTTCGATGTTTCTACCATCTTGATCAATGTAAATTTCTTTGCCTTTTTGTCCTTGTAATTTATCATTTAGTGAAAGTTCTAATCCTGCTTTTCCTTCGCCGTTTTGAACATATCCTGTTAAAATTGATGTTGCTTCTTTGTATGGATAAACTCTTATGCTCTTTTCGTTTAGCATTATTCCTGAGATTGCTAATAGCTTTTCTTTTAGCGCTGATTCATCTCTTGAAATTGTTTTTAATTTAACAAAGCTATCATCTCCTACATAGTCTTTGCTTAATTCTTCATTAATATATGCTGGTGTTATTTCTAATAAGTTTGCAACTGTGCTTACATTAGTCTTATTAAATTTTCCCGGAACAATTCCAACATCATATGCTGTGCTGTTCTTTGCTAGATAGTTGTCATTTCTATCTTTGATTTCTCCTCTTAATGAAGAAAGTGTTTTTACTCTAATCTTTCTATCTTTATTTAGTGATGGATAAATAAAACTTTCATCCCATATTAATTTATTGTCGTTTGTTATCTCTGCTGTCTTTTGAAAATTAATATTTCCAGCAGGAGTATCCATGCTCATTTTAAATGTAACTGAGTTGTTGTTTTTTATCTCTGTTGTATTAGCTTCATTTTTATTTTCTTCACTTGCTAGATTGTTGCTAATGATTGTTACACCTATGTTTGAAGCTTCGATTCCTTCGTAGATGTTTTTCAATCTTTCTGTGAAGTCCGCTTCACTTATTTCTGTTTTGCATAGTGAATATGCTTTTGAATAATCTTTGTCAGCGATTGCTTTGCTATAATCTTTAATTAGCTGTGCACCAACTGTGCTATTTGTATAAATATAAGAACCTATGAAGAATCCAGCTGCTAGTATAAGAAGTGGAAGTACTATATGCCAATTGATATGAAATCTTCTTGTGTCTTCTTCATCTTCTTCAATCTCTTCTACAACTCTTCGTGGGCGTGGTTTTCCTTGTGCTTTTCTTCTTGCACGTTCTCTTGCTTTTTTAGCATTCAACTTTTCAAGTTGTTTTTTCATTTCACGTTTTGAAGTCATGGATCCTCCTTTCTTATACTTTTATTATTCTTAATTATTTTTTGTTTATTAGCCAATCTCGAATGGATATGGGCATAATTCTTCTACTGTATATTCTTTTACTTCTGTATCTGAATAAGAATAAATCTTTGCATCTTTATCAAACAATTCTGAAATCATTTGACGACATACAAAGCATGGTGTGCCAATTTCTTTTGAAGAAAACATTAAATGAAGTTCTTTGAAATCGCCTTTCTTGCAACCATTTGTTACTGCGTTGAAGATTGCATTTCTTTCAGCGCATGTTCCTGCTCTTGTTGATGCATCTTCTACATTTACACCATAAAATTTTCTATCATCTTTTGTTACTACAATTGATGCTACTTTAAAATTTGATATTGGTGCATATGCATTTTCTAATAATTTTTCTAACTCTTCTTTCATATGTTTCTCCTAATTATTTATTTTATAAATTGCCGTTAAATTGTTTTCATCTTCATGGTTTTCTTCTACATATAATTCTTTATCGTATGGAATGTTTTCATTTTCTAAACATAGCTCTAAGAAGCATAAGAATATTCCGATATCGATTTGATTGTAGTATATAACCATATCTTTGGGCATTATTCCTCGTTTACCTTCTTTTCTATATCTATATACTTTAATTTCATTATCAGATGCTTTAACTCTCCATGGTTGAGTATTACATGCACTTGGAGTAAATCTTACAATGTTTCCAACATCTAAGAAGTTATCACCTTCCCAAATCTCAGATAGTTCTTTTCTTTTACTCTTATACATATCTTTTCTAAACTTCTCTGGATTATCTACTTTTGCTATTGCAATCATAATTACAAAATCTAATCCCTCAAGTTGTTTTTCTTCTACTTTACCTATGCCAAACCATAATGTTCCAATGTTTTTAGATACTAAGTAAAGATCTAATTGTTCTCCTAGATATCCTATGTTTTGTAAGTAGTTGTCCTTCTTTTCTGAATAAAATAATATGCAATACTCTTGACCTCTTCTACATGTGGTTGAATCTTTTACTATTTTTATTTTTACTTTAATATCATCTACTAATGGTTTAAATTCATTAAACTTATCTTCTATATCTTTTAATTCTTCTTCACTAATCTTTTCATCTCCGATGTTTCTAAATAAGTGAAAAGATTTTCTTTTAAATATCATTTCATATAAACTTTTATCCATAAAATACCTCGTACTCATTATACCATAATATTTAAAATAACAATTAGTCTATTTATACAAATAAAAAAAGCCAGAATTCAGTGAATTCTAGCTTTAATTTACATATTAATTATTTTGCTTCAAATGGAAGCATAGCAATTGTTCTGCATCTGTTAACTGCAGTTGTAATATCTCTTTGATGTTTAGCGCAAGCACCAGTTGTTCTTCTTGGAAGAATCTTTCCTTTTTCGTTAACAAATTTTCTTAATTGTTCTGGATTTTTGTAATCTAGAACTAAAGTGTTATCTGCACATAAAGGACAAACTTTTTTTCTGATTCTTTTTGCTTTGTAATCATCATCGTAATCTTTATTTCTGTTATTTCTTTTATTATTTTTTCTGTCTGCCATTATTTTCTCCTCCTAACTTAAATATAATTAGAATGGTAAATCGTCTCCTGATGAAACTTCAAAATCTGACGCACCATCTTCTACTGGAGCACCGTCTCCAAATGTGCTATTAAAACTTTCGCCATCTGAATCTCTTCTGCTGTCAGCAAAGTAAACTTCTTCAACAATAACTTCTGTTGTGTAACGTTTTTGTCCGTTTTGGTCATCCCAGCTTCTTGTTTGGATTCTTCCACAAGCGCCCATTTGTTGACCTTTTTTGAAGTATTTGCTTACAAACTCTCCAGTCTTAGCCCAAGCAACACAATTTATAAAATCTGCTGTTTGAGTATCACCTTCTCTAGTAAATCTTCTGTTTACTGCTAAAGTAAAAGATGCTACTAAAGTGTTGTTAGATTGTGTATATCTAACTTCTGGATCTTTAGTTAATCTTCCTATTAATTCAACTTTGTTCATATTAGTACCTTACCTTTCTTTAAATAAAGCCCCTTGTTTGAATGTAATTATTCTTCTACTTTAATAACCATAAACTTAATGATTTCGTCTGTGATTCTGTAGTTTCTCTCTAATTCAGCGATTAGAGATGGAGTAGCTTCAAAATTAAATACAACATAGTTTCCTTCTGTGCATTTCTTAACTTCATAAGCTAATTTCTTTTTGCCTAATTCGTCTACCTTTGAAACTTTTCCGTTCTTATTAATCATATCTGTAAATGTGTTTTCTAGAGCTTTAACTCCTTCTTCATCTACTTCTGGATTAATAATGACAACGCTTTCATATTTGTTCATTATTTTTCACCTCCTCTTGGATAATAGCCTATCAACTAGTGATAAGCAAGGCGTTATTATTCTAACATAAAAACATTGATTTATCAAGCAATTTAACGAAATTTCATGCCTTTTTAGAAACATTTTTCAGCATAAAAAATCAGGGCAAACATTAAGTTTACCCTGAACTTTTGTTAATCTTTAAGCGATTGCTCGCTCACCTATTACATAAATTCCTTTAATTTGTTGCTTCTTGATGGATGTCTTAGCTTTCTTAAAGCTTTTGCTTCAATTTGTCTAATTCTTTCACGAGTAACGTTGAATTGTTTTCCAACTTCTTCAAGTGTTCTTGCTTTTCCATCTTCTAGTCCAAATCTTAGTTTTAATACTTTAGCTTCTCTTGGAGTTAATGTTTTCATTACTTCTTCAAGTTCTTCTTTAAGCATTGTGTATGAAGCTGCATCTTGTGGTGATGGTGAGTCTTCATCTTTTATGAAATCTCCTAAGTGTGAATCGTTTTCTTCACCGATTGGTGTTTCTAGTGATACTGGATCTTGTGAAATCTTTTGGATTTCTAGAACTTTTTCTACTGGAATTTCCATCTCGTTTGCGATTTCTTCTGGAGTTGGTTCTCTACCGTTTTGTTGTAATAAGTGTCTTGATGTTCTTAATAATTTGTTGATTGTTTCTACCATGTGAACTGGAATTCTGATTGTTCTTGCTTGGTCTGCGATAGCTCTTGTGATAGCTTGTTTAATCCACCATGTAGCATATGTTGAGAACTTGTATCCTTTTGTATAATCGAACTTCTCAACTGCCTTGATTAATCCCATGTTACCTTCTTGGATTAAGTCTAAGAATAACATTCCTCTTCCAACATATCTCTTAGCAATACTTACAACTAATCTTAAGTTTGATTCGATTAATTTTGATTTTGCTCTCATGTCGCCCGCTTCGATTTTCTTAGCTAGGTCTAATTCTTCTTCGTATGTTAATAGAGGAATCTTTCCAATTTCTCTTAGATACATTCTAACTGGATCGTCTAATTTGATTCCGTCCATGCTTTCAATATCTAAGTCGTTTACATCGATTTCTTCGATTTCTTCTAAGTCATCTGAATCTGGTTCTGTTTCATCAAAGTCGTCATTGATAATTGCGATTCCTGCTTTTTCTAAAACAGTGAAACATTTTTCTAAATCGTCTGGTGATGAATTTCCGATGAAGTTAGCAATTTCAGAATAAGTAATTTTCTTTTTCTTCTTTGCTTTCATTACTAATTTTCTTAGTTTTTCATCATCTTTTAGTTCTGGAATATCTTTTATATCTAAGCCTTCTGCTTGTTTCTTTGCTTCTTTTTCTGCTAATGCTGCTGCCTTTGCTTCTTCTTTAGCTTTTAGTGCTGCTGCTCTAGCTTCTTCTTTTTCTTTTTGCTTTCTTGCTCTTTCTTCTTCTCTTGCTTTTCTTGCTGCTGCCATTTCTTTTTCCTTTTGTTTTCTCGCTGCTAATCTTTCTTTTTCTCTTTGCTTTCTAGCTGCAGCTTTTTCTCTTTCGATTCTCTTTCTTTCAGCTGCTTTAGCTTTAGCAATTTTTAATTTTTCAGCTGCTAATTTCTTAGCTGCTGCTTTTTTAGCCATTTCTTTCTTTTTCTTTTCTGCTGCTTTTTTTGCTGCTAACTTTTTAGCTTCCATTGCTTTTTTCTTTGCAGCCATCTTCTTAGCTGCTGCAATCTTAGCTAATTCTTTCTTTTTCTTTTCTGCTGCCTTTTTTGCTGCTAACTTTTGAGCAGGTGTTAAAGGTTTCTTAGCTGCTGTTTTAGCAACTGGTTTCTTTGCAGTTGTCTTAGCTGAAGCTTTCTTTGCTGGAGCTTTTGCAACTGGTTTTTTAGTTGCAACTTTTTTGGCTGGAGCTTTCTTTGTTGCTGCTTTTGCAACTGGCTTTTTAGCTACAACTTTCTTAGCTGGAGCTTTCTTTGTTGCTGCTTTTGCAACTGGCTTTTTAGCTGCAACTTTCTTAGCTGGTGCTTTCTTTGCTGCTGCCTTTGCTACTGGTTTCTTTGCTACAACTTTTTTAGCTGGAGCCTTTTTTGCTGCTGCTTTTGCAACTGGTTTCTTTGCTGGAGCTTTTTTTGCTGCTGCCTTTGCTACTGGCTTTTTAGCTGCCACTTTCTTTACAGGTGCTTTCTTTGCACTTGCTTTTGCTGCTGGTTTCTTAGCAGCTACTTTCTTAACAACTTTCTTTTCAACTTTCTTTGCCAATTTGAATTCCCCCTATTTCATTCTAACCAAATCGATTATGATATTGTTTAATTCTTTTTCTAAATTTGCTTTTTCATCTTTGTCTAACTCTGGTGATTTTAATATCTCTATAATTTCATCTCTTCTTGAGATTTTAGCCTCTTTTAGATATGTCTTTTCCACATCTTCAATAGCTTTATCAACATCGTTTATCTCAAAGTCGTTTGATAAAACTCCTGCTAGATAACTTACCATGTCTTGATCTTCAAACCAATTCAAAACATCTTCTGGATTTTGGCTTTCTTGTAGTTTTTCAAAGATTTTATCAATGATTATCTTATTTGATGCATCTTGAATATAATCCGTTTTTACAACACTTGATATTCTCTTAAATGTTTTATCTGAGTAGTTTATTAATAAGTAGATAAGCATCTTTTCTCTTCTTAAAACATTTTCATCAATTGTTTTTTCTTCGTTTTTCTTGATTATCACTGATGTGTTTTCTATTTTCTTTTTGTCTGGTTCTTTATTTGTTAGCTTGTTAATCTCGCTTTGAATTGCTTCAGTTGAGATTCCATATGTTTTACCAATCTTATCGATGTAAACTTCTCTTTCCATTGAGTTATCTACACTTGCTAATGTTTTTGCAATTTCATTCAAGAACTTAATCTTATCGTTTGTGTTGTTTAAGTCTAATGTTTGTTTTAATATCTTAACTTTAAACTCTACAACTGAAATTGCATCTTCCATGCACTTCTTAAATCTGTCTGCACCATATTTGATAACGTATTCATCTGGATCTTTTGCATCGCTTATTTGTAAAACTCTAATATCAACTCCAAGATTTTTTAATATATCCATTCCTCTTAAGATTGCTGTTTGTCCTGCGCCGTCGGCATCATATCCTAAAATAACTTTTTCTGCATTTCTTCTAAGTAATCTTCCTTGTGCATCTGTTAGGGCTGTTCCTAATGATGCTACTACGTTTGTAATTCCACGTTGATATAGTGAAATTGCATCCATATATCCTTCAACTATTAAGATTTCTTTAAGCATTCCGTTTGAATTTCGTTTTGCAACGTTTAATCCAAATAAGTTTCTACCTTTGCTGTAAACTATGTCTTCTGGTGAATTAATATATTTAGGTTTGCTGTCATCCAGTACTCTTCCACCAAATGCAATGTATCTGTTTCTTACATCTTGTATTGGAATCATTAATCTATGTTTAAACTTATCGTAGTAGATTCCTTTTTCGCTTCTTCCGATTAAGTTTGAAGCTAACATTGCTTCAGTTGAGAATCCTTTTGATTTTAAGTGGTTGAATAATTCATTGTTCATTGGTGCATATCCGATTAAGAATGCTTTTAATGTATTATTTCCAAGCTTACGTTTCTTTACATATTCTTGTGCAACTTTTGATGTTGGTTTGTATAGTGTTTCATGATAGAACATCGCAGCTGCTTCATTTACTTTGTATACTTCATTTTTTAACTGAACTTGTTTCTCGTCTTCGTCACCGCTGTTTTTTGGTAGTTCGATGTTTGCTCGCTCAGCTAAGATTTGTACTGCTTCAACGAATGAGATGTTTTCTGCATTCATTAAGAAGTGGAATACATTTCCGCCTTTGCCACATCCGAAGCATTTAAATATTTGTTTATCTGGTGAAACAGAAAAAGAAGGTGATTTCTCATTATGAAATGGACA
>CAMKBC010000009.1 GCA_946410665.1 uncultured Clostridia bacterium | reverse complement strand
CCACTTCAAACATTAAGAGCTGACATTGATTATGGATTTGCAGAAGCAGATACAACATATGGAAAAGTTGGTGTTAAAGTTTGGATTTATAAAGGCGAAGTTCTTCCAGAAAAAAGAAACGTAAAAGTTAAGATGGAAGGAGGAAATGACGATGCCATTGATGCCTAAGAAAACAAAATATAGAAAACAACAAAAAGGTAGAAACAGAGGAAAAGCAACAAGAGGAAACACAGTTGTTAATGGAAAATTTGGTTTACAAGCATGTGAGCTAGGTCATATTACTTCTAACCAAATCGAAGCAGCCCGTGTTGCTATGACAAGATCAGCAAGTAGAGACGCAAAATTCTGGATTAGAATCTTCCCAGATCATCCAGAAACAGCAAAGCCTATCGGTACTCGTATGGGTAAAGGAAAAGGTAATGTTGAAAGATGGGTAGCACCTGTAAAACCAGGAAGAGTAATGTTTGAAATCGATGGTTGTACAGACGAAGTTGCTAAGAGAGCATTAACACTTGCAGGAAGCAAACTATCTGTTAAAACAAAAATAGTTAAGAAAGAAATGGATGGTGATCAAGATGAAGATAAATAAGATTAGAGAAATGTCTTCACCAGATCTAGAGAAAGAATTAGTTGATTTAAAATCAGAATTATTTAAATTAAGATTTAGCTTAGCTACAAACGGTTTAGATAATCCTAAGAAAATTTCTCAAGTAAAGAAAGACATTGCAAGAGTAAATACAGTTTTAACTGAAAGAAAGTTAAAAGAGGCTAATAAATAAAGAAAGGAGATAAATACCTAATGGAAAGAAATCTTCGTAGAATAATGATTGGAAAAGTAGTTTCTAACAGCATGGATAAAACAATCGTTGTAGCAGTTGAAACAAAGAAAATGGATAAAAGATATGGAAAGATCAAAGCTTCAACATATAAATTAAAAGCTCATGACGAAAACAATGAATGCCAAGTTGGAGACACTGTTGAAGTTATGGAGACAAGACCTCTATCAAAAGATAAGAGATACAGACTTGTTAAAATAACAGAGAAAGCAGTTATAAAATAATCATTTAAAGTTAAATGTAAAGCACAAGCTTTACATATGAAGATAAAAGAAGGAGGAAAGACTTATGGTACAGCAACAAACTAGATTAAAAGTAGCTGACAACACAGGGGCAAGAGAACTTATGGTTATAAGATGCCTTGGTGGATCATATAGAAAGTTTGCAGGTGTAGGTGATGTTGTAGTTGCATCAGTAAAGAGCGCTATCCCAGACGGAACAGTTAAAAAAGGACAAGTTGTTAAAGCAGTTATTGTTAGAACAAAGAAACCTATTCAAAGACCAGACGGAACAGTTGTTAGATTTGATGAAAATGCAGCAGTTATTATAAAAGACGATAAAACTCCAACTGGAACACGTATATTTGGACCAGTTGCAAGAGAATTAAGAGATTTTGATTATATGAAAATCTTATCACTAGCACCAGAAGTTTTATAGAAGAAAGAGGTGAAATACATGAAACTTAAAAAAGGAGATACAGTAGAAGTATTATCTGGAAATGATAAAGGAACAACAGGAGAAATTCTTTCTGTTTTACCTAAATCAAATAAAGTTGTAGTTAAACAAGTTAATATTAGAAAAAAAGCTACAAAACCAAGAAAAGCTGGAGAAGCTGGAGGAATTATTGCTTCAGAACATCCAATTAATTCAAGTAAAGTTGCAGTAGTTTGCCCTAAATGTAAGAAAGCCGTTAAAGTTGGTTACAAAGTTGATGGTGATAAGAAAGTTAGAGTTTGCAAGAGCTGCGGAGCTGAATTATAAAATAATATTGCGAGAGGAGGTCTATTAAGACTTATATGGAAATGTTAAAAGAACAATATGAGAAAGAAATAGTTCCAGCAATGATGAAGAAATTCAATTACAAGTCAGTAATGGAAGTTCCAAGATTAGAAAAGATCATCCTTAATGTTGGTTTAGGAGATACAAGAGACAATCCTAAAACATTAGAAGGATGTGTTAAAGATTTAACAGAAATTACAGGCCAAAAACCAGTAGTTACAAAATCAAAGAAAGCTATTGCTGCTTTCAAGATTAGAGCTGGAATGGACATTGGTGTTAAAGTTACATTAAGAAGCGGAAAAATGTATGATTTTGCATACAAACTATTCAATGTAGCATTACCACGTGTTAGAGACTTTAGAGGAGTTTCATCTGATTCATTTGATGGAAGAGGAAATTATTCAATGGGAGTTAAGGAACAATTAATTTTCCCTGAGATCGAATATGATAAGGTAGATAAAGTTAGAGGAATGGATATCGTTTTTGTTACATCAGCTAATACTGATGAAGAAGCAAAAGAATTATTAACTCTTCTTGGAATGCCTTTCAGTAAATAATAATGAAGGAGGAAAGAGTCAAGAATGGCTAAGAAATCTTTAAAAGTTAAACAACAAAAGCCACAAAAATATGCAACTAGAGAATATAATAGATGCAAAATTTGTGGAAGACCACATGCTTATATAAGAAAATTTGGAATTTGCCGTGAATGCTTCAGAAAATTAGCTCACAAGGGTGAAATTCCTGGAATCAAAAAGGCAAGTTGGTAATAAATATTTAAATCTGACAAAGAAGGAGGGAAATAAATGAATACAACTGACCCAATAGCAGACATGTTAACAAGAATTAGAAACGCTAATACTTCAAAACATGCTACAGTTGACGTTCCATCATCAAATATTAAGAAAGCTATCGCTCAAATCTTAGCTGATGAAGGATATATCAAATCTTTTGAAGAGATTAAAGATGAAAAACAAGGTATCATCAGAATCACATTAAAGTATGATGAAAAAGGTAAGAAAGTAATTTCTGGATTAAAGAGAATTTCAAAACCAGGATTACGTATATATGTAAATAAAGACGAACTTCCAGAAGTTCTTAACGGTTTAGGTATTGCTTTAATTTCTACATCTAAAGGAATTAAAACAGATAGAGAAGCACGTAAAGAAGGCTTAGGAGGAGAAGTTCTAGCTTATATTTGGTAATTATTAAAGAAGGAGGAAAACCAAGAT
Source organism: uncultured Clostridia bacterium (assembly GCA_946410665.1). Taxonomy (GTDB): domain Bacteria; phylum Bacillota; class Clostridia; order TANB77; family CAG-508; genus CAG-793. The sequence continues at coordinate 21,378 of CAMKBC010000009.1, read as the reverse complement.
GTCAAGAATAGGAAAGAAACCTATAGCAATTCCTGAAGGCGTTACAGTTACAATTGATGGACAACACATCACAACTAAAGGCTCAAAGGGAACTCTTGAAATGGATATACATCCAGCAGTTAAAGCTGAAGTTAAAGAAAACGAAGTTATCGTTTCTATAGATAATGAAGCAAACGGAAATTTACATGGATTAACTAGAACTTTAATCGCTAACATGATTGAAGGTGTTAACAATGAATTTTCAAAAACACTTCAAATTAACGGTGTAGGTTACAGAGCTCAAAAACAAGGATCAAACCTAGTTATGAACTTAGGATATTCTCACCAAGTAATTGTTGAAGCACCAGAAGGAATCACATTTGATGTTCCAGATGCTAACACAATTATCGTTAGAGGAATCAACAAAGAAGTTGTTGGACAAACAGCAGCTGTTGTTAGATCAAAGAGAGAACCAGAAGTATATAAGGGTAAAGGTATTAAATATGCTGATGAACACTTAATACGTAAGGAAGGAAAGACAGGTAAATAATATCTAGAAAGGAGATAAATAATGATTTCTAAGACAAATAGAAAACTTGAAAGAACAAGAAGACATGCTAGAGTTCGTACAAAGATTAGTGGAACTCCAGAATGCCCAAGATTAAGCGTTTTCAAAAGTAATTCTGCAGTCTATGCACAAATCATTGACGATGTTAACGGAAAAACATTAGTTGCAGCTTCTTCATTAGATAAAGAAGTAAAAACAAAACATGCAAATGTTGAAGCAGCTAAAGAAGTTGGAGCATTAGTAGCAAAGAGAGCAAAAGATGCAAAAATTTCAGATGTTGTTTTCGATAGAGGCGGATACATTTATCATGGTGTTATCAAAGCATTAGCTGATAGCGCTAGAGAAGGCGGATTAAATTTCTAAGAAGAAGGAGGTAAATCAAGTGGCAGATAGACAAAATAGACGTGAAGAAAAAGATGACGGACTAAATGAAAAAGTCGTTGCAATCAATAGAGTTGCAAAAGTTGTTAAAGGTGGTAGAACATTTAGATTCAGTGCTGTTGTTGTTGTAGGTGATGGTGCTGGACACGTTGGAATCGGTAATGGAAAATCAGCTGAGGTTCCTGAAGCAATCAGCAAGGCAATCCAAGATGCTAAGAAACATTTAATCGAAGTTCCAATCGTTGGTACAACTGTTCCACATGAATATATTGGAGAATTTGGTAGTGCTAAGGTACTATTAAAACCAGCTGCAGAAGGTACTGGATTAATTACAGGAGGATCTGTTAGACCAGTTCTTGAATTAGCAGGATACAAAGATGTTAGAACTAAAGTTTTAGGAACAAACAATCCTAGAAACTGCGTTTATGCAACATTAAACGGATTAAAAGAAATGCAAACAATTGAACAAGTTGCAAAGAAGAGAGGAATAAAAGTAGAAGACGTTAAATAATTTTTGCTAAGAGATTTGTGTAAAAATTGTAACGTAAATATATTTTATTCATTATTTACAATTGAATATTATTTGTATAAAATAATTTCGTATGAAATTAAAATGACATAAGGAGGTGTAACCCAAAATGAAGTTAGATGAATTAAAACCATCAACTAAAAGAACAAAGAGAACTGTAGTTGGACGTGGTATGGGTTCAGGATTAGGAAAAACTTCTGGAAGAGGTCACAAAGGCCAAAAAGCTAGAGCTGGCGGCGGAGTAAGACGTGGATTTGAAGGTGGACAAACACCATTATATAGAAGATTACCTAAGAGAGGATTCAACAACAGTAAGTTCGCTAGAGACTACAATGAAGTAACATTAACTATGTTAAATAACGCAACAACAGATGTAGTAGATGTTAATAGTCTTATTAACGATGGAATTATCAGCAAAGCTAAAGACGGAATCGTTGTTATAGCTACTGGTAAATTAGATAAAAAATTAACTGTAAAAGCTAAGAGATTCACAAATTCAGCTAAAGAAAAAATCGAAGCTTTAGGCGGAAAGACAGAGGTGATTTAATTGTTTAAAACATTAGTCAACGCATTTAAAACTCCTGAAATCAGGAAAAAACTATTCTATACATTATTACTATTAATAATTTTTAGAATTGGTTGTTTTATTACTATACCTATGGTTAACTTAGAAGCTGTTAGCCAATTAGGAGAGACATCATCATCAGGAATAACTGGATTAATTAACATTATTTCAGGTGGTGCTTTCTCAAGATTATCAATTTTCGCAATGTCAATCACACCTTACATCACAGCTTCAATCATTGTTCAATTATTAGGAATGATTGTACCTGCTTTAGAGAGATTAACTAAAGAAGGTGGCGAAGAAGGTAGAAAGAAAATTGACAGAATTACTAAGATCATATCTTTAGTATTAGCAGTAGTTGAAGGTTTGGGAATTTACTTCTCATATCAAATGAATGGAATCTTCATCGGAACAGGATTCCAAACAATGGCAGTAGTTATATTATCACTAGTTGCCGGAACTTCACTACTTATGTGGGTTGGAGACAAAATTACATCAAGAGGAATTGGAAACGGAACATCAATGTTAATCTTTGCTGGTATCGTTTCAAGTATCCCAACAGCTATTACTTCAATAGTTGGATTAGTTACAGTAAATGGAGCATTCGATACAAAAGGATTAATATTTGCATTATTAATCGTATTCGGAATTCTATTATTAGTAACAGGTGTAGTATTTGTTCAATTAGCTGAAAGAAGAATTCCAGTTCAATATTCAAAGAAAGTTGTTGGAAGAAAAATGGTAGGAGCACAAAATACACACATTCCAATCAAGCCAGCAATGGCTTCTGTAATGCCAATAATTTTTGCTTCATCATTCATGACATTCCCAGCTTTAATTATTGAATTGATAAATCCTCAAATAGCGAATACACAAGGATTCTGGAGAGTAGTTTATGATTTATCAATCGCTACATCTTCATCAAATGTTGGTTGGAATTATGTAATAATCAATGCAGTAATTTACTTATTATTAATCATTGGTTTCACATATTTCTATACATACGCAACATTTAATCCATTAGAAGTTGCAGCAAATATCAAGAGAAATGGTGGTTTCATCCCTGGTATCAGAGCAGGAAAACCAACATCAGATTACTTATCATCAGTACTATCTAAAGTAGTATTATTCGGTGGTATATTCTTAGCAGTTATTGCTATTATCCCAATGTTTGCAAAAGCAACAGGATTAAACACAGCATTTGGTGGATCATCAATATTAATTTTGGTTGGTGTTGCTATCGAATTAGAGCAACAACTTGAATCATTATTAGTAATGAGACATTATAAAGGATTCTTAAATAAATAGTTTTAAGAGTATTAAATTAACATAGGGATGCTCTTCATTATAGAACGTCCCTTCTTAATTTTTTATTAAATACAAAAGATAAAATAGTTTGTATACAAACTATTTTATTTAATGTGAAAGGAACATATATGTATATAATTATGCTTGGAGCTCCTGGTAGTGGCAAAGGAACCATAGGAACTGAAATATGCAAGCATTACAACTTAACACACTTAGCCACAGGAGATATTTTCAGAGAAGAAATAAAAAATCAAACAGAACTTGGAAAAGAAGCAGAAAAGTATATTTCACAAGGTAAATTAGTACCTGACGAAATCACAATCAAATTAGTTGAAAAACAATTAGATGAATTAGATGGTGCAGTACTTGACGGTTTCCCAAGAACAATCGAGCAAGCAAGTGCTCTAGATAGTTACTTAAATTCAAAAGGAAAAGCAATAACAGCAGTTATTGACTTAAATGTTCCAGATGAAGATTTAGTAGTAAGAACATCAAGCAGAGTTATTTGCTCAAATAAAACATGCCGTGCAGCATATAATACAAAATTTATGCCTTCAAAAGTTGAAGGTGTTTGTGACGTATGCGGATCAGCGCTAATTAGAAGAGCAGACGACGTTCCTGAAATTATCAGAAATAGACTAAAAGTTTATCATGAAGAAACCGAACAATTAATAAACTATTATAGAGAAAAAGAATTATTAGAACCAATTGATATTAACATTTATTCAGAAACAACTAGAGAAGACACAACAGCAAAAACATTTAATGCAATTGATAAAAGAATTGCAGAATAATTAGAAAGAAGATAGTAAATGGTTACAATAAAATCTAAATCAGAAATTGAATGCATGCGTGAAGCCGGTAGAGTTGCAGACTTAGTTCAAAAAGAAATCGAGAAAGCAATAAAACCTGGGGTAACAACTCTTGATCTTGATAAAATTGCTGAAGCAAAAATGAGAGAATTAGGAGCATTACCTGCAGAAAAAGGTTATCCAAGCGGAATGAAGGGTGTACCTGATTTTCCAGCATCCATTTGCGCATCTGTAAATGATAATATTATACATGGAATTCCATCAGATAAAGTTGTTTTAAGAGAAGGAGATATAATCTCAATTGACCTTGTAACATACAAAAATGGATTCAATGGTGATTGCTGTAGAACATATGCAGTCGGAGAGGTATCACCAGAAGCTAAAAAGCTAATGGAAGTTACAAAACAAGCTTTTTATGAAGCTTTAAAAGTAGCTAAAAAAGGAAATAGAATAGGCGATATTGGTTATGCAGTACAAGAATATGTACGCGCTAACGGATTTGATGTAATTAAAGAGTTTGAAGGACACGGCATTGGTAGAGAAATGCATGAAGATCCAGGAGTTCCAAATCACGGAAAACCAGGAAGAGGTGTTAGACTTGAGCCAGGAATGACAATATGTATCGAACCTATGGTAGTAGCTGGTTCACCAGAGATTTGCCAAGGCGATGACGGATGGTCAATTTGGACATATGATGAGAGTTTAACAGCACACTATGAAAACACAATTTTAATCACAGAAAATGAGCCTGAAATATTGACTTTAAGCTAAAATTATTGTAAAATTAATTAGTCATGACGCTTATTGAAAATCATGACAAAAATTGTTTCAAAAAGGAGTAAAAAATTATATGTCTAAAGATGATGTAATTGAAGTTGAAGGTGTTGTTTCAGAAGCACTTCCAAATACAACATTCAAAGTAAAATTAGAAAACGGACATGAAATTTTAGCTCATATCTCAGGAAAATTAAGAATGAATTACATTAAAATTCTTCCAGGAGATAAAGTAAAATTAGAATTATCACCATATGATTTAACTCAAGGAAGAATTACATGGAGAGATAAATAATTAAATAATGCATTAAAGTATAAAAGCAAATTAGGAGGAAAATAGAATGAAGGTTAGACCATCAGTAAAACCTATGTGCGAAAAATGCAAGGTTATAAAAAGAAAAGGTGTTATTAGAGTTATTTGCTCTAATCCAAAACACAAACAAAGACAAGGTTAATTGTAGATTAAAGTAGTTTCAAAGTATTGAAATTACTTTAATTTGCGTTCTAGAAAACAAACTTCAAAAACATATTACAAAAATGTTTCAAAGTATTGATACTAGGGCAGTTCATTAACCAATAATTTTTAGTTATTTTCATATCTCTCGTGCGGCTGATTGAGAATATGTAAAATATAAATACTTTATCTTAAACTTTTAAAGATCGAATTTAATATTAATAATACGACCAAACCTTTCTAAATCGTGTTATTAACATTAAATTCGGTGCATTTCACCTTTAGAAGTGCAAGATAGAAAATTATTAAATAAACAAATACAAACAAAAAACAAAATTTATGAAAGAGGTGTAAACATGGCTCGTATAGCAGGAGTTGAACTACCAAAAGAAAAAAGGGTAGAAATCGGACTTACATACATTTATGGTATAGGTTTGAAAAGATCACAAAAAATTCTAGCAGAAGCTGGTATCAACCCAGACACTAGAGTTAAAGACTTAACAGATGATCAAGAACAAGCTATTAGAAAAGCAATGTCTGGTTATTTAGTTGAAGGTGACCTAAGAAGAGAAACACAATTAAACATCAAACAATTAATTGAAATGGGTTGCTTCAGAGGAACAAGACATAAGAAAGGTCTTCCAGTAAGAGGACAAAGAACTAAAACTAATGCCCGTACAAGAAAGGGTCCAAGAAAATTAGTAGTTCGTACAAAGAAAGATTAATTTTAGGAGGTAAGTAAAGAATGGCAACAGCAAAGAAAGCCACAAGTAGAAGAAAAGTAAGCAAGAACATTCAATCAGGAAAAGTAATGATTCATGCAAGCTTTAATAATACAATCGTTACAATTACCGACACACAAGGAAATACAATTTCTTGGGCTAGTGCCGGTGGATTAGGATTTAAAGGATCAAGAAAAAGTACTCCATTCACAGCTGGAGAAGTTGCTGAAACAGCAGCAAAAGCAGCTATGGAGCACGGATTAAAAACTGTAGAAGTTTTTGTTAAAGGACCAGGAGCAGGTCGTGAATCTGCAATCAGATCATTAGCTACAGCAGGATTAGAAATCACATCAATCAGAGATGTAACTCCAATCCCTCATAATGGTTGCAGACCACCAAAAAGAAGAAGAGTATAATTTTAGAAGATTAGGAGGTAGAAAAATATGTCTGACAACAAGCATATTTTAAAAAGAAGTAGGGCTCTTGGTATCGAACCAGGATTCCTAGGTTACAATAAAAAATCTAGAAGAAATCCATCAAACAGCAACAGAAAAGTATCAGAATATGGACTTCAACTTAGAGAAAAACAAAAAACAAAATTCATCTATGGCGTTCAAGAAAAACAATTCAGAAAATATTTTGAAATGGCTAACAACGCTAAAGGAAAAACAGGTGATAACTTATTACAATTATTAGAAAGTAGATTAGATAACGTAGTTTATAGATTAGGTTATGCAAGCACAAGAAGACAAGCAAGAATGCTTGTAACACATGCAGCTTTCGAAGTTAATGGACAAAAAGTAGACGTTCCATCATTCCTAGTTAAAGCAGGAGATGTTATTTCAGTAAGAGAAAGCAAGAAAGACAATGGAGCTATCAAAGCAGCTGTTGAAACAGAAGCAGCTAGACCAGTACCAGCTTGGTTAGAAAAAGACGCTGACAAATTAAGCGGTAAAGTTATTAGACTTGCTGCTAGAGAAGATATTGATTTACCAGTTGAAGAGCACTTAATCGTTGAGTTATATTCTAGATAATGCTCATAAGATTGATTTATTAAGATTTTTCTTGAATACAAAACTTAAATTATCATATAAGTTTTGTTTTATAATTTAGGAGGTAGAAATGATAGAATTTGAAAAGCCAAATATTAAATGCCTAGAAATCGATAAAGACAAACACTACGCAAAGTTTTTATGTGAGCCTTTAGAAAGAGGTTATGGTATAACAATTGGAAATTCTTTAAGAAGAATATTATTATCTTCATTACCAGGAGCAGCAATCACAAGTGCAAAAATCGAAGGAGTTGAACACGAGTTCACAACAATCCCAAATGTAGTTGAGGATGTACCAGAAATTATTTTAAATCTAAAAATGGTTAGATTAAAAGTAGAAGACAATGAAGAAAAAACTTTAAGAATTGACTTTAAAGGCGAAGGCGAATTAACGGCTGGAGATATCATTACAGATGGAACAGTAGAAATACTTAATCCAGATCTTCACATCTGCACAGTTGAAAAAGGCGGAAGAGTTGAAATGACTTTAACTGCAGAGAGAGGAAGAGGATATAATACCGCAGAGAAAAACAAAAAAGATAATCAACCAATTGGTGTAATCTCAATTGATAGTATTTTCTCACCAGTTAAGAAAGTTAACTACAACATTGAAAATACTAGAGTTGGACAAATGGTAGATTACGATAAACTAACAATTGAATTATGGACTGACGGAAGCTTAGAGCCATTCGAAGCATTAAGCTTAGCAGCAAAAGTTCTAACAGAACACATTCAATTATTCGTAGATCTTTCAGAAGCAGCTAAGAGCACAACAGTTATGAAAGATAAAGAAGTAGATGTTGAACAACAACTACTTGAAAAACCAATCGAAACATTGGAATTATCAGTAAGATCATTCAATGGTTTAAGAAGATCAGGAATAACAACCATTGGACAATTAACAAATAAAACAGTTCCTGAAATGATGAAGATTAAGAACTTAGGAAAGAAATCTCTTGACGAAGTAATTAATAAACTTCACAGTCTAGGATTAGACGTAAAGAATATTGATGAATAGGAAGGTGAATTAAATTGGCAATGAGAAAATTAGGTAGAACAACTGATCAACGTATGTCAATCTTAAAAAACTTAACTACTGATTTAATATGGCATGAACAAATCGAAACTACTGAAGCAAGAGCTAAAGAAGTTAAAGCAATAGTTGATAGCCTTATCGCATTAGCAGTTAAAGAAAAAGATAACTTCACAGAAGTTGACGCAAAAGTTGTTAAAGCAAAATTAGATAGTAAGGGAAACAAAGAAACAGAACTTACAAAGAGCAAGAACGGCAAAGAATTCTTAAAGGTTGTTAAAGAAGAAAAAACAGAAAAGAGACAAAAAGACGAACCTTCAAGATTAGCCGCTAGAAGAAAAATGTTTACAAAGATTAATAAAGTTAAAGATTCTGAAGGAAATTCAATTGATTTAACAGACAAATTATTCAATGTAATCGCTCCTAGATATGCAACAAAAGTTGGTGGTTACACACAAATCATCAAGAAAGGTGCACGTAGAGGAGACGCAGCTGAAGCTGTAATTTTAAAATTAGTTTAATTGATAAAGTATTTATTAAATAAAAGAGCTTTGAATTATTCAAGGCTTTTTTATTTTTGCCTAAAACGGTTTACATAAACACGCAAATATTACCAAAATTTAATGTATTTTTAACACAAAAATAATACTACATGAAAGTGGCGAAAAAGCCCGTATTTTCGCTACTTTTGGGGTAATTTTTTTATTTAATTCGTTGAATAATTAAACTCATTAATATATAATTCAAGTGGTATATTGTAAGCGTTTGACGGAAAATACCAAACTTTTATTTACTGGTATATTTTACCAACAGGAGGAAGTAATGCCAAGAGGAAAAAGTAAAAAGAAACAACTTGAAGAAAAGAAGCTAAATACAATAGTACTAATCATGATTATTTTAGCAGTTCTTTCAGGCGTTTTAATATATATGAAGACTGGGGTTGTAGGTGAAACTATAAGTCCAGCATTAGGCGGTGTACTTGGATATATCAAGTATTTAATTCCACCAGGATTATTTTTAATGGGAGTATATTTAGCAGTTAATAAAGAGATGTCATCATTCCCAAAAAGACTTTGGAAGTTTATTGCAATTCTAATTTTAATTGATGCAGTTTTAGCGTGTTATCAATTCTCACAACAACCACCATTAATAGATACTAATAGTGAATTCGGAAGTGTTTTAAGTAGAGCCTACGAATTAGGAACAACAGATATTGGTGGTGGTGTAATTGGAACAGTACCTGCATTCTTACTTTCAAAATTAGTTGGAAATGTTTGTGCAGTAATTGTTTTTGTTGGAGCATTACTAGTATTAGTAGTTAGAATATTCAATGTACAAGTAGCAGATCGTATTTCAAATTCTGCTTCTAAGATTCAAGAAAGAACAAACAACATTAGAGAGAGAAGAAGAGCAGTTGTTGAAGAAGAGGAAGTAGAGGAAGTAGAAGAAGAGGAAGAAGAGCCTAAACATAAATCATTTATACAAAGATGGTTACATCACAAAGATGAAGAAGATGAAGAAGAAACAGAAGACGAAGAAGAAATTAACGAGCAAATTACAATTAACTTAAACAACACAAACAAAAAGAAAAAACGTCCATCACCAGGAATGGTTGTTCCTGATATACATACAGGAAAGAAAATTAAGAAACGTGCTGGTGTAGCATCAATAAAAGATATAGATGCAGGATCAGAAGAAGAATTATTTACAAAGAAGAAAAAAGAAAAGGAAGAAGAGGTTTCAGAAGAATTAAACTTACAACATGGTTTAACAGAAGAAGAATACAACTACGACTTCCCACCAATCAATATATTAGCTGATCCACCAGAGAACGTTAAGAGCGAAGATAAAAAATCATTACTTGCTACTGCAGAAAAATTAAGAAAAACATTACAAAGCTTTGGCGTTTCAGCAAAAGTTGAAAATGTTTCTGTAGGACCAGCAATTACAAGATTTGAATTAGCACCAGCACAAGGTGTTAGAGTAAATAAAATTTCTAATCTAGCTGATGATATTGCATTAGCATTAGAAGCAGAAACAATAAGAATTGAAGCCCCAATACCAGGAAAGCATACAGTTGGTATTGAAGTTCCAAACAAATTTAAATCAGTAGTTGGATTAAAAGAAATTATTGAATCAGATCAATTCCAAAATGGAAAATCAAAATTAACAATGGCATTAGGAAAAGACGTTGCCGGAGATATTATTGTTACTGATATTGCAAAGATGCCTCACGTACTTATAGCAGGTGCTACAGGTTCTGGTAAATCAGTATGTATCAATACATTAATTACATCAATCATTTATAAAGCAAAACCATCAGAGGTTAAATTATTAATGGTTGACCCTAAGATAGTTGAACTTTCAGTTTACAACGGAATTCCACACTTATTAATTCCAGTTGTAACAGATGCAAAGAAAGCAGCTGGTGCATTAAACTGGGCAGTTCAAGAAATGGAAAACAGATATAATTTATTCGCTAAATGTGCAGTAAGAAACATTCAAGGTTACAATGAACTTGCTGATTCAAAAGGTGAACCAAAGTTACCACATATGGTAATTATCATAGACGAGTTAGCAGACTTAATGATGGTTGCTGCAAAAGAAGTTGAAGATGCAATTTGTAGATTAGCACAAAAAGCTAGAGCTGCAGGAATGCACCTAGTAATAGCAACACAAAGACCATCAGTAGATGTTATCACAGGTATTATTAAAGCAAATATTCCATCAAGAATTGCATTTGCTGTTTCATCACAAGTTGATTCAAGAACAATTTTAGATGGTGCAGGTGCAGAAAAACTTCTTGGAAAAGGTGATATGCTATTCTATCCATCAGGCGATCCAAAACCTACAAGAATTCAAGGTGCATTTGTTTCAGATGGTGAAGTTGAAAACTTAGTTAAATTCGTTAAGAAAGACGGAGACAATATTTACGATTCAAGCATTAATGAATTTATCGAAAATAATTCAAACCCTGAGCAAGTTAAAAAGAAGAAGGGTGAGGATGAAGAAGATGATGATGGAACAGACGAATTATTAGAAGAAGCTATCAATTACGTAATTCAATATCAAACAGCTTCTGCTACATTCTTACAAACAAAATTAAAAGTTGGATACTCAAGAGCAAGAAGAATTCTTGATCAAATCGAAGAAAGAGGAATCATTTCTGGTTACCAAGGAAGCAAACCAAGAACAGTATTAATTACTCCAGAAAGATGGGAAGAATTAAATGCTGCTCCAACATCAGGTGGTAGAGCTTCAGATGATGACGAAGAATATGAAGACGAAGAGTACGACGATTCAGAAGAATACGAAGATGGTGAAGAATACGAAGAAGACGATTCTGAAGAGTATGAAGATGAAGAAGAATACGAAGACGACGAAGAGTCTGATGATGAAGAGTACGAAGATGACGAAGAATATGAAGACGACGAAGAGTACGATGAAGAAGATGATGAGTACACAGATGATGACGACAATGTAGAGTACGAGGACGAAGAAGATATTGATGAGTAAAATATTATGAGGGGAAGATAATGGCAAAGAGAAAACTAATTTCACATGATTACAAAGATGAATTAGCTAGTATTGTTGAAGAAAAAGGTTTTGGACATGAAGCAGAAAACTTAATTCTTAACATGTTCTACAAAATTGAAGAATCATATCCAAACTACAAAACAGTAAAAAGAGTTGCTCCAGATTTAGAAGATATTGAATACCAAATAGTTGAAACAACACTAAATGGATTAGACAATATCAAAGTAGCAACACCTAGAAATCAACTTCAAAAATATTTAACTACTAACAAACTAAATTTATATAGTGAAGACGACAAGATTAATAATAAAACATTATTAACAGCGCCTAATTCTAAAAGTCTTATTTACAACATCTCTAAAGTAGCAGTAAAGCCTGCTAAAAAGAGATGTGGTGAAGCGGCAGTAGCTTTGTACACAGCAATCAATATTGGAAAGTGTACAGCAATCTCAGAAATAATTAGAGACTTTACAGGATGGGCATGGGCAAGCGATGAAAAAGAATTAGAAAGTATAGAGTGCAATATCATATTCACATACTTACTATTCCTTATAGGTCCATCACTGTTTGAAAATGTAGATTTAAATGCAATTAAAACATCAGTTACACCAGAGTTCTTCAACGAATTAAAAAATGCATGTATTCAATTCTACACATCAAATTATCTAAATAGAAATGAAGAAATATTCAATAGAATCTATGAAGATAAAATTGATTTAGCAAAAATGAAAAAGCGTGCACCACTAATTGCAAAACAAATCGAAGATAGAAAGAAAGTTGCAGACGAAATCGGAAAGTATAAAAAGATTTTAAATTCTGCAGCATCATTAAAAAAGAATTTTGTTTTATATAATCAAAAAGCAAGCGCAAATAAAAAGATATTTAGCGTTAGCGATTATGCAGAACAATTAGAAAATCAAAAAGCTAAATTAGAAAAACGTTTAAGTCAAATAGACAAAAACGGAAATCCTAATAATTACTTCAAAGATTTAGAAAAACTAGAATATGAAATTAAGTTTTATGAAAGCAAAACAGCAATCCCAAAACTTACAAAAGAGTTTTTAAAATCATTTGAATTAAAAGTAAGAAAAGCAAAAAGTAAAAAAGATATTTTAGATTTACTATATCAAGTTAGATATTTAAGTAATTTACCTAAGTGGATAATTAAACTTGATGACATCAAAGAAATACTTATTCCAAAGGCTATTAAAGCTGAGGTAATACAACCAATATCAAACAATGACTTACTTGATTATAGAATTCTAAAAGGACTATTCAATAGTCAAGTTGTTTTACTTGAAAAACTAACGATTAAATTAACATCATCAGATAATAAAATTCATGTAGAAATTTATGATGGTGATATGATTGATCAAAAATACGATGTTCCTGTACCAGAAGGAAGCGATGTTGAAATCAGAACAACACGTAAAATCAAAATTTTTGAATAAATAAAAATGTGAGGTATACGAATGAAGATAACTTTTCTAGGAGCAACTAGAGCAGTAACAGGTTCAAATTATTTAGTAGAAGCAGCAGGTAAGAAATTCTTAGTTGATTGTGGATTACATCAAGGAAGTTTTGAAGAAGAACTAATGAATGACAAACCATTCGACTATGATGTAAATGATATAGACTTTGTGTTATTAACACATGCACATATCGACCACTCAGGAAGAATTCCAAAGCTATATAAAGATGGATATAGAAATCCAATCTATGCAACAAAAGCAACTGTAGATTTATGTTCAATAATGTTACCAGACTCTGGTCACATCCAAGAAACAGAAAATGATTATAAAAATAAAAGAAGAATGAGAGCTGGACAAAAGCCAGTACTAGAACCATTATATACAGCAAAAGATGCTATCGATTGTATGGAAGTATTTGTTCCAGAAAAATATGATGAGTTAATAGATATTGCACCAGGAATCGTAATTAGATTCAACGATGCAGGACATATGCTAGGAAGTAGTATCATTGAAATTTGGGTAACTGAAGATGGAAAAGAGCAAAAGATTACATTCACAGGAGACCTAGGAAACAATGATATACCACTACTTTCAAGCCCTACAATGATTGATGATACAGATTACTTAGTAATGGAATCAACATATGGAAATAGATTACACAATAGAAATGATGAAAAATCAACATTGTTCTTAGACATCATAAGCGAAACAATTAGAAGAGGCGGAACAGTTGTTATCCCATCATTTGCAGTTGGTAGAACTCAAGAGATTCTTTACGAATTAAACCAAATCAAAGACCAACATCAAGATGACGAAGAATTCCAAAAAGAATACGAGTTATTAATGAAAACTCCAGTTTATGTAGATAGTCCACTTGCAGTTTCTGCAACACAAATCTTCAAACAAAACTTAGAGTTATTTAAACCTGAAATTCAAGAGTTCATCGAAAGAGGTGATAATCCTCTAGAATTCCCAGGATTACAATTCACACAAAGTGTTGATGATTCAAAAGCATTAAATGAATCAACAGAACCATGCATAATTATTTCAGCATCAGGTATGTGTGATGTAGGAAGAATTAAACATCACTTAAAACATAACATTTGGAATCCAACATCAACAATTCTATTTGTTGGATATCAAGCACCAGGAACACTAGGAAGAAGAATTGTAGATGGTGCAAAAACAGTTAAAATCTTCGGTGAAGAATTTACAGTGGCAGCCGAAATCAAGTACATCGAAGGATTCTCAGGACATGCTGATCAATCTGGATTAATGAATTTTATTGGTTCATTCAGAACAAAGAAACCAAAGCACATATTCTTAGTTCATGGTGAGCCAGATCCACAAGATGTTCTACAAGGAAAGATAACAGAAGAATTCCCAGAGATAGATGTTCAAGTTCCTGTATATGGACAAGAATTTGAATTAAACAATCCTGATGAAGAATTAAAGACAGAACAAATCTATATAAATCCAATTAAGAAAGACTTAGATAGATTAGACTTAATAAGCAAGATGATTTCTCTAGAATCTGAATTAAAAGACATGAGAAAGTCAATCGAGGAAGACGTAAGAATCTCTTCAAGTAATGATGAAGAAATGAATAGACTAAATAAAAAAGTAAATGATCTTCGTGCACAAATAATTGAAATTATGAATAAAGAAGTAGATATTGATAACGAAGACAAAGAAGAAGCTGAAGCCGAAATTGAAGACGGCAAGAAACACAAAAGAAAGAAAAAATAAGAGAGGCACGTATGCAAAAGAAGTATTTTAATGATGCATTTATCGGTAATAAAGATGTTACTGTAAGTTTCACAAAGTACGGTGAATTATTAAGATTATATTATCCTTTACCTGACTATCGCCAATATTCAGATTTCTTACATGTTGGCGTTAAGGTAAATGATTCAAACATTATCTATTTACATAGCGACGTTAATAACAAATATAATCAATACTATACAGAAAACACAAATATATTAAACACTGAAATTACAAATACATATTTCAATTTAGATATTAAGCAAACAGATGCTGTAATGATTGATAAAGACGTTATTATTAAAAAGTATGTGTTTACAAACAATAATTCAATTGATTTAAACATTAACTTTTTAGTTCACTCAAAAACATTATCATCGTACAACAATCAAGCTGGTAGCTACATTACTGAAGATGCATTGATTCAATACAGCCACAACTTTACTTGTGCAATTTTTGCAAATCAAAAAACGTTAAGCCATCAAGTTAATGATGTTGAAAGAAACATAGGATCGGGTGTTATTTATGACAAAGACTATATTTCACAAGCATCTGAAGCGGCAATTAGTTACGACTTAGGTTTATTACATCCAGGTGATTCAAGAGAATTTGTTGTTTATATGTACTTATCATATGAAAATACAAATCTTAATGAAATCAGAAGCAATATTGATGAATTTAAAAAGACTAATGTTGAAAAAGAATTAGTAAAAATTGAAAAATATTGGTTAGACTTTTTAAATGAACACAATAGATTGAAAATTAAATCAGACGGTACAGAATTAATGAATGAAATGATGAAGATATATAATAGATCAATTCTTTATATGCCTTTGTTAGTAAATGAAGATACTGGTGGAATTTCAGCCTCACTAGAAGTAGATGAAGAAAGAGATAAATCAGGAAGATATTCATTCTGCTGGCCACGTGATAACGTAATGGTTTATATGGCATTAGACTTCTTAGGATTTGATGATTATGGTGATAAGTTCTATAAGATATTCTTAAAGAACACACAAGATAAAACAGGAATGTGGGAACAAAGATTCTACACAGACGGCAGACTTGCTCCATGCTGGGGATATCAAATTGATGAAACAGCAGAAGTTGTGTGGGGAGCATACATGCATTACCTAATAGCTAAGAAGTACTTTAATGATGATAAAGAAGACTTGCTAATCGAAATCTTACCAATGCTTGAAAAAGCAATTGATTTCTTAGAAAAATATATAAACTTTATTCTAAATGAAGAAGACAAGAATGTTGAAATAGATAAGCATTATGAAGAAAAATACTATCAAGTAGATAAAGATGAAATCTATAAACATCCAAGTTATGACTTATGGGAAATGAACGAAGGAATACATCTATACTCTTTAAGTGCAATCTATGCAGCATTTGGGGCTATGCATCAAATTTACAATGCAGTAGGACAAAGCTTTAAATATGATCAAGAGAAAATGGATGAAATTGCAGAAGAACAACCAAAGTATCTTGTTTATAGAAAAAAGATTAAAGAATACATATTAGAAAACTTATATGACAAACAAAGAAAAGTATTAAAAAGAAATACAACCGATAACCTAACAGATATTAGTGAGATTGGAGCTATTATTCCATATCATGTATTTAACGCTAATGACGAGGTTATGAAAAACACAATTGACGAAATCAATTTAACATTAAGAACATACAACAGCGGCTATCTAAGATTCCAAAATGATACATATATCGGAGGAACAAATCCTTGGATTATTTCTACAGCAATGATGGGAATGTATTATACAGAATTAGGCGATAGAGAAAACGCTACAGCATGTATGAAATACATAGTAGACAATGCAACACCACTTAGTTTGTTACCTGAACAATCTAATAAAGATTTAAACAAGACTTGGGTAATCGGACTTGGATGGTCACATGCAAAATTCCTAAACTTCTTCTTGGAGTATATAGGAATAACAAACATATCATTATATAAACAATAATAGAGGATTATGGAAAATCAATTAGTACCAGTAGATGTAAAAAAACGATCTTCAATTGGTCGTTTCATGAGAAATGGTGCAACTCTTGTAGCTAGCGCAATTGCTACCAAGGGCTTTAAAAAGTTGTCTTCTGCTGATACTAATTTATTGATAAGCATCATCAATGGAAATTTAATTGCCTATAACGAAAAAAACGGCCACCCACTAAGTGAAGAAGATATAGAAGAAATTCAAAAACGATTTAATAATTTAGATATATATTCTTTTAAGGGCGAAAGTTGGTATTACAAAATTAAAAACGACATTCTTGAAAAAGTTAAGAATAAAAAGCTTGAAGGAAGAGATTTAAGAGGATTTGTCTTTACTCCAACAGGCGTATTAATGATTAATGAAGAAGAATGGAAAAAGTATAAAGCGGGAATAGAAAATGATTCTGGCGAATTAGATGAAAAGTTCATTAAAGTCATAACTCATGAAGGATTTCATTTTTTAACAAATCAAAAAGACAACAATATGAATAAAATTGGAGAAAAAATTACATCAGAAGGAGCAGATGAATCATTCAGTGTAAAAACGTTTAATAATGGAAGCGCATCAAGAGTTATCTCTAGCTCGGCAAGAACAGGTTTAACACATTTTAACTTTTATTCGGATTCTCCATATGCATATTCAGCAGCAGTTTCAATTATGAATATGCTAGGAACAATGGTCAGAGTTACTCCTGAAGTTAGTGCATTAAAAAATGATGGAAAATTCGTAGATGCAGTAAAAGAAAAATACGGTGAAGCATTTTATAAAAGATTAACTAAAGTTACAAATTACATGTTAAATGCAGAAGTTCCTAATAGAGACAAGAATGAGGCACTGTTTCATAAACTTGTTCAAAATTTTGTGCTAAAAGCGATTAGAGATGATATTATAGAGAATTCAAAAAATCCACAAGACGCTGCGAGAAGATTGAGAGATTTTCAAAAAGCAGAATATTGGAGTGCGAGAATTCTTTTAACACCAGATAATCGACCAAAGAGAAAAATAGCCAAGAAAAAGTATAAACTTGAAATAGCAAGAAAAGCACAAAAATTTGTGGGAAACATTAAAGAAATTTCTACAAATTTATCAAAGAAAAAGATAAACGAACAACCTGTAAGATATACATTTGTACCTGATATGAGTTTTGGATTCTATTATACTCAAGCATATACTAGAGTTATTGAAAGGTTAAAACAAAGAGGATATTTAGACGTAGAAAGTGAACTTCAACAATGCAGATACAAGCCAGTTAGATTTAATAGCTTCTTACCAATTAATGTAGAAAATGTCCCGGGTGGAGAAAGACGCTATGTAACTAGAATTAGTAATCTTCTTAAGTTTTGTAAAGAATACTATAGAGCAGAAAAAGAATCAGTTATTTCGAAAGAACAATATAATTTATATAGAAGCTACTTAGATAAACAAAAACAAGAAAGAGAACAACAAGAAGATAAAAAAGAGAAAAAGAATCCATGGCAAGTAAGAGAATCACAACAAAGACCACAAGCACGACAGATAAAACAAATAAAACAAATAAAACCAAGTAGACCAAACAGACCTAATAGAAACGAAGGACCAGATATTGGTGATTAATAAATACAAAAACAAAAGTTAAAAGGAAGAGAAATGAAACTTATCGACTTAGAACAAAAGAAGGCAAAGTATAATGGAAAAGATTATATTAATGCCGACTCAATTGAATATAATGGAGAAACAATTTATCATTTCGTTGCAGATAATGATGATTTGTATTGCTATCTAAGAGCAAACGATGTTGGATATAGAACAAATCTTGTTCCAATCAGCGATGAAACTGTTTTACAAAATGTAATTTCTATATTTACACCAGCAACAATGACAGCTCAAGTTTCAAACATTGCAAAAGATGAATCAATGAGAGCATATCAAGATAACACAAATGGCGATACAAACATTAAGTACTTTAATGAAAAAGCAATCAGTGACGAAAAAGAAGATGTGATTTTACAGTTTGCATCTGATAGCTTTAATACTCTTTTAGCAAAGGGATATAAGTTTAATCCTGAAAAGATGTTAAGCAAAATTAAAGCAACAAAATTCACAGAAGCAACAATTGATAATGACGCATTAGGTTTCTTTATTGAAGAAGATAGAGAAGTTGTTTTAGATAGAAATCTTTTAGATGACTTA
Organism: uncultured Clostridia bacterium; assembly: GCA_946410665.1. Taxonomy (GTDB): domain Bacteria; phylum Bacillota; class Clostridia; order TANB77; family CAG-508; genus CAG-793. The sequence goes on along the minus strand of CAMKBC010000009.1, from coordinate 2,238 downwards.
CAAGACGAAGACAAAAAAAGATTTTTATTAAGACAAATCTGTTTTGCTGTAGCAGGAACAGATTACACTTCAAAAATATTCTCAAATGATAATAGAATTTATTCAGTAGTCGATGGAAAGATAAATAAAATTTGCGAAGATGCATTTGCTAAAGAAAATTCTACTAGCGATAAAACACTTAAAAACTTAAGTGATGTTGAAGAAGGAAAAATTGAATATGGTTTTTCTGAATTCGTACAAAATCCAGAAGCAATGGCTATAATTGCTCAAATGGAATATCTAACAGGAATGAAAGCTGGTAACGATATCTTCGATAGCAAAAACAATTTAGATACAGCATTCATAAATATGTATGGAAAAGATTTATACAATTACTTAGCTGCAAGAATGAATAGATTAACATCAGAATCAAGAGATATTACTATTGCGGATTATACTAAGTTAGAAGGTAAATCATATGGAGAGTACTTTGAAGAAACACAAGACATATTCTTATATATGGCGTTTAACAAAGAACTTGAGAATGTGGTAAAACCAGATAAAAAAGTTGACTTAACAAAAGCAACAGAATTCTTTAAAAGATTAAAAGAGTTCAAAAAATTTAGAGGACAAGTTGTTTCTTTTGAAAGAGATCAAGAAAGACAAGAAAAATCATATGATACATACTTCTCATTATCATTAGGAAGAATTTGCAGAGAACTAGCAAAAGAAAGTCAAAAAGATATGGAGCAACTATATGGACAGTTCCATTATGACTTTGAAGAACCACAAGATGTCAATCAAATCAATGAGCAATTCAAAATGCTAATTACAGATGATATAACGAGTACAGAAATAGATGAAATTTCAAGAACACTTAATAGAGATGCAAAGAACAACAGCAAAGTTGTAATAGAAAACGAAAGAGCATAATATTACTAAGGAGTAATTATGAGAATTTCTAATAAAGTTTTTTCTGAAGGCTATCAAGTATTGAGTATGCTAAATGAAAAAACAAAATCAAAAATACCAAATGAGATTTGGTCATTGTTAGAATTAAATAGCGATAAGAGTTTGTATTTTGATTACAATAAAGATGTTTCTTTAGATAAGCAACCAATGAGTAGAGAAACACGAGCATTGTTAATCAGTATTTATAGAGACTATCTTTGTGATGAACAAACAAAGCAAGAAATCAATGCTGTTTTAACAAAGAATGCAAATTCAAGAAGTTCAACAGTTGGTGACGAAACAAACATTATCAAGTTAATAGACATACAATACGCAAATGAAGGATTAAAAGCAAAAGAAGAAAGTAAAGACTTAGCTATTATAGAGAAACAATCTTTAATTTCAAAAATATTTGCTAAGATAAAGAAATTATTCAAAGGACAAGGCGTTGAAGAAGACAATATAATCTAGTGGAGGAATAATGGCAAAATCAAAAACAGTTTTTGTTTGTAGCGAATGTGGAAATGAATCACCAAAGTGGCTAGGCAAATGTCCAGCATGTAATTCATGGAATACATTCTACGAAGAAAAAGTTCAAACAAAGTCTGCATCAGGTGCAAATGTAAAATTAAAAGAGAAAGCAAAACCACGAAACCTAAAAGATGTTGAAGGAAAACTAGAAGTAAGAACTTCAACAGGAATATCTGAACTTGATAGAGTATTAGGTGGTGGAATAGTAAAAGGTTCACTTGTATTAATTGGTGGTGAGCCAGGTATAGGAAAGTCTACTTTAATTTTGCAGTTGTGCGATGCAATAGCAAAACCTGAAAGTTCAATACTTGATAATGAAGGTTCAGGCAAAGTATTATATGTTTCAGGCGAAGAGTCAGCAGAGCAAGTTAAGATGAGAGCTGATAGACTTGGAATAGACAATGATAATTTAATGTTTCTTGGTGAAACAGATATAGATGCTGTTGAGTCACAAATAGAAGATTTAAAACCAAGATTAGTTATAATAGATAGTATCCAAACAATGTATGCAGAAGATATAACATCAGCACCAGGTACAGTTAGCCAAGTTAGAGAAATTACAGCAAGAGTTATGCAAGCCTGCAAACAAAATGCAATCACAACAATTCTGATTGGACACGTAACAAAAGAAGGAAACATCGCAGGACCAAGAGTTCTTGAACATATGGTTGATACAGTTTTATATCTAGAAGGAGAAAGATATTTTTCGTATAGAATATTAAGATGTGTAAAAAATAGATTTGGTTCAACAAATGAAATTGGAATGTTTGAAATGAG
>CAMKBC010000008.1 GCA_946410665.1 uncultured Clostridia bacterium | reverse complement strand
AAAAACAAAAACAAAAATAAACTTAATTCAAAAATTAAAAATAAAATTAGAAATAGAATTAGAAATAAAAAATGTTTTACACATGAACAAAAAAATAAAATATATTGAAAAAATAAATTAATTAGATTATAATTTTATTATAGTCGAAAGAACAAAAGATTATTTTTAAAATACAAAAGAAGTCAAAAAATGAGAAACACTCGAGACGGCTGAAAATAGTACGTTAGAAGAAATCATATTTGATTAGTTAGTGGGCTAACTATTTGTAAAACTTTTTGTTCTTTACAAAAAATTTTAAATTTCAAATATGAATTTAAAAGCAAATGATACAACAGAGACTTACATCATGAAATTTTGTTCAGGAAAGGAGGATCTGAAAATGGCACTTAAGAAAACTGTAAAGAAAGTTGCAGCAAAGAAACCAGCTGCAAAGAAACCAGCTGCTAAGAAAGCAGTTAAGAAAGTAGCAGCTAAGAAACCAGCTGCAAAGAAAACAGTTAAGAAAGTAGCAGCTAAGAAACCAGCTGCTAAGAAAACAGTTAAGAAGGTAGCTGCAAAGAAACCAGCTGCAAAGAAAACTGTAGCTAAGAAACCAGCTGCTAAGAAAGCAGTTAAGAAAGTAGCTGCTAAGAAACCTGTTAAAAAGGTAGCAGCAAAGAAACCAGCTAAAAAAGTAGCAAAAAAGAAATAAGTAAATTATTAATTAGAATATAGTTAGTCGCTTGACTAACTATATTTTTTTATCTATAATAGTTAGCATGCTAACAAAAAACACGAAGGGAGACTATATAGATGAAAAACGGAGAAAAAATCATCGCTATTGAGATCAAAAAGTTTGATGTTGAGATAGGTAGATATTTATTTGAAATAAATAAAGATAATAAACAACCTAGCCCACTTCAAGGAAGAATTATTAAATATCTAAGTAAACATGAAGGAGAGGATATTTATCAAAAAGACCTAGAAGAACATTGCGAAGTAAGCAAAGCTACAATGTCTCAAACTTTAGATGCTTTAGAGTATGAGAAGATGATTGTAAGAAAAGCAGATAAAAATGATGCTAGAAGAAAAAGAATTGTTTTAACAAAGAAGAGTAAAGATAAAGCTAAGGAAATAAATAAACTATTTGTTTCTTTAGATAAAAAAATCACAGAAGGACTTAGTGAAAGAGAAATCTCTGCATTCTTAAACACAATTGAGAAGATGAAGGCTAATCTTTCAAAGACACCTAGTAAGAGAAAAAACGGAGGTAAATAGTTAATGGGCATTATAAGAAAATTAGCAAAATCAGTTAGAGAATTCAAAAAACATGCTATTCTTTCGCCTATTGCAATCGCAGGAGAATCTTTATTAGAAGTTGCTATACCAGCTGTTATGGCCAGCCTTATTGATGATGGAATCAAAGGTGGAAACATGGATGTTGTATGGCAGACTGCTTTAATACTAATAGGACTTGCACTATTATCACTAGGATGTGCAACAGTAGCAAGTATTGCGGCAGCAAAAGCTTCTGCAGGTTTTGCAAAGAACTTAAGAAAAGACTTATATTATAAAATTCAAACATTTTCATTTGCAAACATAGACAAGTTTTCAACAAGTAGTTTAATTACAAGACTAACCACAGACGTCACATATATTCAAATGGCATTTCAAATGATAATTAGAGGAGCAGTAAGAGCGCCATTCATGTTTGTATCTGCACTTATATTTGCACTAAGAATTAACGCTCAAGTAGCTTTAGTATTTGTAGTAGTATTACCATTATTAATACTAGCACTAATTATCATGGCTAGACTTGCTATTCCAATAATACAAAGAGTATTCAAGAGATATGACAAGTTAAACAATGTTGTTGAAGAGAATGTTTCAGCAATTAGAGTTGTAAAATCTTTTGTTTCTGAAAAACAAGAGAAAAAGAAGTTTGCAGATGCATCTCAAAACATATTTAAAGATTTTTCAAAGGTTGGAAAGATTACAGCAGGAATTTCACCAATCATGCAATCAGCGGTTTATATAACAATGCTTCTAATTTGCTGGTTTGGCGCAAAAGTTATTGTAGAATCAAATGAAACAGCATTAACAACAGGTCAATTAATGACAATGTTAACATATGCAATTCAAATTCTAACAAGTTTAATGATGTTCTCATTAATGTTCGTTATGATTATTATGTCTGAAGCATCAGCCAAAAGAGTATGTGAAATCTTAGATGAGAAACCTGATATTACTGTTCCAGAAAAACCAGTAAAAGAAGTTAAAGATGGATCAATTGATTTTGAGAATGTTTCATTCAGTTATATAAATGACAAAGATAAGGAATGCTTAACTGATATCGATTTACATATAAAGTCTGGAGAAACAATCGGAATTATTGGTGGTACTGGCACAGGAAAAACTACATTAGTAAGTTTGATTTCAAGACTATATGATATTACTGAAGGAAGCCTAAAAGTAGGCGGAGTAGAAGTAAAAGAATACGCATTAAAAACATTAAGAGACGCAGTTTCAGTTGTTCTTCAAAAGAATGTTTTATTTACAGGAACAATTACTGAAAATATTAAGTGGGGAGATGAAAACGCAACTCAAGAAGAAGTTGAGAGAGTTTGCAAATTAGCACAAGCTGATAGTTTTATCACAAAATTCCCAGATAAATATGATACAAAAATAGAAGAAGGCGGAAGCAACGTCAGTGGTGGTCAAAAACAAAGACTATGTATCGCTAGAGCACTTCTAAAGAAACCTAAGATTCTTATCCTAGACGACTCAACAAGTGCGGTTGATACAAAGACTGACAGATTGATTCAAGACGCTTTAAAACATGAAATTCCAGAAACAACAAAGATTATAATTGCGCAAAGAATTTCTTCTGTTGAAGATTGCGATAGAATCATCGTTATGGACGACGGAAAGATAGATGGAATTGGTACTCATGATGAACTTGTTAAGAATAATAAGATCTATCGTGAAGTATATGACTCTCAAATGAAGGGAAGTGATATCAATGGCTAAGAAGAAACAAAACATCCCTTCAAAAGGACAACCGGGAGCAATACATAAAGGAACATTTAAAAGATTACTTAAAATAATATGGAACGATTATAAACCACAATTAATAATAGTAATTATCTTCATTATTATTAATAGTATAACTGGTGCAATACTTACATCATTATTAAAAGATTTAATTGACAATTGCATTTTACCTATAGTAGGAAAAGAGAATCCTGATTTTACAAACTTAATTCAGTATTCGATTTTCTTTGCGGGAATAGCAATAACAGGTATTATTGCATCACTTGTTTCTAACTGGACATTGGTAAGAGTATCTCAAGGTACACAAAGAAAAATTAGAAATGCACTATTTAACAAGATGCAATCATTCCCAATCAAGTTCTTTGACACACATAAACATGGTGATATAATGTCAGTTTATACAAACGACGTTGATACATTAGAAGAAATGATTGGAAGAAGTTTACCAGAAGCGATGACTTCTATAATAACAATTATTTCTATATTAGTAGCAATGATTATTCAAAGTCCATTATTAACAGTGTTTGTTGTAGTGTTCTCACTATTAACAATATTCGTAACTAAAGGATTTGCGCAACGTTCAGGAAAACATTTTATAGGACAACAAAAATCAATTGGTAAGGTTAATGGTTTTATTGAAGAAATGTTAAATGGTCAAAAGGTTATCAAAGTGTTCACACATGAAGAACAATCAAAGAAAGATTTTGATAAAGTTAACGAAGAATTGTTTGAAAACATGAACCAAGCCAATAAATATGCAAACCTTATGATGCCAGTTGCACACAATATGGGTAACATACAATATGTAGCAATTGCAGCGATAGGAACATTACTAGCTTTAACGGGAAATCTTGCTTTAACAGTTGGAACATTAGTTGCTTTCTTACAATTAACAAGACAATTTACAAGACCAATCGATCAATCAATGATGCAAATTAACTCAATTATCCGTGCTATGGCCGGTGCATCAAGAGTGTTCGAGATGATGGACATAGAAGAAGAAAAAGACGAAGGATACGTTACATTAGTAAATGTTAAAGAAGTAAATGGCGAGTTGGTTGAATGTGAAGAAAAGACAGGAAGATGGGCATGGAAACATCCTCATCATAATGGAACAACTGAACTTGTTGAATTAAAAGGAAGAATTGATGTAGAAGATATCAACTTCAGCTATGATGGAGAAAAAGAAGTTCTACACCACATTTCATTATATGCAAAACCAGGACAAAAGATTGCATTTGTTGGTGCAACAGGTGCTGGAAAAACAACAATCACAAATTTAATTAACAGATTCTATGAAGTAGATGATGGAAAGATTAGATATGATGGAATTAACATTACTAAGATAAAGAAAGCTGATTTAAGAAAATCACTTGGAGTAGTTCTACAAGATGTAAATCTATTTACAGGAACAATCAAAGACAACATTAGATATGGTCGTCCAGATGCAACAGATGAAGAAGTTATAGAAGCGGCTAAACTAGCAAATGCAGATAGTTTCATTAGACACTTACCAGAAGGATATAACACAATGTTAACTGAAAATGGTTCGCAACTATCACAAGGCCAAAGACAATTATTATCAATTGCAAGAGCCGCAGTTGCTGATCCACCGGTTATGATTTTAGACGAGGCCACATCAAGCATCGATACTAGAACAGAGAAGATTATTCAAGATGGTATGGATAAGCTTATGGAAGGCAGAACTGTATTAGTAATTGCACACAGACTTTCAACAGTTAAAAATGCAAAAGCTATTATGGTTATGGCTAATGGAGAAATAATTGAAAGAGGCGACCACGAGCAATTAATAGCTCAAAAAGGCGAGTACTATCAATTATACACAGGAAACTTAGAATTAGAGTAAAAAATAAACACCAAATCCTATTTTTAGGGCTTGGTGTTTTTCTTTACAAATATATTAAATTGGGGCCTAAAATATTGAAAAATTAGTGATTTTTGTGATAGTATCAAAGGCGTAAATAAATTTAATATTTCATTATTAAGAAAGAGGTGTTAATATGGGATTAATTCAAGCATTTACTGGAGCACTAGGCGGAACATTCGCTGATCAATGGAAAGATTATCTTGTTCCAGAAGCAGGAATTCCAGGAACAGCAGGTATTTTCCACGCTGTAAAAGTTGGACAAAACAATGGAAGAGGATCAAACACAAAGGGATCTGATTGCATTATTTCTGACGGAAGCAAAATCGTAGTTCCAGAAGGAACAGCACTTATCACAATGCAAGATGGTGCTATTACTGGTGTTATTACACAACCAGGTGGATACATCTGGGCATCAAATGATCCAAATGCAAAATCAATTTTTGCAGGAGATGGAATCATTGATTCACTAGTAAAACAAACTTGGGAAAGATTTAAATTCGGTGGAATGCCAGGTTCTCAACAAATGGCTTTATATGTAAACTTAAAAGAAATTCCAAACAATAGATTCGGTACACAATCTGAAATTTATTGGGATGATGCATATCTAAATGCACAAGTTGGAGCAATTACAAGAGGAACATATACTCTTCAAATTTGCGACCCAATCCTATTCATTAAGAATTTCGTACCACAACAATACTTATTACCAGATGGACCAATCTTCGATTTCGCAGATATGGACAACGATGCTGGAGCACAATTATTCAATGAAGTAGTTGGAAGCTTATCAGCAGGTTTCTCAAACTACACAAATGATCCAAGCAAAGGTAATAGAATTACAAAGATCCAAGGAGATCAAATTGGATTCGCACAAAGCTTATCACAAGCTGTTGAAGACGGATATCAATGGAAATCAAATCGTGGATTACAAATCGTTAAAGTTGCAATTCAAGCTATCGAATACGACGAAGATACTAAAGCATTATTATCTGACGTTAAGAAAGCTGATGCATTATCTGGAGCTAGAGGAAATTCATTCATGCAACAAGCTGCTGCAAGAGGAATCCAAGGCGCTGGAGAAAATGGACAAGGTGGAATGGGCATGGCATTCATGGGAATGGGTGCAAATGCTGCAGGCGGAATGATGAGCGGTTTACAACAACAACCAGGAGTTCAAACAAACAACTTATTCCAACAACCACAACCTGTACAACCAACACAACCAGCTGCACCTGCTGCTGAAGATCCACTAGAAAAGATCGGAAAACTTAAACAATTATTAGATGCTGGCGCTATTACTCAAGAAGAGTTTGATGCACAAAAAGCTAAATTATTAGGATTATAATTTAATTTTATAAATCAAGGTTAGGCTTAAGAGTAATCCGTGCGGATAAAATTAAGCCTAATTTTATGTATTAGAAGTGAAAGGAAAAACTATGGCTGACAATATTCAACAACCAAATATGCAAGGTGCACCAGTTCAACCACAACAACCGGTTCAACAACCAGTACAAGAACCAATTCAACCATCTTTTGATAATTCAGTATCAGGTAAAAAAGATGGACAAACAAAATGCCCTCAATGTGGATCAACTGATATTTCAGTTAACGCTAAAAAAGGTGTTTTAAGATGTAATTATTGTAGACATGAATTCCAACCAGAAATCGCTGCTGGAATGAATGGAGACATCACAAAATTACAAGGTGTTTGGGTTGGAAAAGGAGCATCTGATATTCAAAAAGGTGAACAATCTAAACAAATGTTAACATTAAAATGTACAAGCTGTGGCGCAGAAGTTGTTATCGATACAAAAGAAGCAACACAAGCAAGATGCCACTGGTGCAGAAACATGTTATCAATTCAAAATCAAATTCCAAATGGTGCAGTACCAGATGCTGTATTACCATTTAAACTTACAAAACAACAAGCTCAACAAAAGATTGAAGAGTTTGTTAACAAGAGAAGATTCTTTGCAAATCCTAAGTTTAAACAAGAATTTACAACAGATAATATCATGGGTGTTTACATGCCATACATGAGCATTAACGCAAACACACACGTAAGACTTGAAGGTTTAGGAGAAATCAAAACAAGACAATACACAGTAAAACGTGGAGACCATTATTATACATACTATGATGCAGATGAATACAAAGTAGGAAGAGAGTATGATGCTGCAATCAAAGGTTTGACAATTGAATCAAACACACAAAGAATGTCAAATGATAAAGGTGAAACAAATAACATCATCAATTCGATCATGCCATTCGATATGGAAAACTGTGTACAATGGGATGCCAACTATCTACATGGATACACATCAGAAAGACGTGACACAAACGTTAATGACCTTAAAGGTTATGGAGATGAAAAAGTTAGAGCTGTTGCTAGATATTCAATCAATGATACTCTAGGAAAATATGATAGAGGTGTTTCATGGAAGAGTGAAAACATTAATATCATTGGTGAGCAATGGAGTGCTGTATATTTACCAGTATGGTTATATAGTTACTTTGAGGATAAAGGAAACGGCCAAGGAATTAAACACTACGTTGCAGTTAATGCGCGTACACAAGAAACAATGGGATCAGTTCCGGTTTATATGCCATTATTATTAGGAATCTCAGCAATTATTGAGGTTGTAGGTATTATCCTATTTGCTTTAATGATGGGCGTTAAAAATGGATACAAATTCAGTTGGTTATTCTTATTACCAGGTCTAATCTATGGATTCTCAATGTACAACAAGTACAGAAATAAGAATGCAAAACACGTTTATGAGACAGATACTCTACAATTAAAGAGTAACATTAAAGGATATGATACATTTAATAGAAAACGTAAAGGTTTGAGCAATTCAATGATTGAGGGTTGCAACAATAAAACAGTTAATGGTTCAAATGCAAACAAAGTACTTAACGCAGTAACAGGTGGTAATGCATTAGGAACAGCTGTAAATATAGGACTAAATACATTCTTAAAATAATAAGATAAAAATAAAAGGTGAGTAGAAATACTCACCTTATTTTTTATTGGTTATTAGATTCTGCGTTGTTTTTAACACTGTTTTCAACTTCGTTAGTTGTTTCATTTGATTCTGTATTTGTAACTTCATTAGTTGTATTAACTGTTTCATTCTTTAAAGAAAGAATATGATTAACTATTTCGTTTTGATCATCATCGTGTAAATATGAATAATGTGCTTGGATTTGATTTTCAAAAGTTTTATCATCAGTACCAAAGAAACCTTGCTCCTTAGCTTTATCATATAACTCACCTGGTAGTAATTCTCTAGTATCTGAATCAGTAATAGCTTCTGTTGACTCAATGGCAACTCCGTTTTCAAAAGTAACCATAAAAGCATTAGAAAAACTTGAACTTGTATTTAACTTAAATTCGTTTACAAAAAAGCTTTGAACTGTTGCCCAAACATAAACGTTATAATAATCGCCTTTCTTGTATATCCCTAGGGGTCTAACGTTTGAGAACACCTTGAAATCGACCAAGTTTTTACTTTCTTCAGGGGTAATATCTTTAGCTGTCCATGACATTGGAGTAACTCGAGAAGTGATATATTGTTCTGCTTTTTTATATAATTCTTCGTCATCATCAACCTTAGAACCCTTGCTATTTGCTAGATTGTAGAATACTAATCCTAAAATGGCACATATAGCAACAACAACTATAGCAAGTTTATAATTATCAAAAAATTTATAAATTTTAGATTCTTTCATTAAAAACTCCTCAATGAATTAAAAAATTTCGGTCAAAGTTAGTATAGCATTAAATATCATAGAAATGCAATAAAATAAAATTTCCGTAACATTTTATTGATTTTCTTATTCTTTATTTATATAATAAAAGTCGATTAAATAAAAATAGAAGAAGGGGTTTTAAGGAGATGCGAACAAAATCAAATAAACCTACTAAAAGAGAACTTCAAAAAATGCAAAAAGAGGCAGAAGAGAAGCTTTTAGCAGAACTTAAAATTGAATATAATAAGTCGTACGACAGCATTCTAGAAGAACTTAAGACTCAAAAATCTGGCATGGATACAGCATATCGTGCAATTATTACAAAAGAAAGATATTTTGCTACGGATGCAAGCAACTTGGGCGTTAAATTCGAAGCAGATTTAACTGATGAATCAGTAGAGAGTAAAGTTTTAAATATATATAGTAAATACGATGCTTTATTAGAGCAAATGTATGATGAAAAAATATCTGAAGGTGCTGAACTTGCTGAATATCAAAGCAATATGAACCAATTTGACAGATACAAAATTCCAGCAAAAATATTAAAATTAGCTAATAGATGCACAGATTTATTAGTTGAAAAACTACAAGATCAATGCGAAGAAGAAATAAAGAAACAAATATACTTCAAGGCAGAAAAAATCATGAAAGCTGCTAGGATAGAGCAATATGAAAGAGCAGCTAAGTATTATGGCGGACAAAAAGGAAGCATTCTAAAGGCAATCAACGGAACAACAGCATATAACGAAGCTTTAAGAAATCAATATGTAATCATGAAAGCTAGAGAAGAACTTCCAGTAAGTGAGCCAAGCAGAGATGAATACGATGAACATGCTATTTTAGCTTCAATCAGCATCTATGCAAGCAATACACAAGAGTTGGATTCTGATTTACAAGCAATAGTTAATAAGATTTATGCTACATACAAGATTGATCAAGATAAAGTAAAATCTTTTATAAATCTAAAATGCAAACAAGATGCAGAAACATTAAAAAATAGAAGTTTAATGCCTGCAGAAGAAAAGGGAGCGTTCTGGAGAAGAAGAGTTGCTAAAATTATTGGTGAAGACAATAAGAGAGCATTAAAGGCTTTATCTGAAGAGAAACAATCATTTAAAGAATTCAAACAAACATATCATGAAAATGCATTAGAAAAATATCTAAATTTATTAGGTTATATGGATGCATCAATTGAATATATTTTAAATACAACAGATAAAAAACAAAAAGCAGTTGATAGACAAAAAATTGAAAATGTTTTCAAAAATTTAGTTAACAAAACAGCTGAAAGAGTTGAAAATTCAGAAATTTCACAAGAAGTTGATGATCAAGTAATTGAGCCATCAATTCAAACATCAGATGTAAAAATCTCTGAAGACATGGCATTAGATACATTATAAGTTATTCTTATTTGTTATAAAACAGACCTAGAGAATCCATCTTCTCTGGGTCATTTTTATTATAATTATTTGAGGAGTAGATAAAAATGGAAACCCAACTAGAAAACAAAAATAAATGGATTGAGAAATTCTTATGTCTAATTATTATATTGTGTCCAATTTTAGATTGTGCAAGTTTTATTTTTAGAAACTTTTTTCAAACCACAATTTCTGTTTCAACAATAATAAGACCAATAATTCCACTATGTTTATTGCTTTACATTTTTATAAAAGGAAACAAGAAAGAAAAAATAATATTAGCGTTAATTGCTTTAGCCTACATAGGATACGCAGCCGTACACTTACTAATATACAATGGTTTCCACAATGGATGTGCGTTTGGTGATTTAAAACTTGAGATGCAATATGTTTTTAATTTTTCATTTGTAATGATTTACTTTATTGTATTTGCATTCTTATTTTTGAAAAAAGATTTAGCAACAGATAAGTTGTACAATTCAATTACAATAATGGCTACAATCTATATTGCATCAATCGTTCTAGCAATCATAATGGGACAATCATCATACACATATATCGAAACATCAACAGGATATAAAGGATGGATTGAATCAGGAAACAGTTTAAGTGCAATTTTAATCATGTCATTATTCATAATGTTGCAACGTGTTAGAGAAAAGAAAATCACAATTTTAGTTATTGTAGCAGTAGCTGCTTATTTAATCACCACCATTGGAACGAGAACGGGTCTATTAGGCACTTTTATAGCGGTAGGGTTATATTTATTACTTGAGATGTTTTTTAGTAGAAACAAGAAAATAATCATTGCAGGATTATCTTTAATGACTATCGCAATTTTAGTAGTTGTTTTTGCAGGATCAAAAACAATTCAAAGAAGACAACAAATGAATCAATCGCAATACACAATTATTGATGAAGCAACTGGTGAAGTCGGAAACATGACAGGTGATATGCTAAGAATCAAAAACAAAATTCTTAACAATACTCTTGAAGAAGGATACATGTCAGAGGCTCAAAAGCAGTCTGTACTTGATTTACACGAATATACAAAATCAGTTAAATTAGCAGGAAATGACACAAGAACACAACAATTAATGTACAATTTGTACTTGATGAAAAATCAAGGTAGTTTTACAGGGATAGTATTTGGAAATGGATACAACAATAACGAAAGAGAAATGAGAATGGAAAATGAATTAGCATCACTATTCTTAAACTTTGGATTATGCGGATTTATATTATATGCATGCCCAATACTTGCTGTACTAGTTTATGCAATTATCTTTGGAATAAAGAGAAGAAAAGACATTTCATTAAGTTATGTAATGAATGTAGCGGCACTAATGCTAGCAATTGGATTATCATGGCTTTCAGGATATGTATTATTTGCAACATCGAGCATGACAGTTATAGTTGTCATAGCAACACTACTATTAATGGAGATTAAGAAAATAAAAGAAAAGAGAGATTAGAATGGAAGAATATTTGGAATTTGCAAAAGAAATAGCAGCAGAAGCTGGAAAGATAATGCTTAAATATTTCAAAGAAGACAATGGAGCAAATTATAAGTTTGATCAAACAATAGTGACTAAAGCTGACTTAGAGATTAATAGTTACTTAATAAAAAGGATAAAAGAAAAATTTCCAACACATTCTGTTGATGGTGAAGAAGAACAATTTGGAAAGAGTGATTATGTATGGGTATGTGATCCCGTTGATGGAACTGCTATGTATGCAAGACATATTCCAGTTGCAGTTTTTTCACTTGCATTAGTAATTAATGGCGAATCACAAATTGGGGTTGTGTATGATCCTTTTACAGACAGCTTATACACAGCAGCAAAAGGCAAGGGAGCATATAAGAACGGAACTCCAATTCACGTTAATGATGTTTCTCTAGAAGATAGAAGAAGCGTATCAAATTTTGATATGTGGCCAGAAGCTCATTACAATATTTATGATTCAATAAAAGAATTAGGAAAGAAAACATATTTTGTTGGAGTTGGAAGTGTTATAAGAGCATGTATGTGTGTTGCAAGTGGGGATTTTAATTTAGCAATCTTCCCAGGAACAAAGCACAAGAACTGTGACATAGCAGCTGCTAAAGTAATAGTTGAAGAAGCAGGTGGAAAAGTTACAGATATATTTGGCGAAGAACAAAGATATGATCAAGATATAAATGGTGCAGTAATAAGCAATGGAAAAGTACATGAAGAAGTCATCAGCGAATTGAAAAAAATGAAATAGGACCGCAAAGCCACAAATTGCCGTAATGCGCAATCTGTGATATAATCCTTGCAGGTAACAAGTTAGGAAACTCTGAGGCATATGAATGAGACAACATGAGGCGTGACTACGCAAGGAGGACAAAATGGATATGATCAAACGAGTCGGAAGTTTTATATATATGTACCAAGAAGACGATACGGTCCTTGTTGCATACAAAGCACCAGTATTTCAAAAAGAAGCGCAAAGCTTAATAAAAGAAAGAATGGAAGGCTTGGCTGAAATAGTAGAAGAAGATATTGAGCTTATATACAATATTGATTCTGTGTATACGGGTATTATCTTTAAAGCAATTTCAGAAGAAAAATTACGACGAGCTCTAAATGGTTAAATCAAAAAAGAGAAGATTAAAATCTTCTCTTTTTGTTTTTTATAAATCTATATCACCGTGTCCGTCACTTCTGCGAATGTTTTGCACTGCATTTGATGAAACAGATCCTTCACTAGGCATTGTTGGAGCACTTCCACCAATTTGTTCAGCTTGCTCAACTGCTTCGTTTACCAATTGAGTTGTTTTTTGTTCTTTTAATTGCTTAAGTGCATCGCTATGTAAGTAATCAATAACGTCTGATCTTTGTAAACTCTCTTGAGGTCTAGCACCACCACTTAAAAGACTATAAGTAGCACTTAAATACTTGTTAACTAAAGGATAGATTGGACTGTCCTTTGCAACTTGAATGACTTTTTTCAAACTTAAATGTCTACTGTCATAAGTGGTTTTCATTGTTAACTCATCTGTTGCAAGGTTATCTTCTTCAACAGTAAATGCAAAAGGACTTACAAAATCAACAGCATCAATAAAGTCAGCCCACTTATCTTTATCTCCTTTTGGAGGAATAATAGGTAGAGGTGGAATAGATTTAAACTTATCATGTGCGTTAAATCCAGTAACACCTTCTCTTAATTGATTGTCTGTTTGTAGTTGGATTTCCATTCTTCCAACTGGTGTATCTAAAACGATAAACTTAGCTTGATAACCTTTAGCATTGTCTTTGTAATCTTCTTTAACTATACTAACACCAAATTGTCCAAGGATTTTTGAGTTTTTAAATATGTCATCAACTTGGTTACAAAGTATTGGATAATTGATTAAGTCATTATTCAATTCTTTGTATTTTGCTAAAACCGCAGCAAAGTCTGATGTATATTTTTTTCTAAGGTCATAGAAAATTCTGAATTCATCATCAAGCTTTAATTCACCTTCTGTCATTCTTGCATCATTTAGACCTAAAGCGTTAAGTCTAGTTAATTTATCTTGTAAGAATTGTTTCTTTTCAGAAACAAATTCTTTATATTCAACAGCTTTTGGAGAAATAACATGCTCAAAAGAATCTAGTAATTCTATAAATTTTTCATAATACTCTGAAGTTTTTAAACCAGAAACGAATGATGTATCAGCCAAATAAGTATCAACAAGTTCTTGGAAATGACTTATTCTCTTGTCGTTTTCAAGTTTTTGTTGCATTAAAGGATCACTAACTGGTAGAGTATCATCTGTAGAGTCTAATACAAGTTTTATACCGAATAAATCATTGATAGGTTTCTTGTTATGAGCAGAAGCTCTGTAGAAACTTTTTCCTAAGAAGCTAAATTGTGATTTCATTCTGGCATAAGCTTTAATGTCTGATTTTGTGTTTCTGCTAAGTTCAAACATCAAAGCGTTGGTAAATCTAGCAAAGAATTCTTGAACCTGTGGCATGTTTTCACGTGGATAGTTTTTAATCAATCTATTGAATATTTTTCTATAATCGCTTTGCCATACAGTAAGAGATGAATTTTGCGAAATATCCCCTTGTTTTAAACCTTTGTTTTTACCATTATTAATTGTCTTTGTGTAATGGTTATTAATTGGGTCGTCAGAATACTGCTGTTCTGCACTATCTTTATCTACAGGGTTGATATCTAAAAATGTCTCTTGAGCATTGTTTTTTAAGATAAAATTATACTTTCTTCCTGTATAAACCATAGAAGGATGCTCAGATATTTCACTTGATTCGTCTCTTGATCTAGATAAATCTTGTAAATCTTTTATTGAATCAAATAAAGAAGTTGTTTCGGCAACTTGCTTTAAATCTTCGCGAAGAAACACTTCTGAAACTTTTTCATCGCCCAGTGATAGGGCATTATTTACTTTAATTTCATCTTGGTTTTCAGCCATATTAATCTCCTAACATCACAATTATACCACATAATTTAACAAAAATGAAATATGCAAAATTTGATTTTTTTGGAAAAACATGGTATAATTGAATGCGTATGGTACATTATTCTAGTCATACACGTTTTATGAGGATGGGCCTAAAAATCCATTAAAGGGCATATCGATGAAGTTTCATATAGTATGCGCATTTCTGCCAGGTTTGCGTGACTATGTGGAGTAAAGAATTTAGGATAGCATGTAATGGCATACATAGTAATTCCTACTTTCGCGGAGGCTTACTTAAATTAAGTTAAACCTATATACACAAATTATATAGCGTAGCCCGTCTTGAGTGAATATTTTGGGATTGAAGATATTTACTGCGAACAATTTGGCCAATGCGTTCGCATCATGAAATAATATTTGCAAAAAAGACTAATAAAAATCGTAGTATGTTAAGGAAAACTTCTAGAATGCTTGCTTTAACAAATAAAGCAGTAGAGTCTAGGGATTAAGGTACGGATTTGAGTGGCGATCTGGTGTCTACTTTTGTAGATACACTCTTTAAATGGAAACGGCTTAACAGTAATGTATAAGTAGAGTGCAGAGAAATTCAACCAGACCTAAACCGTAAAATTTACTTAGACTTTAACCATTTTATTTATTTTAACAAGTAAATATATAAAAAGGCGGTTGTTTACAGCCGCCATTTTTTACTAGAAAGGGAAATCGGTGAAAAATAAAACTGAGAACAAAGACTCAGACAATAATGAGCTGAGTAAGAAAAACACAGAAGAAAAGAAAAAGAATGAAAACTCAACATGGTTTATAAAAGCATTCTTTATAACATTTATACTATCATTATTATTCACATACATATCAACAAATGGTGTTTCAAAACTTGATTTAGTACCAGCTATAATCATTTTAATATTAATTATTTTAATTGGTATTTTATTTGATATCATCGGCGTTGCGGTACAAGTTGCAGATGAGGATGAATTCCACGCAAAAGCATCAAAGAAAGTTACAGGATCAAAAACATCAATCAAATTAATAAAGAATTCAAATGTTGTTGCAAATATATGTGCTGACGTAATTGGTGACGTATGTGGCGTACTTAGTGGTTCGTTAGGAGCTTTAATTGCAATAAGATTAACAGAAATGTTTGGATGGCCTTCAGATATTCAAACAATAGTAGGAGCATTAGTTGCAGCATTGACAGTTAGTGGAAAGGCATTAGGAAAGGGATTGGCAAAGAAAAATTCTACAAAGATTGTTCATGCGGCAGGAAAAATATTAAATAGATTTTCATTTAAAAAAGATAAAAAATAAAAGAGTAGCGGTAAAACTAGAGTTTGCCGCTATTTTGTTGACATAATTACCAAAAAGTGTTAAAATAGAAACATGTTCACACATATAAGCCACATACTTTTGAGTACATCATGAAGAAGCAAGGATTTCCTTGTTTCGAAAAATACCTCCTCCAATTATTGCTGCAAACATAATATATAGTGATGGTTTTTTTTCGTACTTAGGACAGACATAACAATAACAAAGATGAAAAGTTGCATTACATGGAGGCTCAAGAGTATGTTATGAAGAAAGTTTTTATTTCTTCAGCAAGGCTTATCCCAAAGTCTATAAGATCACAATTCGGTGGCGCCTAGATTGGTTTTGACTAAGGGAGGCAGGAGAGATCGTTTGATCTCTCCTGTTTTTTGGTTTATAAATACAAGTTTGGTAAAATTAAATTAACATGGTATAATTAGCGCATTAAAAATTTAGGAGATGAAAATGTTGGTAGAAGAATATATTGAACAATTAAAACCTTTTGTAATTAGACTCTTTGAAGGCGATTCAAGTGGCCACGATTATTGGCATCTTGAAAGAACTAAGAATTTAGCTTTGAAAATTCAAGAAACAGAAGGTGGAGATAAAATAGTAATTGGGTTAGCAGCATATTTACATGACATACACAGAATTATGCAAAATGAAAAGGGTTCATTTGTTGAGCCTAAAGAATCAATTCCAAAAGTAAAAGAAATTTTGGCAAACATAGATTTAGACGAAGAAACAGTTAATAAGATTTGCTTCGTAATTGAAAATCATGAAATCTATAGTTGGCATGGAAACAATGTAGAAGATATAAACACTTTAATTGTGCAAGATGCGGATAACTTAGATGCAAGTGGAGCAATTGGAATAGGAAGATGTTTCAGTTATGGTGGAAGTAACAAAATGCCAATGTATGATCCAAGTATTCCACTAAAAGAAGATTATGATTTTACAGAAAGTAAAAATGATCCAAGTTCAATACATCACTTCTATCATAAGTTAATGAAGTTGGAAGAAACAATGAATACAAATACAGCAAAAGAAATGGCAAAGTCTAGAGTTCAATTTATACGAGATTTTGCTGAAGAATTTTTAGGTGAATGGAACGGCAAAAAATAAAAAATGAAAGAACAAAAAGAAAAATTGTTTAAAAGAATACGCAATAGAGCAATGGCGTTCTTAGCAATTTTAGGCTTATCAATTGGCGGGGCAGAAGGTACAGGATTATTACCTGAGTACACTGTTGATGCTGGTGTTGGTAGGCCTTATAATCATGTTCTTAAAGATGAAAACGAAACAATTCAAAATATAAAAAACAGATATATTGATTATTATGAAATTCTTTCTGAAGAAAATAGTCTAAAAACATTTAGACAAACAATTCCAGGATATCAAAATATGATTGACATTGCTGTTCCACAGGGACTTTGCCACATCGATGATTACACAATAATCACAGCATATAACGGAAATGAAAAGTATAGAGAACAAATAGATTTGTTAAACAATAATTCATCAGAGCACGAATTGTTGGAATCATTAAGTTATGATAATAGAGCAATGTTAATTGTTTTAAATAGTATAACAAATGAAGAAGAGGCTATTATAAAATTACCAGATGACAATCATGTTGGAGGAATTACGACTGATGGAGAAAATCTATATATAGCAAAGAGTTCAGAATATGAAGTTTCTGTTATAGAGTATGAAAATTTAAAAAATTGTATTGAAAACAATGAAACAGAAATAGAGTATGATAAAAATTTTGCATGCGCTAATTTACCATCATATATCACATACAATGATAATACTTTATGGGTTGGAACTTGGAAGAATGAAAATATAATCGATTATCAATCAACGTTGTGTGGTTATGAAATTAAAGAAGATAAACTCGAAAAAGTAAATGAGTTTATAATTCCACAATACACTAATGGGGCGTGTTTCATAGATAAGTATAATCAAAAGTTGCTAGTGCTTTCTATTTCAAATGGTAGATATATGGATTCGTTTTTGGCAGCATATAGAGTTGATCAAGATAGAAATGAAATAGAAAAGATTGGACAAATAGTAGCTCCACCATTAGCAGAAAACATAGATATTGTTGATGGAAATATTAATGTTTTATTCGAATCTGGTTCGCCTGTATATAGTGGGATTTCTAATAAATCAACAAGTTATCCAATTGAGGGTTATATGAGTATAAACATGGATAAGATGTTTGCAAAAGTCCTTCAACAAAAAGAAAATGAAGAACGAAGAAAAATGAAAAAAGCATATGGAATAGATAAGTACATTAAAGAAGATGAATCAGATGAAAAAGAGTCTGATGACGATGAAAAAGAGAAATAGACTATAAAAAAACTCCGGAATGTGCTATAATACTAACATGTAATTGTTAGTTCTCCGTTTAGGAGGTTTATCGTAGCTCTAATGAGCAGGAGGAAAAAATATGGCGGAGTTGAAATTCACACCAGTTTTTCATGTTAAGACGCGTAAAGCGGCTGAAGAAAAACTAAAAGAACTGCGGGCTGATGCTACTGCATATGGATGGAAAGAGCAAAGTTCGTACATTCAGGAACTCCCAAATGGAGAGTTTCGGGTAGTGTTTAAGCAAACCAAACAATTTAATTAAATGGCCAAACCAAAAAGAATTATCTTCTCCCACAGAAATGTGGGAGTTTTTTTATTGTAAAAAATTGACAAAAATATCGAAAAATATGGTATAATTATAAGTATAGTAACTTGTAGGTCATACTCCGATTGCAACATCGGGCGACAATTTAAGCGGCATAATTGCCAAGGAGGAAAAAAGAATGAGTAGATCAGAGTTTACGAAGCGTTGGGACAAAATCAATGGTTTTTCAATGGCGGAAGCAATCGAAAAGAAAGCAGCTGTTGATGAAGCTCATGGAGTTGGACAACCCAATTCTAAATGGGCACCGGCAGAAATTGTACCAGACGAAAGTAAAACAACCGGATTTAAGGTTGTAATCGCTACCATTTAAAGATGGAGCTCTCACAGAAATGTGGGGGCTCTTTCTTTTTGAAAAAGCAACTTGATATAATCGATGAAGTATAATAAAATGGCTTTGTGAAAAAAGGAATCGAGGTAGCATAGATGATTGATTTACATATGCATACAAAGTATTCAGATGGTGCTGATGAAGTTTGTGATTTATTAAAGAAAGCAGAAGGACTAAATCTAAAAGTAATCGCAGTAACTGATCATAACACTTGTTTAGAATATGGTGAATTAAATAATCCTGAGATTAGAAAAATATTTTCAGGAAAGATTTTAACTGGAGTTGAACTAAATACAAAAGTTAATAGCCATCCAATTGAAATTTTAGGGTACAATATTGATACAGATAAGATGCAAGAATTAATTGAAAAAACTTATGTATCACAAGAAGAAAGATGCAAGATTGAAGCAAAGAGACTTTATGAAAAATGCATTGCAGCTGGAGTTAATCTTCCAGAGGATTTTATAGAGAAATTTGATGGTAGTATGTTTGTTTCAGAATATTTACACAAGTTCATTGAGGAAGATGAGCATAACCGTTCACTATTTGATGAAGATGCGGTAAAAACAACAGGTATTTTCTATAGAAAGTATATGTCTAATCCAAGCAGTCAATTCTTTGTAAACATGGATGATTGTTTACCTGATTTTGAAACAGCAGCAAACATTGTAAGAGAAGCTGGTGGAATGGTATTTCTACCACACATCTATGAATATAGAGAACACTCAATGGATATTCTTGATTATATTTTAAAGAATTATAAGATTGATGGAATAGAGTGTTATTACAGAAATTTTGAAGAATGGCAAACAGAGTTCTTGCTAAATAAATGTAAAGAATACAATCTTTATGTTTCTGGTGGTAGCGATTATCACGGAATTGCACACCCAGGAGTTGAGATGGGTACAGGCGAAGGAAAACTTTCTGTACCAGATGATATTATAAATAATTGGGGCAAGAAGTTTATATAAAGAAACAAAACCTATCTTTTTCAGATAGGTTTTTCTTATGTTTTTTAGAGCCAACTCTTTACAACCGGCCAAAATGTTATATAATAACGCCATGCAACAGTAAAAACAACCTACGTTATAATTATAAGGAGGTTACACCAATGAAGAAAGTATTGTTTTTACCAGAGTTAATCGACAAAGGTCGGTTAGTGTTAGACGGTTTGCCGGAATGTCGTGAGACAAAGTTTATTTCTGTTACTGGACAGGACGGCGCAGGAAAAACCTCGTTAAGAGATGGACTTGCACAGTTTTATGCAGAACAGGGGTATGTGGTTATGACCGCCAAATCACCGTGTGACAAGCATATTGTTCACTTGTTGAACAATGCTATTAGTCAGGATGGTTACGAAGATCCTTATACAGAAGAGCTGTTGTTTAGCTTCTGTGATGGATTGCTTAGTAACTATATGCGTCAGCTTAAGGGTAGAGTAGATTATTTTATTTGTCAGAGAGGACCGATGGATCAGTACGCCCATGGTGTAACAAGATCCAGAAAGGACTTTAAGACAATCTATGATGTTCAGAAGCCTGAGCGTTTGGCAAAGTTCGATGTTTATATTCATCTGAATGCTAACCCTGAAGTCGCATGGGAACGTATCAAGGAGGACGAAGGCAAAGATCGGTACGAGTATCCTGAATACTTTGCGCGTCAGACAGTTAACACTAAGATACTGTATGATGCAATTGTGTCAGGAAACGAACCTGAATTGCAGTTCCTCAGGGAGTCTAAGAATTACTATATTGATACGACATCGATGACAATCGTTGAAGTTCTGGAAGCAGCTATTAAGCTTCTCAAGTGATTCTTCAGTAGTAAAAAGGAATACAATGGAGAGTTAAAGGGAGAGAAATATTTTTCTCTCCTTTTTCTTTTTGAAAAGAAAAAATTATAATGCTATAATATTTTTGAATCAAATGAAAGGGACAAAAGATGAACGAAATTATTGAGAATATAAAAAAGTTTTTTGCAAATGAAATGAATGCTAGAATATTTAACTCAATTATTGCAGTTATAATATGTTTAGCGATTTATAAAGTTATTTTGCTAGTGTTAAAAAAGATAGAAAAAGGATATAAAGATTCAGAGAAAGAAAGCAAAAGAGGAAATACATATTTTAGATTATTCAAAAGCACTTTGAGATATGTTTTCTTTATTGGAGTTGTATTGTTACTTCTTCAAGTCAACGGAGTTGATATTTCATCAGTATTCGCAGGACTTGGAATTGTAAGCGTTATCGTTGGCTTAGCGATACAAGATTGGTTAAAAGATATAATCAGAGGAAGCAGTATTTTATCTGATGGATACTTCGCAGTAGGAGATGTTGTTAACTACAACGGGCAAGAAGGTGAAGTAATCGTAATTGGTTTAAAAACGACCAAAATAAAATTGCTAAAGAATCAAAACATTGTTTCAATCGCAAATAGAAAGATAGAAGAGATAGAAAAAGTTTCAAAAGAGATTTATATCAATGTTCCAATTTCATACACAGTTAGTGTAGAAAAAGCGGAAAAGGTAATTCAAACCATTGTTGATGAAGTAAAGACAAACGATGATGTTATCAACTGCAAATACTTAGCTGTAAATGAAATCACAACATCAATGGCAAACTATTTTATAAATGTAACTTGTGAACCTAAGAATAAATTACAAGTTAGACGTGATGCACTAAGAACAATCCTAACTCAATTTGAAAAATATGATATTCCAGTACCATTTACACAAATCGATGTACATCAAAAATAAATCAAAAGAAAAATTTAGGAGGCACATATGAAGAATGTTGTAATAACAGGAAGTGCAAGAGGATTTGGATATGCAATGCTAAAATTGTTTTATCAAGATGGCTACAATGTGGTTATGATTGATATGAACGAGGAAGCACTTAAACAATCAAAACAAGAGATTGAAAAGACTAACGTTCAAGATGAAAATAAAGTTTTGACATACAAATGCGATATCACAAATTCAGATGAAGTAAATGTTTTAATTGATGATGTAATTGAAAAATTAGGAAGTATAGATATTTGGATTAACAACGCTGGTGTTAATCAAGAAATGCTACCAATATGGGAATTAGAAATTGCAGATATTGCTAGATTAATAGATATTGATCTAAAAGGAACAATTAATTGTTCTAATCTAGTTATGAAACAAATGGAAAAGCAAAACTCCGGACAAATTTACAACGTTGAAGGATTTGGTTCGGACGATGCAAAACAATTTGGACTTTCAATTTATGGAACAGCCAAACGTGCCGTAACATACTTTACAGAGGCACTTGCTTTTGAGGTAGATGAAAAGAAATTGAATATACAAGTTGGAAAGATTACACCGGGAATAATGATTACAAACTTTATCAACCACTCACTAGGGGACAAAAAAGAATTCGAACTAAGTGATAAAGTAAAAATGGTGTACAATATTTTAGGTGACAGACCAGAAACAATTGCAGAGTTTATGGTAAAGAAGATAGAAAAGAATACAAAGAATGATGTTAAGCTAACATGGCTAACAAAGAAAAGAGCATTCGGAAGATTCATGAAAGCTCCATTTAAGAAGAACAATTATTTTCTAGATGAAGGAAGAGGCGAATAAGCCTCTTTTTATTTTGTGAAAAGGGATAGAAAAAATAATAAAAGTTAACATAATTGTTGATTTTTGCTCCAAAACTTGATAAAATCAGCAGTACACAAAAAACTGAAAGGTGAAGTGTTATGGAAGAGAATAAAAAAGAAAAACAATATGAAGAAATTTGTAAAGAAATAGAGAAAACTTTAGAACTAATAAAAAAATATGAGAATAAGATCAAATAATTAGTGAAGAAAATATTTTATTAAGTGAAGGAGTAAAGGTTCATGGAAAATAATATGCCTAAAAAACCAGGACTATTTGCAAGATTGTTTGGAACAGGCTGGGAAGAAGCTGTACAAGAGATAGAAACAATGAGTGATAAACTTGATAAAGAAAGAGCTGCGCTTGAACAAAGAGAAGCGGCACTTAAACAAAGAGAGAATGAACTTGCTAGAAAAGAAAGTGAGTTAGCTAAAAGAAGAACTGAATTACAAAAAAGAGAAGCAAAAGTAAGGGAACAAGAAAAGAAACTTAAAAGGAAAGAAAAAACAAGAGAAAGAATAACACCAAAAGAGATAGAACATCTAGAGATTCAAACTAATCCACAAGTAGAAGTTTTCGTAGGTCCTAAGGTAGAGAAATTAGAAATTGTTGAACAACAAAAAGTAGAAGAGTTAGTTGTTAAAGAAGAATATAAAGAAGTTCCAGAACAAGCCGCAGTAGCAGTTGCTATGGAACCTATAGTTGAACTTAAGGCTGAACCTGAAATTGAAATAGAAGAGCCAAGGGCGGAAGAAAAAATAGAAATTGTTGAAGAACCTAAGGCGGAAGAAAAATTAGAAATAGTTGAAGAGCCTAAGGAAGAAGAAAAATTAGAAATAGTTGAAGAGCCTAAGGCAGAGGAAAAATTAGAAATAGTTGAAGAACCAAAGGTAGAAGAGCCAAAGGCAGAAGAAAAAATAGAAGTGGTTGAAGAGCCTAAAGTAGAAGTAAAACCAGAGGTGCCGGTTAAAGAAATAAAATCCGAAAAGAAAGAAACAAAACCTCAAAAACTAGAGCCTAAAAAAGCTAAAGTAAAGAGTAAACCTCAAAAAGTGGCAGAGTATAGCGAAGAATTTAATGATAAAAGAAATACTGCAATGTTGGAAGCTTTGAAAGAATTAAATGCAAAGATGGAACACCAATTAAAATTAGACGACATACAAGCAGCAACAACTTCAATGAGAACTCCTGAATCAGACAGCATAGTAAAAAAACGTCGTGTTGCAACTGTAGCAACTATTCGCGGATATCTTTTTGGTTTAATAGCTGCATATTTAGATACATTACCAAAAGAAGATTTGCAACATATTGAAATCGAAGGTATGACATCAACTGATTTTCTAAGATTTTTAGCATCTGATTATGAATTTGAATTTAAAAGAAATGAAAACAACACAGAATCAGTAGCAATTTCTAAGAATGAAAACTTTGCAAGTAATAGATTTATTTATGGTGCTATGGGCGGTTATGGAAAAATAACAAACGATGTTATCGAAAATAAAGACTATGCTGCAGAAGTAATGGAATCAGCAAAGAAATACTTACTAGGAAGTTACTTGGATGAAACTTTAGATAAAGTAGCACCAAATATAAGAAAAGGAATTAAAATAGACACTCAAAAACTTGCTAAAAGAGATGAAAGATTAGAAAAAGAATTTGGAGAAGCAGGACAAGTTCTATAATTAAAGGAAAATGAAAACTCAATGATTTATATCATTGAGTTTTTTATTTGCTAAAAAGTGTTACTTTTTCTGTTTTAAAATTAATATATAAGTGTAAGGTATCTTAAATCAAAAAGGAGTTTAGATCTAAATTGAAAGAAAATAATACGATTAAAGATTATATAAAAAACAATGAATTAGATTTAGAAAGAATAATACAAGACTACTCTGCGTATGTTTCTAAAATTATTGATAACATGGCTAAAGGATTTATAAGGGAAGTTGATAAAGAAGAAATCATGTCAGATGTCTTCTTTGTATTGTGGAAGAACAAGCAAAAACTTGATACAGATAAGAGGTTGAGTCCATATTTAGCAGGTATAACAAGAAACGTAGTCAAAGTATATTTTGCTAAGAATAGGATCAAATATGAGAATATAGATAATTATGAAAACGACTTAAATTTCTCGGATGACTTTTGTTTTGCGAATGAAAACCATGACAAGATAAAGAGTATTGAGAGAAAAGTTGGTTCAATGAAAAAGATAGACAAAGGAATATTCTTGGATTTTTATTATTATTCTAAATCGATAAAAGATATAGCTAAAAAATATGACATATCAGAAGACAGTGCAAAGCAAAGGTTATACAGAATAAGAAAGAAAATTAAAAAGGAGATTCAGAAAAATGGATAGTAGTAAGATTTATGAAAAAGTAAAAACAAAAATAGCTATATCAGAAATAATGAAGGAGGATATAGTTATGGAAAAGAAGAGAATAAACATATTTAAACGTATGGCGACAATAACAGGTGTAGCGCTTACAATGGGTGGATTAGTATTTGCAACTAGTTTAATTATTAATAAATTTGGCCCTAATAGTAGCGAAGGAAGTCAAGAAGCGGTTAACAATGGATATGTAGTATATGCAAAAGAAGACTCAATTGTGGATTCGTTTTTAATTGATAATTACAATTTTTACATCACTTTTAAAGAAGATAAATTAGGATTAACAGAAGATGATATTCGACAAAAGTATGATAGAGTAGAAATAGGCGAAAAAGGAAAAGAATACTTAAAAATAAAGAATGAAAAAGATGAAGTTGTGTTTAGTAATTTAACAACTGGACATGGTAGATATGAAGAAAACGGAAAAATCTATTACACAGCCGCAGGACAAGAAATTCCGGTTTCAAAAAAATTGTATATTGATTTTGATGGAAGAAAAGAAATGTTAGATGTGCCAGAAAAAATGCAGAGTGAATTGATTAGATATAAATTAAAATCAATATCAGATGAGAATTGGAAGTTTGAATCAGCAGCAATATCAAATAC
This sequence comes from uncultured Clostridia bacterium, assembly GCA_946410665.1. Taxonomy (GTDB): domain Bacteria; phylum Bacillota; class Clostridia; order TANB77; family CAG-508; genus CAG-793. The sequence goes on along the minus strand of CAMKBC010000008.1, from coordinate 1,652 downwards.
AGCTTTTAAGATTTATTTAAGTAATTGCGATGGAATAACTCATAGCGAAAAGAGTAGAGTTACAACAAGCGATGGAAAAGAATACTATAAGCAAGGAAGAAATGATGGAGATGGATCAATTTCAGTAGATAGTGATGGGATTGTGAAATACTATAATACATTTACTCTAACCAGATTTGATGCAACAGATAATATTCAAGTTCATTTATACAAAACAACAGGAGAAGAAGTTGTTGTTGAGTTAGAAAGAATAAAATAAAAAGAAAAGGTAGCAAAAAGCTACCTTTATTTTAGTCTATTAACGAATTCTCGCCAGTCGCATAATCAATCTTTACGCGTGGTTGAACATTATAACAATAAACATTAAATTGAATTCCTTTGCCGTTGTCTTCAACTGATTTTGCTTCAATTTGAACACCGGATGCAACTAGATTGTTTCCTTCGAAGTGAGGAGTAACACGATATAAAACGTGGTTATTTGTTGATTTAACATAGTCAGCAACTTTGTTTTCAAAAGGGAGCATACCATTGACATTTAAATAACGAGTACCAGTAATTAAGTTTTGCTCATTCGCATTTTCACCGGTTAATTGATAACCAATCAAATGGCAACGATTAAACAAGTATTTTCCATCGATGAAGTCATATTTAGAAATTCTCCAACCAGAAGGTTTAACCATTCCGATTGATTCACGCTCCTTTGTAGGCATTAGATCTTTACTAATATTAGCAAAGGCAACGCCACATCTTCCAAGAGAATCGTGTTCACTATACTTTTCAAAAGAATTTGTATTCATTAGTTCATCAGTGAAGTCTGGAACGTTGTTGTTTAATTTGACGTAAGGCTTATCTGTATAAGCTGGTATTTGTGATAAATCTAGCTTTGTTGCGTAATTAACTGAAGGTTCTTCTACTACATTGTTTTCGCTAGAAGCCATAATGTAGGGCTTAAGCTTAACAACAGCAAATGTTACTAAAACTAGCAAAACGAATTCTACAAACTGTGTTATTAATTTTTTGGGCGACTGTTTCCTAGCCATAAAATCTCCTTTGTAATTTCAAATCACAGGAATTATACAAAATGAGCGTGTAAAATTCAATTCTTTTATAAATGTAGTAAAATTGTAGTAAAATTGTAGAAAAGTATTGACATGTAAATTTGATGGTGCTATTATCATTTTGAAATAAATAGAGAAATCTAAGAATCGAGGTAATAACGATGGTTGATTTAAAGGAGTTACAAAAGGAAGTTTATCAAAACAAAGTAAACAAAGGATTTAATGTTACTGATGCAAAAGAGGAGTTCTTATACATTTATGGAGAGGTGGGAGAAGCGTACGAAGCATGGCTAAAGAAAAAGCCAGATTTAGGCGAAGAATTAGCTGATGTTGCAATCTACCTACTAGGTATCTCTGAAATCCTAGGAATCGATTTAGAGAAAGAAATAATTCACAAGATACACAAAAACGAGAAGAGAGAATACAAGATCGTTGATGGAATCGGCATAAGAACAAAGGAATGTGAAGAATAAAATGCTATAGCAATAAAAGTTAGGCAATTGCCTAGCTTTTATTTTGTTAAAATTGGCTTTTTAAGACCTTGTTGTGGTATAATTAGATTGTTATTATTAACAAGGAGTGAAAAATGAAATT
>CAMKBC010000007.1 GCA_946410665.1 uncultured Clostridia bacterium | reverse complement strand
ACAGCAGAATATATTTTAAATGAGAAGTTTGTGGATATATTTACTCAAAAAATTTATGACCAATATAAAAATCCAGATTTCTTTAAAGATATCGAAGTGTGTCATAAAGTTTCATATGATAGGCTAAAAAACATTGCTGGAAGGCAATAGTTTGAGCAATTTTGGTTGTTTATAAAAAAACGTAGTGTTATAATAACAGCAATAAAATGTTTTTACGAAAGGAGAGATCATGTCAGAGGAATTAACAAAAGAAGATTTAGAAAAAGTTAATAGTATAGAGTTTGATGATGTTAATACTACAGATGATCTTGCCCAAGAAAAAGAATCAAACGAAGAAAGCGTAAACGACAGAGCAACAAGAAGCATAATAAGCAACATTGATATAGGCGAAATTGAGAGAACACATTCACAAATAGAAACAATATTTTCACAGGTTTCTGAAAAATACATAAACCCATATTATGACACAGTAGATAAATGTAAAGTTTTTAGACAAGCTGCTAAAGATATTGGAATAAAAAGCGACTTTCAATCATTTGATGAAGCAGACATGAAAAGGTTAATGGATGAGTTAACTGGAAGCATGGACTTAATAAAAACAAAATCGGATGAGATACTTGAAAATGTAAGTGGATTAGAAATGTTAGGCAAAGATTACAAAGGTTCTTCAAAAATTCCACTAGAAGAAACAAGAAAACTAAATGAAGCGTTTGCTCTAACAGAAGACTTATCAATAATTACAAGAAAAATTGAAGAGTGCATGCAAGAAGACGATGAAAGTATCACACCAATTAATGAATTATATGAAAAACAAATTAGTGGAGTAAAAACAGCATTTCTTGAAGAGTTAAATGAAAAAATCACAAATTTGATAACAGACAGTAAGATTAAAAACTTTAAAATAAAGCAAAAACTAATATTACAAGAAAAAGTTTCACCAATCGAGTGGATGATGGGGAAACATAGATTAAAAGCAGCACAAATCCTTAATTATGACTTGTTGGCAGAAAGAGCAGAGGTTTTAAGAAACGAGGATTTAGGAGCACGAAACATTGGCGAAAGTGTTTTAAAATTGTATGATTATATATCAACAATCCCAGATAAATACTATACACAAGGAATTGCAAATTTAATTGATGAACTATCTAAATCAGAATCTTGCAGAAAGTTAATAAGACAAGCTAAGCAAGAAAAAGCAAAACAACAAGAAGAACAACGCAAGAGATATGAACTTGGTGAAGAAATAGATAGCGAAGAAGAAAAAGATAGTGAAGAAAAATCACAAAAGCAACTAGAAAGAGAATTCTCAGAAAACTCGTTAATAAAGGTTAGCAAACAAGAAAAATTCTTTAAACCATATAGAAAAGAAACAGAAAAATTACAAGAAAGAAACGAAGAATTAAAAAGAGAAATTGCAAATCTTAGAAAGATCTTTGGCAAGAATAAAAAAGATGCAAAGATATACATGAGAGAAAGTGTAAACAAGGAAAATCAAGAAAAGATTATAAGCAGAATTAAAAATGTTATCTCTTGTTTATATAGCGAAACACCAACTAAAAAAAGAGCAAAAGTAACACAATTAAGAGAAGATTCAGAAAGATAATAAAACAGAAAAGAGGAGAAAACAATGGCAGAAGCAAAGAAAAAAACAACAACAAAGAAGACAACAAAAGCTGAAACGACATCAGAAACAACAACTCAAACATCAGCACAAAACACACAAACAAATTATCAACAAGCAGCTCAAAACGCACAACAAAATCAACAATATCAGCAACAATACTATCAACAACCTAAGCAAAAATACACTCCAGGAAAATATAACTACCAAGTAATTGCTGAAGATAAAATAAAAGCAATCTTAGGATATATTATTGTTATTTGTGCAATTGTATTTTTATGCATGGATGATTCGGGAAAACACGCAAGATTCCATTACGCACAAGCTATATGTTTATGGGTTGTAGGAATAGCAGCAGGAATTTTAGGAATAATCCCATTCTTAGGAATTGTTATTGCAGCAGTTGTTTCATGCGCAGTATTTGTATTAGCTGTATGGGGAATAATCAAAGTAGCTCAAGATGAAGCAGATCCATCAATTCCAGTTCTTGGAGATGTTGCATACGCTATCTTTGGATCAACAATTGAAAAAGGAAGATAAAAATAAAACAAAATGAAAAGATATAAACCAGAATTAAATTTTGGGTTAGATGAAGTGCAGGTACAAGAGAGATTTAGTGAGGGATATTTTAACAAAGAAGCATCAAGAAAAACAAAATCAGTTCCACAAATCTTGAAAGAGAATACGTGCACTTTATTTAACCTAGTGAACTTAGTATTAGGAATATTTATTATAGCAGTAGGTTCTTATAAGAACCTTTTCTTCTTATTGATAGCAATATGTAACACAGCTATTAGTACTGTTCAAGAGTTAATGGCAAAGAAAGAAATTGATAAACTTTCTATTTTAACTCAAACAAAAAGTACAGTAATGAGAAGCGGTAAAGAAATTGATATTCCAATCAATGAAATTGTTTTAGATGATGTAATAATGTATTCATCAGGAAATCAAATTTGCGTTGACAGTATTATCGAAGAAGGCGAAGTTGAAGTAAACGAATCATTCATCACAGGTGAATCAGATACAATTTACAAAAAGAAAGGCGACATGCTTTTATCAGGAAGCTTTATCGTCAGCGGTAGAGCAACTGCAAGAGTTGAGCATGTTGGTAAAGATAATTACACAACACAAATTTATGAAGGAACAAAATACATCAAGAAAACAAACTCTGAGATAATGAAAACATTACGTGGAATTATTAGAGTTATGACTTTAATTATTATTCCACTTGGAATCGTTTTATACATCAAACAAATTAACATTCCAGACAACACAACTCAAATGTCAGTAGTTAACTCAATAGCAGCAATTCTAGGAATGATACCAGAAGGATTAATGCTATTAACATCAAGTGTTCTAGCTTTAGCAAGTATACGTCTTGCAAGAAAGAATGTAATGGTTCAACAAATTTATTGTATTGAAACATTAGCTAGAGTTGATACAATTTGTTTTGATAAAACCGGAACTCTTACAATTGGAAAAATGAAAGTTAATAAAGTTATTCCAATTGATGAAACAAAACATGATGAAAGAAATGTAAATAACATCCTAGCAAACATGATGAAAGCATTAGATGATGACAACACTACAGCTAATGCAGTTAGAGAGTTTGCAGGATCCGTAAAAGAAAAGATGTTGGTTGTTTCAAAAACTCCATTTTCATCTAAGAATAAATATTCAGGAGTTAAGTTTGAAGAAGGCAATTATAAATTAGGCGCAAGCGAATTCATACTAAATGAAGAAAAAATAAAATCAGTAAGATTAACAGACGGAACAACATTAAGAGAATCATTAGATAAATATTCAGAAGACTATAGAGTAATGACATTAACTGAAAATGGTGAACCAATTGCTATGGTTTTGATTTCAGACATTATAAGAAAAGAAGCAAAAGCCACAATCAATTATTTTAAAGATCAAAAAGTGAATATCAAAATTATTTCTGGAGATAATCCAATCACTGTTTCTAAAATTGCGAAGGCGTGTGATGTAGATAATTATGATAAATACATTGATATGACTACATTAAAAGAAAGCGAAGACTTAAAAGAAGTAGTTGAAAAATACACAATTTTCGGAAGAGTTACACCAGCTCAAAAGAAAGAATTGATTATGGCATTAAAAGCTAATGGACATACAACAGCAATGACAGGTGATGGTGTAAACGACGTATTAGCATTAAAAGAATCAGATTGTTCAATTGCTATGGCAAACGGAAGTGATGCAACAAAGAATATTTCAGAGATTGTTTTAACGGATTCAAACTTTGCATCAATGCCTAAAATAGTACAAGAGGGAAGACAATCAATAAATAACGTCCAACGTTCAGCATCATTGTTCTTAACAAAAACAATCTTCTCAACAATACTAGCAATCGTATTTTTATTTGCAACAAGATCTTATCCATTTATGCCAATACAAATGGGTGTTATCAATTTAGTATGTATTGGAATTCCATCTTTCTTATTAGCTCTAGAGTTAAACAAAGAAAGAATTAAAGGAAGTTTCTTAAAGAATATTATTAAGAAGTCATTACCAACAGGGCTTACAGTAGTTCTTGAAATAGTGATGTTAACAATATTTGCAGACATACATGACATTTCACAAATTGACTATTCAACACTATGTATAGTAGGTGTTGCAACAACAGGTTTGATGCTTCTATATCAACTTGCATACAAAACAAGATTTGAAAGAAGAGTTGAGGCTGAAGAAAAGAATAGAAAGATTTGTTTCCCATTCTCAATCTATAGATTGGCTGTCGCAATAATCATGACATTAGGATTTGTAGCAGAGGTAACAATCGGGAAAGAAATATTCGACTTGAAGGCACTTTATGAATTGTGGCCAAACGTAGCATTTACAATGGTTACAACAGCAATTATATTTGTTGCTCTAAATATTTTAATCAAGTTTATTTTTAAAGCAAAACATAAAATTCAAGGAAAAGTTGAAACTGAGGAATAAATAATAAAAAGGATCGGAGATTCCGATCCTTTTTTTGTCTAATACTAAATTTTAATAATTTGTTCCCAAGGTAAATAGTCTTTACCAAAGTGACCATAGTTGGTAGTCTTCTTATAAATAGGTCTTTGTAAATCTAATGTTTCGATAATTCCTGAAGGTGTTAAATCAAATGTTGTTTGAATTAAATCAATTAGGAATTCTTCGCTATATTTAGAAGTTCCAAATGTATTAACAGCAATTGAAATTGGCTCTGCAATTCCAATACCATATGCAATTTGAATTTCGCATTTCTTAGCATAGCCATTAGCAACTAAATTTTTAGCGATGTATCTAGCCATGTAAGAAGCTGATCTATCAACTTTTGTTGGATCCTTGCCAGAGAATGCTCCACCACCATGATGTGCAACTCCACCATAAGTATCAACGATAATTTTTCTTCCTGTTAATCCACTATCGCCTAAAGGTCCACCAATAACAAATTTACCTGTTGGATTGAATAAGAATTTAAAATCAGACAAATATTTTTCAGGGATAACTACTTTTACTACTTTGTTTAAAACGTCTTGTTTTAGGTCTTCTAAATCGATTCCGTCAACATGTTGTGTAGATATTAAAATAGTATCTACATCAAGCGGTGTACCATCGCTAGTAAATCTAAATGTTACTTGAACTTTTCCGTCTGGTTTTAAGAACGGAATTTCACCATTTTTTCTAACTTCAGCAAGTCTTGCTGCAAGTCTGTGTGCATAGTAAATTGTAATAGGCAAATAGTTGTCTGTTTCATCTGTTGCATATCCAAACATTAATCCTTGATCACCGGCACCTAGTTTCTTTTTATCGAAACTGTTATCCACACCTTGTGCGATATCTGGGGATTGTTGAGAGATATTTACTAGAATTTCGCAAGTTCTATAATCAATTCCGGTCTTAGGGTCATCATATCCAATTTCTTTAATTGTGTTTCTTGCGATTTGTTCAATATCAATCTTAGCTCTTGTTGTAATTTCGCCTGTGATAAAGATTTTTCCCTTTCCAGCCACAACTTCACATGCAACTCTTGAAGTTGGGTCTTGAATTAAGCATGCATCCAATACGCTATCTGAAATATAATCACATAGTTTATCTGGATGTCCTTCTGTAACGCTTTCGCTTGTAAATAATCTGTTCATATTTTTCTTCCTTTCCGAGGAGCTAAACTTAAAACAAAAACTCCTCGCAAAAGCGAGGAGTTTAAACTTTAATGTTAGTAAAATTTATCATCCAAAGCCTTTGCTTTGTCGGTATTAGCACCTAACTTAATAGGTTGCTGTGGAGTCATAGAGCCGATTCTCTCATCCACTCAAGATAAGTTTTGATTATTATAAAACAATAATTTAAATTTGTAAATATTATCTTTCATTAAATGTACGAACGTTGAATTTACGTTGTCCACGTTGTACTGCTGTACTTGGACCATATTTCATATGATCTGCAGAATCGATACCTTTATCAACTTCTTTATTAATATCTTTGAATATTTTATCTTTTCTTTCATTTAAAGGTCTTAAGAAAGATGCAACATCAGTTGCTAAATCGTAGCTAGGGTCTTTTTTACGTCCGGCTAATTTTAAGAAGCCTTTTGTGATTTGTTTACCCATTCCCCATTTAGCTTCTTGTAATGTTGTTGATACTAATAAAGCATTTGAGTAGTTTTGAATCTTTGCTAAATCTTGTACAGACAAATCTTGTAATTTAAGAGTATGAATTCTTTCGTAGAAAGATTTAATTCTATTAATTTGAGCATCTGACAAACCATTTTTTAAAGTAGATTTTGATATTGCATCAAACTCGAATTTTTGTCCTCCTACAGTAACTTTAAATCCTGCTAGGAATCCAGTTTTATCGAACTCGATTAATCCAGAGTCAATCATTTTTTCACAATATTCTTGTAAATCTTTTCTGTCTCCAACATTAGATAAGTTTCTAGCGATTTCTAACATGTTGTGAGAATCTAAACCGGTAAGCATTAAGAATTTATTATAAGTATCAGCAGCTGCAAAGCTTTGATATAAATCTTTTGCTTCTTGGCTATCTGCAGCTTGTTTACCACGATCAGATAAAGAAGAGTATGGAGATTTAACAGAAGGTCCTGATTCTTTACTTTCAGTACTATCTTCTTTTTTAGCTTCGTCTTTTTCGAAAATTTTATTATCGCGTAAAGATTGATCTATAGAAGCTTCGAAAGCATCTAATTGAGCATAAGCTTTACCATATAAAGTTCTTAAAGAGTTTAATTCTTTTTTAATAACTTCAATTTGGGCTTGTAAATCTTTGATTCTTTGTCTAGCTTCGTCTGTAACTTTTGCTTCTACTTCTTTTCCAGCAACACCTCTTGCTAAGTCTGTAATTTCTTTATTTTTTGCAGAAATACTAGCTTCATCTTGCTCGATTCTTTCCTTTAATCTAGCTAAGAAATTTTCGTATCTTTCTTTTAGTTTTTTACCATTTGTTATGCAATCTTTTTTTGCATCAGATCTTTGTTTTCTAGCTTTAAATACATCATCTGGATATGGATTTGTTCCGTCAACAATACTTTCCAAAGCTTGAACTTCTGATAAAACGGCAATTTTTTGTGCCATGGTAAGATGTTTTTTAACCCAAGCTAATTTATCAGCTCTACTATCACCTTTTTTGAAAGCAGGACCACTTGATGGTTTAAAGTTTCTTACTAAAATAGCTTCTATTCTAGTATTTTTCTCAACTTCAGCATCTGTTCTGTCTGCCTCTGGTTTAGATGTGATAATCAAATCTGCTAAGATTTCATCAACGTCTACTTTTGCTTTTTTACAAGCCTCGCTGAATTTGAAAGCAGCTCCGTCAGTATAAGTTTCAGTAGATTTATCGTAGCTACCAAATAATTTAAATTCTTTTTGGAAATCTGAAACAACGCTCATATTATCCTCCTATATTTATATAAAATATAAATCATAAATAAATTTTTATAACTCATAAATTATTAATCATTATAATACACTTTTATTATACCAAAAAAAGGCCCTAAAATCAATAAAAACAGCAAAAATTTCCAATAATTAGCAAATTCAAGCTTGCGTAAGGAAATTTTGCTATTTCTATATAATTCAAGGGCTAAAAATATCTATTAGTTTAGTGTCTTGCATTTGTAATCATACAAGAATTCATTAACTTGGTTTATGTCATAAATATGCTCTTTAAAGCAAAATCTAATGATTAAGTCATAAGTTGTGTTCATTGGCAATGAATACGAGGCACTTTTCAATAAATCCTCGATTTCTTGCTCAGTTAATTCTAGGGATAAACCTAATAGTATAACTGTTTCTTTTGAAGGGTGATAATCTTCATTTCTTATTTTACTAAATAATCTTCTATCAATATTAACCTTATTATATACGTCGGAATCCTTAAGATTTTTGTCATCTATTAATTTGAATAGCTTAGTCTGAAAAGAAACATCTTTGTTTTTATCGATAAATGCATCGATGCTTGGTGCGCACGCTGCCATATCAAAGCATTCATAATCCATTAAATTCTTATCAATAGAACTGCATTCTGAAGTAATTGATCTTTTGGCACGTTTAAAAGAAACAGCGCCCATACGAGGTTGTTTCAAATATTTATCTAAGTATGCCTGTAATTTAGCGTTCATAAATGTCTCCTTTCTAGCGACCATTCGGGTTTGAATTCACGCTATTATTATACCAGAAAAGGAGATAAAAAGATGAAAAAAGTTAAAAATGTTAAAAAAGAAGAAAAATTAGACGTAGTATTTATACTAGACAAAAGCGGATCAATGGCAGGACAAGTAGAAAACACAATAAGTAGTTTTAATGAATACTTAGAAAAAGAAAAGAAAAACAAGTATGAAACAAACATCACAACAGTTCTATTCAGCGACAAGTACACAATGTTGCACGATAGGGTTAATGTTTCTAAAGTAAAACCATTAACAAATAAGGAGTATTATGTGGAAGGTTGCACAGCTTTATATGATGCATTAGGAAATACAATTCACAGCTTCGAAGCAAAAGACACGGATAAAGTTATATTCATTATAATAACTGACGGATATGAGAATGCTTCAAAGGAGTATAAGAACGAAGATATCAAAAAACTAATTCAAATTCACAAAGATTATGAGTTTGTGTATGTTGGCGCAGATATTGATTCGTATGCTGCTGGATCTAATATTGGTATTAGAAAAGACAACATTGCAAATTTCAAGAAAGGCAGAGCAGGAACAAAGCAATTATTTAAGGCAATTGGATGTTTTGAAGAGTGTGTAATGGGAGATTCAGAAGCTAATTGGAAAGAAGAATTAGAGGACTATATTGATGAAAATATGCCAAATAGAATAAGAAGATAGAAAAATAGGCAAAAATGCGGTATAATATGGCCAAATATTTTTTGAAGGATGAGTATGGACAATCAAACTATAAATACTAATTCAAATGAAATAAGGCAAGCCCCTACAGGAGCAGAAAGAGCGAAACAAATAGGAAAGAAGACAGCGCAAATAGCTGGTAAGACAGTTGTAACTGCTGGAAAATTCTTATTAGGACAATTAATAAGCTCACTAGTGTTAGGGGTTATTACCGCTGTTTTAATGATAATATTAAACATTCCATTTGCTTGGTTACTTCCATTTATAATGGCGATATTTTCATTTATTCCTGCTGTTGGAGGAATGATAGGAACAGGTTTATGTACTGTTTTCTTATTAATATTCTCAAATGGCGATGCGATGAAATTTATGATAATGGAAACAATTTTACAACTGGTTTATGGTGTTTTAATTTATCCTAAGATCATTGGAAACTATTTAGGAATACCAGGCGTTATGGTGTTTGCAGTAAGTACTGTTGCTGGTTGGTTCTTCGGAATTCCAGGAATGCTTATTTCTATACCGATAGCATCAGTTATATACGGTTTATATAGAGAAAACAAAAAGAAAAAACAAATGCAACAACAATATCAACAAATGCAAGGCCAACAATATTATCAACAACCAGGCCAAGCACCACAATATCAACAACCACAACAACCAGTGCAAAACAATACATATAGAGTTCTTCCAAAGAATGCACCAAATCATTTTGAATAAGGAATTACATGGAACAAAACTATAACTATGTAAATGAATATTATAAGAACAAGTTTGGTGAACGTGTTCTAAAAATATGCGTCGACGGCGGTTTCACATGTCCAAATAGAGATGGAACATGTGGCGTTGGTGGATGCATTTTTTGTAGTGAGCGCGGAAGCGGAGATCTAATTTCTAAAAAGCAAAGTATAAGAGAACAAGTTTTAGACGGATTAAACTATAAAGATGATCAAGCACACAAAGCTGAAAAATTTATTGTATATTTTCAAAACTTTACAAACACTTATGACACAGTTGATAACTTGAAGAAAAAATACGATGAGGCATTGTGCGATGAAAGAATTGTCGGCTTAGATATTGCAACAAGACCAGATTGTATTGATGAAGAAAAAGTAAAACTGATTAAAACATATGCAGATAAGTATTATGTTAGTGTAGAACTTGGGTTACAAACTGCGAATGATAACACAGCAAAATTGATTAATAGAGGATATAACAAAAATGTTTTTGCAGAAGCAGTTAAACTGTTGAGAAAGTATAACATCGATGTAATTGTTCACATCATGTTAGGACTTCCAAATGAAACTTTTGATGATGTAAAAGAAACAGTTAACTTTATAAATCAATTTGATATTCAAGGAATTAAAATTCACTCAACTTATATTGTGAAGAATACAAAGTTAAATGAAATGTTTCTTAACAAAGAATTTAGTCCGATAAGTTTTGAAGATTATATGGAACAACTTATATATGTAATTACACATATTAACGAAACACTTGTAATACATAGATATACAGGTGATCCACCAAAGGAAAGTTTTGTTTCGCCAGAGTGGCAATTACATAAAAAGAAAGTTATGAATACATTAAACAATACAATGAAAAAACAAAATTTAAAACAAGGTATGTACTACCAAAATAATCAATAAAAAATTGAAAAACAAAATGTGCTATGTTAAAATAAAAATGAATTATTTTACGTGGAGATAAAAATGAAAGAATATAAGATAAACGATTTGATGAAACTTTATGAAGACTACGCAAAGACTTATAAAAAGTCAGAAGAAGAACTTCATAATGATGATAAAAATGTAATCTATAATAACTTCGAAGACATGCTAAAATACATCAATTCAGCGACAGAAGATCAGTCTGTTTCAGAAGAAAAAGCTTTTGAAATGGCCTTCAAAGCGGTAAAGGCAGATGATTATATTGAAGTTTTATATCCTGATTTGAGAAATGCAAGCCAAGAAGAAAAAGATGCAATCAAAAAAGAGAGATTATTCATTTTTAGAAACATGCAAGATATAGAAATTGAATGCCTAACAATTAAGAAAGAATTTACATTACAAGAAAGAGAATATACAAATCAAGAAGTTGTAAGACAAGCTGTTGATAATCTAAAAAACAAAAGAGAAGCGGGAGTTATTACAGCTGCAGATATAGAAAACGATATGAAAAAAGGAAAATTTGATCCTGAAAAATTAACTAGAATTACAGAATTAGAAATATCAGGAGAAGAAAAAACAACAGAAGAAAGATAAAAAGGAGAGATACGAATGACAGTAGTTCTTAGCAGAAACTGTGCGACTGAACTTCTAGAAGTAATTAAGCATTTAGATAAAGAAATACTTAAGAGAATACCTGAAAAAGTTATCAAGATGATTAAAGAAAGAAGTGACAGCTCATATAGATTTCAATATGATTCAAGAATTCCATATGCAGAACAAAAGATAAGTACAGAGACTAGACTTGCGTTAGCAAGAATTTACTTAACTTATTGTTGCGCGCCAGAGGAGGCAGATGATTTAATTCAGATCAATAATCATATGTATAAAAAAAGACGTGCAGAAACAACTGAGATTGTTCATACAATCAAATCAGCAGATATCGTTGCTCCAATCTATTCAGATGTTGTAGTTATTCCTAAGCCAAAAGAAACTCGGGCAATAGTAAATGATAAGACGTATGAAGTCAATTCAATGGTTGATGTTACAATAGATAACGATGAGAAGATTGTCATTCCAGAGAACAAAGATATAAACAACGCACAAACAGTAAGTAACAATCAACAAATGGTTGAAAAGAAAGAAAACTTTTTCACAAAGTTTATTGATAAAATTAAAGGATTATTTAAAAAATAAAAAGAAGGGAATTAATTCCCTTCTTTATTTTGTTTTATTATAAAATTCCAAGTGCAGCTTCTATAACGCCAACTATAAATGCAGTTCCAACAAATAGAACTATGAACAATATACATTTGCCCCACACAGGTAAACCTTTTTTATCTTGAGATTTTACTTTTTGCTTTTTAGCAGTAAACATTCTCTCAATATTTTCGTTTACGTTTGTTCTAAATTGAGGATCATCCTTACCAACAACATAGTTTGTTAGCATTGGATTTGATTCTATAGGAACCTCTTCATAAGTAGATAGAGTTGTTGCAATCATTTCTTTCAATATAGTAACAGGACTATTAATAGCTTGAATTACATTGTATTGTGCAAAAGAAGTAAAGTCGTTGAACTTTTCTTGTGTTCCGTTTGGCAACAACAAATAGAAATAGCAAATGCCATTTTGTTTATACTCATACCAGGTTGTGAATAGATTACCTTTATAAGCAAACATAAACATATAGTTTTTCATACCTTGTGATACAGCAGTTTTGAAAATCTCAAGTACTGTAGAAATAGGGCAAACTGCACGATTGGCGGTATTGTAATCATAAACAAAGCCTGAAATGTTTCTTTGATTATATTTTAGATTTTCCATAAAACACTCCTTGTTTCTTTAAAAATCAAGTTAATTATAGCCATAATATGAAAAATTGTAAACTCACGACCTCAAATGAAGTTTTGAAATGTTACAAAATATTAATATAATTGTTTTTGACTTTTATAAAGGAGTTCAATTATCATTATAGTATAAAGAGGATTACTCTCTTTTTACACAAATAAAGTAATTGTTATCGGACTGTTAAAGTCTATAAAGTGGAGTAGAGCTCGTAACTTACAAGAGTTGCGATTCTGTAGGATAGCCCCTTATAGATGCAACTTAGTTGTAGTCGAGATAGTTAAGGTACTAAATACCGATTTAAAAAGTAGATTTTGCAAGCGGAAAGATAATAAAACTCTTAAAAGTGTAAGAAGTGTTAATATATATATCAATATATTAGTAGTAATATACCAAAGACAAAATAAACACTTAAAGAGAATTAATGATGAACTAATATAAAAATTGATCATTTTTAGTTAGGTGTTTAGAGAAACAAAAGACAAGTGAAGATTCCTATTTAGTTTGTTTTAGTATTGTTTACTAAGCTTCAATGCGAAAGTGTAATTTCACTTTCAAAAATGTGAACTAAATGAGAAAGAAGTAATTGAGCGAAGCTTGTTAAGAAGATTGTTACAAGGCATTATTGGAGGCGCTAAATGTAGGTGTAATAGCATCACATTGTCAGGGTGATTTGTAATAATCTGAAGTAATAGGAAGAGTAAGATTACCGAAAGAGAGAGACTAAAGAAAATTTTTATTTGATATGTTTCGAAGAGCTATATTATTAATAATCGATAATTGTTTAGCAAGGAACAAAAGAGAAGATAAAAGAGATTTTATCCTCTCTTTTTTTGTTGTAAAAACATTGAAGAAATAAATAATTATTATTATAATATTTAGTGTAAATTTTCTAAAGAAAAACGAAGAGAGGTACGGAAGAATGCAATGCCCTAAATGTGGTACATCCCTAAGAAGTGGGGATATATTCTGCAAATCTTGCGGTGCGAGACTTGCGGGTGAGCAACCAGCTCAAGTTGACCAACCAAATGAAGAAGTTAATAAAACAAATTTGATGAGACAGCCAAACCATAATGAGCAAGGAAAAACAAAGATTATTGTTCATGGTAATGATGGTGAGCAAATTGATACTAATGAATTAATACCTGATCAAGAAATTCCAACAATTCCAGACGAAGAAGATGGAAGCTATCCAATGTTTGGTGATCAAATTAATAAAAAGACAATAACTAAAAAAGAAGAAGAAGAAATAAAAAAAGGTACAGGAATTCAAATAACATTAGGAATAATTGTAGTAGTTTTATTAATTATGGGAATTGTTTTTACAGTTTTGTTTATTCAAAAATCTAAAGATGCAACAAAGGTACCAGCAATGATTGAAAAACAAGTAACTGTAAAAAACTACTTAGCCACATTAGAAGGATATGAATTTGAAATTCCAGAAGGATATGTTTTTGAAAATAAAGAAAAAGCAAACTTCACAACAGTAGAAGAATCAACAGGTACAGGTTTCAAAACAAATTTAAATAGATATCTAAAGGTTACACCAAAAGATGGAGACGGTAGTACATTCTTAATTATAAAAATTGCAAATCAAACATTTGAAAATGCTTCAAAACAAAAGAGTGAAATTCTTCATAGATTAATCGCTAAAGATGGTGTAAGCATGGACGAAACAATTACATCAATTGATGAAGACACAAATACATATTTAAAATTCTTAATTAAATATGATGAAAATAAAGAATTTGTAGTAATTTCAAAGGCTGACGATGATCACATTTTCACATTTGAATTTTTCTACAAGGATGATATCAACAAAACTAAAGCTCTAGAGGTTGTAAGAACTGTTTCAAATAGCATTCATAAGAAAGAGGCACCTACACTAGAGGAAAAACCAGATCCAAATTCATTGATAGACAGTGCATTGTTTGAAGGATTAGAAAACATTGTTGAAGAAAACACAAATACAATGGTTGAAGATAATACTGTAAACATTGTTCCAGTAGGTGGAAATGAAAATACTAATGAAAATACAGTGGAAAACACAACAGAGAATACTGTCGAAAACACAGTAGAGAACACAACAAATACCACTGAAAATGCTACAAATACAGAAGTTAATACAACAAACAACACTACAGTAAATAACACATCAAATGTAACAACAATAGATTTGAATTTGATTCCAATGAATTAGAGAGATGATAAAATAAGACCCAACAAAAGTTGGGTCTTTTGTTTTACCACAAACGGTTAACATAACTACTAAAACGGCACAAAAAAGGGCTTTTACCACTCGAAAAACTTGCACTTTGAGCGATAAAGTTATAATATAAGCACATATTGAAATTAGCAAAAATGAGAGGTTATGATGAAAAAAGATTTTAAATTTTATTTTGCCCAATTTTCAAGTAAATGTGTTTATGGATTAATTAAATTCGTTAAACTTTTTAAGAAGAGTTTGAATGGATCACATTATCCAGGAAAAATTGCATTAAAATTCGATAAAGACTTTTTAGGTAAAATAGAAAAACCAGAAAAGATAATCTGTGTTACAGGTACAAATGGAAAAACAACAACAGCCAATATGATAATTGATGCATTAGAGAAGAATGGTTTTGAGGTTTTAAATAATAAACTAGGTTCAAACATTCAAGCAGGTATTGCATGTGCATTATCAACAGGTGCAACGATTACAGGTAAAACAAAATATGACATAGCTGTTTTTGAAGTAGATGAAAGAAGTTCTATTAAAGTTTATCCATACATCGAGCCAACAATAATTCTTTGTACAAATCTTTTTAGAGATTCAATGAAAAGAAATGCACATCCAGAATTCATTTTAGATATCATAAACCAAGGACTTGAGGGAAATACAACAACTAAGTTTGTTTTAAATGCTGATGATTTAATTTCATGCCAAATCGCACCTGAAAACAAGAACAAGGTTTACTTTGGTATGGATGCATTACTAACAGATACAACAGAATGCCATAACATAGTTAATGACTTTGCTAATTGTCCAAAGTGTGGATCAAAGCTTAGATACAACTATCTAAAATATCACCACATCGGAAACGCTTTCTGTCCAAACTGTGATTTCGAATCACCAGAAGCTAAGTATTTAGGAACAAACTTTGATTTCAACAAGATGAAATATTCAATGATCGAAACACTTAAAGATGGAAAGAAGCAAACAGAGTACAATCTAATTACAGACAGTGTAGTAAATATATATAACCAAATTGCAACAACAGCATGTTTAAAAGAATTTGGTTTATCAGATATCGAGATAAAGAAAGCATTCGACGATTACAAGTTAGTTGAAAGTAGATACAAAGAAGAAGATTACAATGGACTAACAATTAAGACAATGTTAGCAAAAGGTCAAAACGCAGTAGCATGTTCAAGAGTATTTGATTATATCAAGACTGACTCTGGAAACAAAGCAGTAATGCTAAACCTAGAT
The DNA here is from genome assembly GCA_946410665.1 of uncultured Clostridia bacterium. Taxonomy (GTDB): domain Bacteria; phylum Bacillota; class Clostridia; order TANB77; family CAG-508; genus CAG-793. The sequence goes on along the minus strand of CAMKBC010000007.1, from coordinate 13,997 downwards.
GATTTCTATGACGCAAAAACATCATCAGAAAACATTTGTTGGTTATATGATACAGACTACGAATTACTAAACGATCCAAGCATCAAGCAAATTTGTATTGCTGGAAAACGTAGAATGGATCACTACATGAGATGTTTAATTGCTGGTATTCCAAAAGAAAAAATAACAGTATGCGAATACGAAGAAGAAGAGCCAGCATTGTTGAACTTCAACAAAATAGATAAAGTATTTGTTTTATATGATGTATACACAATACCAATGGCAATGAAAGTAAAAGAAGGCATTAAAGAACAAGTAGATATTATTCTAGAAAAACTAGAAAAGAATCATGTAAAAATCTCTGGCAATAACGATAAAGATTTAACATCTGAAGAAACTAAAAAATAGGAGTAGCAAATGGTTGAAGAAGATTTAAAAATTGAAGTATTGTTTCCTGAAACTGCAAATCTATATGGCGACACACACAATATGGTTTATTTAAAACAATGTCTTCCAAAAGCTGAATTTATAGAAACAGGTTTAGCGGATGAACCGTACTTTGTAGAGAATGATGTAAATATGATCTACATGGGTTCAATGAAGGAAAGCACTCAAGAAAGAGTCATTGAAAAACTATCAAAATATAGAAGCAGAATCATAGAACTAATTAAGAAAAATGTAGTATTCCTAATGACAGGAAATGCTATGGAAGTGTTTGAAAAATACATTGAAACCGATGATGGAACACAAATTAAAGCTTTAAACATATTTGATTTATATGCTAAAAGAACAATGATGAATAGATATCATGAAATGCAAATTGGCGAATTCAAGGAAAAACTTGATATCGTTGGATACAAAGCATCATTCAGTATGTCTTATGGAGACAACTCAGAAGGCTACTTCATGAAAGTAGTTAGAGGAAGAGGAATTAACGATGAATGTGAATTTGAAGGAATTCGTCAAAACAATTTCTTTGGAACATATTACATTGGACCATTACTAGTTCTTAATCCATTATTCACTAAATACTTAATCAAGCTATTAGGAATTAAGGGAAAGAAATTAGCACACGAAGAAACAGCAATTGAAGCTTATGAACTAAAATTAAATGAATTCTCTGATCCAAAGAGAGAGGGATAAATTAGAAGAAGCACTTAGGTGCTTCTTTTTTTGAAAAAATCTTCGAAAACTCCGTTGACAAGCTGTTTTTCAGATGCTAAAATATGTGCATACATTTTAAGAAAGCAAAAGTAGTACCGGGTACCCCCCTGTGGGTTGAAATCCGGCGCTTTTTGGCGTTTTATGGACTAGTGCGCATATGTTTATAAAATGTTGAAAAGCAAAAAATCTAAACAAAGGAGGTATTTTTTAGCTTACTTTCTAATACGAAATTTTAAAGAAAGGAGGTAAGAAGTCAAAAAGCTTTTAATTTAATATTTATATTAACGCGGGAAAGAAAATTTTTAGGAGAAAGAAAATGATTGAACTAGAAAATATTTCAAAAACCTTTAAGGTTTCGAAGCGAGAAGCTGGACTAAAGAATGCTGTAAAAAGTTTTCTTAAAAGAGACTACGAAGAAGTACATGCGCTGAACGACGTTAGTTTTAAAATTGACGACGGAGAGATGGTTGGTTATATTGGACCAAACGGAGCTGGTAAATCAACTACAATTAAAATTATGTGTGGAATACTTACACCAGATGAAGGAAACTGCAAGATCAATGGTTATGTTCCATACAAAGACAGAGAAAAATATGTAAGAGATATAGGGGCGGTTTTTGGAAATCGTTCCTCATTGTGGTGGGATGTTCCCGTAGTTGACTCGTTCGAAATGAATAAAGCAATTTACAATATTCCGGATGATGTTTATCAGGAACAAAAAGCAATGCTTACAAAAATGCTAAATATAGAAGAAATTATAAAAAAGCCAACCAGAACATTAAGTTTAGGACAAAGAATGAGATGCGAAATTGCAATAGCATTTTTACACAAACCTAAAATTGTATTCTTAGATGAACCAACAATTGGATTAGATAGTGTATCAAAAATTGCAGTTAGAAAATTCATTAAAGAAATTAACAAAAAAGATGGAACAACAATTATTCTTACAACCCATGATACTGAAGATATCAAAGCCATGGCTAAAAGAATAATACTAGTTGGAAAAGGCAATGTTCTTATGGATTGTAAAATGAGTAACTTAACTAGAAAAAGTAGAGAAAAGAAACAATCACTAGATGAAACAGTAGCTGAACTTTATAAAAAATATAAAATAAGTTAATTAAGTTTGGTTAAGTACTTAGTACATTGAAAATTAAATAGAAAGGAAAAATTAAAATGTTAAAAACAAATCTTGCCTTTTTTAAACTTGAGTTTAATCAGGCTATTCAATATAGAGCAAGTGCACTCGTTGGAGTTTTAACACAAATTGCATGGGGCTTGATGTACATCTTTTTATATAGTTCATTTATGAATAACTCAGTTGGTTCAACCGACATGACGATTGAACAGATGAGTACTTATATTTGGTTGCAACAAGGATTTTTAATGCTAATTAACATTTGGAGAATTGATCCCAAAATATTCTCAGATATTAAAACAGGAAATGTTTCTATGCAACTTGTAAGACCAATAAAGTTATATAAAATGTGGTACTACAGTGTACTTGGAAATAAGGTAGCAAGAACATTATTGAGATGTATTCCATTATTAATATTCGCATCATTACCATTCTTGGGTCAAATGAGATTTATGTTTCAAACAGACCCATTCTTATTAACAACATCAATTGTTTCACTTGTTTTAACTTGTTTAATGAATGTAGCATATACATTAATTGTTATAGATTTAGTATTTATAACACACGATGAAACAACGATAAGACAAGTGTTTAATATAATACTACAATTCTTATCAGGTTTAATTATTCCATTACAATTTATGCCTGAATGGTTGTTATCAATTTTAAAATTCACGCCGTTTTATTATTCAACAAACTTAAGCTTCAATATTTATAGCGGATACTATAATGATCCTAAAGAAATATTGATTGGAATTGGAATTCAGCTATTATGGTTAATAGGATTCTTAGTTCTAGGAAATGTTTTGTTGAAAACAAAGATGAAACGTGTAACGGTGTTAGGAGGTTAAGATGGTAAGGCTATATTTTAAATATTTAGGTATGATGATTAAATCACAACTAGAATATAGAAAAACATTTTTGTTGCTAGTATGCAGTCAAATGTTAAGTTCATTTACCTGCTTAGCTGCAATATTCTTTATGTTTGATAAGTTTGGAAACATTAATGGATATAAATTTGAAGAAGTAATTATTTGTTTCATTGTTTCGTTCTTTGCGTTTTCAATTGTTGAATGTTTATTTAGAGGACTAGATAAATTTGAAGATATAATTTCAGATGGTACATTTGATAGAATTTTAACAAGACCCAGACCAATACTATTTCAAGTAGTATCAAGTAAAATTGAAATTTCAAAAATAGGAAGAATGCTACTTAGCATAGTTGCTTTAATAGCTGTTTTGGCTAACCAACCACAACTATTACAATGGGACAAACTATTAACAATCTTTAATATGATACTAGGAACTTGCATTTTATATTCATCAATATTTATTGTCAGAGCGGGAATTTGTTTCTATACAACGCAAGGTTTAGAAATAATGAATATATTTACAGATGGAGTCAGAGATTTAACACAATATCCACTTGATATTTATGGAGAAACAATAAAGAAAATATTTACATTTGTTATTCCAGCTGCATTGGTTAACTATTATCCATTTGTTTATTTAATCGGAAGAGATACCAACATTATCAACATGTTTTGTCCACTATTTGTGGTTATATTGTTGATACCAAGTTTAATATTTTGGAAAATTGGAGTTAGAAAATACCGATCAGTAGGATCATAAATTTTAATAATAAAAAAGTAATGCCAGGGATACTATACCCTGGCATTTTTCCGGTCTTATGAACAAGTTACTTAGTGCTCGTTTATAACGAGCTCAGCGCTGCCATCTTTAAATTCCCAAAATGGCTTGCTGCGTCCAGTTGCTGATCTTACTGTGACATTCACCTTTGTTATGCGCTTCAATTTCGCCATGGAAATTAACTCCTCTCTCAAAGATGGATAGTCAAGCAGAGTTTCTGCAACTTTCCTTGAGTGGTGCTGTTGCACCGTTATATTCTTTAATGCCTCTGCTGCTGTCTCTGTGATATTACTCCGAGACAGAAGCTCGGCGTTTATCGCTGTTAGTAAATCCATTTTAATTCCTCCTCACGTTGTGGTTAAATTGTGACTGACCGGAAAAACAACATATCTAAAAAGACATTGTACACTTAATAATAGCACAATCTTGACTGTATGTCAAATTATGGTAAAACAAAACACCCAAGAATGAGAGTTTTTATATACTGTTTTTGTTGAGATACTTAAGTGCTAATGTTATAATGAAACTGGATTATTTTATGAGAAAAACAGAGGACAAAATGGGAAGAATCAGAGATTTTTTTAATAGAATAATGAGGCGTAGAGAAACAAAATTACTAGAAACTACAACACAAAAGGAAATTAAGAAATTCATAGATGTAATTCATGGCATCGACGATGAAAAGATGAGAAAGAATTACGAAATAGGCAGTCATTGTGAACCTAAAGAATTTTATCCACGTGAAGTAGAGGCTATAGATGATTTTATTTCTCTTATTAATGCTGGAACTATTGATATTGGAGGAGATCCATCAAGTAATGTTTATAAAAGAATACTACAATACTTCAATGGAGACCCTATTATACATAACACAGTAATGTCAAAGGTAAACAGAGAATTCTACGACAAAATTGCAAAAGCTTCTAATGGTGAAACATATGAACAAGTACATAGCGCACTAGATAAAACATTAGAGGAATACTTTAGAATAATTGGCACGGATAGAAAAGTAGAGAGATTGTTTGAAATAGGAAAAGTAAAAGAATTAAGAGAGTTGATTAATAAAAATGTTTTGTTAATCGATAACACAATGGATGCAATAATGTTAGGAAACAAAGTTGCAGAAATATATGAAGGAACATTACTTTTCAGAATTAGAAAAGAAAAAGATGTAAATAAGCAAATTGAGTTGTATGAGGAATATATCAGAGATTTTAGAGACGGAAAAGAAATCAACTTGGAAGAGGACAAAGATTATGTAAGTGTACAAGTTGAAGATATCTGCAAAATGAAATTCATGGAAGTCAGAGAATTACGAAAACGATGCAAAGAATATGGAATTTCACCAATTGCTAAAGTATCTAAAATCTATAAAACAGAAACATTTAAAACAACAAGAAATCGTAATGATTTATTATGTGAAAAACACATAGCAGATGGAAAAGTAGAAACATCAGATTTGGCACTTGTCAGAACAACCCAAATGTTTCCAAAGCATGGCATAGTAGAAACAACAGATAAACATAGTGAATTATTAATAGAGGAATCGCCTTTTGAAAGAGAATTAAAAGAGGCAGGAGTCGACACTGAAGCATACAAAATATTTAGATTCCAAAATAGAAGAACAATTCATTTTACACTTAATGGATTAGTTGGAAGCCATGAATATGGAAACTTCCAAAACAGAAGTTATATTATTGTTGAGCCTTTTGAAGAACATGTAAACGCCCCAAGTTTAATCAATATTAATGAAGCAGACACATATTTTGAAGACAACATGGTTTTATCAGAAAGAGCTTCAATATTAATACCGGTAAAAGAATACAAAGAGTTAATTAAAGATCCTAAAAAACTAGATGAACTAAATAAATTTGATATTAGACTATTTGATGGAAACGAAACCGAAGCTGTAAGAATGTGTCTTCTAGATAAAGGTTATACATTTGGAGAAATTGCTAAATGGGGATTTGAACCATACTTTGATAGTCACCAACCAATAGATGAAAACGAACGATTAATTGAAGCAAAAATAAATAGTTTGGTTGAAGAAATGCAAGCCGACGGAAGAAAAGTTGAATCAGGAGTTCACTTCTATTCTGAAAGTAAGAAAGCTGATGATGCGCGAAGCACCGAACTTTTATGTGAGGAGTTGAAAACATTTGTGGAGAGCGTTGCTGAAATAGCAAAGTTTGAGTTTAGTAAAACAGCACTTATGAATGAGCTTTTATCAAGAAAGTTTATGCCAAAGACAGCTCAGTTTGAAGAAGGAGACGTGGACAAACCAAAGTTAGAACCAAAAGAAATACTAGAAAGACTAACACCAGAAGGTTTTGAGTTAGCTACGAAAAAATACAATAAGATCATATCAATTGAACACGAAGAAGCAAGAATGGCAAAAGACAAAGAATTAGAAGAAAAAGGATTAAATGCAAAAGAAATAAAATTAGAAACAAAGGAAGATAGAGATGGAAAGTAATATTACTCAAGAAGAAATGTTAAGAAGTAACGACATTATTGGAAAAATAGCAGGATATTATCAAACAAGAATTGTAGGACAAAAGAATCTACAAGTATCATTATTAATTTCATTAATTGCAAATGGGCATATACTAGTCGAATCAGTACCAGGATTAGCAAAGACAACCGCAGCCAAAGTTTTAACTGAAAGCTGCGGTGGTAAATTCGCAAGAATTCAATGCACTCCTGATTTATTACCTAGCGACATTATAGGAACACAAACCTATAATGCTCGTACTGGTGAGTTTGAAACAAAGATTGGACCTGTATATGCTAATTTTGTGCTTTTAGACGAGATAAACAGATCAAGTTCAAAAACACAAAGTGCTATGCTTGAAGCAATGCAAGAAAAACAAGTAAGTATCGGTGGACACAAATACAAACTACCAGATCCTTTCATTGTAATTGCTACACAAAATCCAATTGAGCAAGAAGGAACATATCTATTAGCAGAAGCACAACAAGACAGATTTATTATTAAAGAAACATTAGATTATCCAACAGTTGGCGAAGAAATCGAAATCATAAACAGAATTGAAAAAAATGTTTTTGAGAAGAGTCAAAATGTTGTAAATCTAGAAGATATTAAATACTTACAAGATTTGTGTGAGAAAGTTTACATTGATGAAGCAGTAAAAAGATATATAGTTAGCCTTGTTTATGCGACTAGATATCCAGAAAAGTATTTAAAACCAGAATTATCACAATATGTAACAAGTGGTGCATCAACAAGAGCATCAATAGCATTTATGAAAGCAAGTAAAGCATTAGCATTAATGAATGGTAGAACATATGTAACACCAGACGATGTAAAAGCAGTAAGTAAAGGGATTCTAAGACATAGAATTTCATTAAGCTTCGAAGCTTTAGCTGATGGAGTAAAAGTAGAAACAATTATCGATGCAATAATTGCATCAATGAAAACACCATAAAAAAGTTTTAAAAGGATGTTCGGAGAATAACTATGAACATGAAATATATAACAAAGATAAAAGCAAACCTTGCCATATATACCAAAAAGAAAACCTCCAACATTCTTGAAGGTTCGTACAACTCAATCTATAAAGGAAAGAGTATGAACTTCGAAGATTTGCGTGAATACGTAATCGGAGACAATGTAAAAGATATTGATTGGAAAGCATCTGCAAGGTCTAACAAAATACTAATTAAACAATATGTTGCAGAGAAAAAGCACAACATTTTATTTATACTTGATACAGGTAAAAAGATGCTAGCAGATACACGAGAACTAGAGTCAAAGAAAGATGTAGCATTAATGGCAACAGGAACTTTAGCATATCTGATAAACAAAAACGGTGATACGTTTAGTGCAATATATCAAGGCAAAGAACGAATAAAAATGTTTCCGTTCAAAACGGGTCTTTACAACATAGAAAACATATTAACATCATATGAGCGTGATATGGGAACACAAAGCAACATTGAGGATACAATCAAATATGTTTTAAAATTTATAAAGAGAAGAATGATAATATTCATTGTTACAGATATTGATTCAATGAGTAAGATTTCAGAGGAAACGTTAAAAAGATTATCATATCTACACGATGTACTATTTATCAATGTTTCAGATGCGTTGATGACAGGATATAATGCATACGATATGGATCAAGATAAATATATACCGGACTACATCTTAGAAGATGAGAAGTTAAAAGATATTGAACTTGGAATTAAGAAAGAAGTATATGATACGACAAAAGAGAAATTTAAGAAATATAAAATAGTTACAACGACAGTAAATAAGCAAAAAGACGTTGTTAACGACATAGTAAAATTATTAGAAAGGCGAAGATATGCAAACATCAGTTAGCTTACAAGAACCATATAGTTTTTCGATAGTACCAATTATAGTGCTAATTATTATTGCAAGTGCATTGGTGTTTGTTTTGTTGTTTCTAAAGAAAAATCAAAAGGAAAAATCTGAAGTAAAAGCAATACCACAAAAGAATATAAAAAATATTCCTGCAATAAAAAACAAGCATCTACGTGAGTTAGAGGCTATTGAATATCAATACAAAAATAACAAGTTAGAATTAAGAAAAGCTTATCAATTAATAAGCGAAAATGTAAGATTGTTTGTGTTTGAAGTGACAGATATTACAACACAAAACTACTCGTTAACGGAGATTAAAAAATTAAATATACCAAACTTATATGAAACAATAGCAGAATATTATGAGCCAGAGTTTTCAAAGAAACCAAGTGGAGATTTCATAAATTCAGTACAGAAAGCAAAGGAAATAATTCAAAGATTTTAATATAAAATATAGGAGAAAAAGTAATGGAAGAGAATAACGTAGAAAATAGTATTAATAGCAATATGCAAAACAACCTTGGGGAGAATGTAACAAACAATACGCAAACTAATGTTGTAAACAACACTGGAAACAATCCAGGATACAACCCTGGTTATAATCCTAATAATATGGGAACTCCAAAACGTAAAAAGTCAGGACTTATTGCTTTATGGATAATTCTTGGAATCATTGCTTTGGCTGCTGTTGGAATAGGAATAGCTATAATTGTAAAAAATGTTGCACATGACAATGAAATTAAACCATACAAGAGTAAGGTAGAACAATATCTAAGTCAAAAGTACAACGAAGAATTTGATGTTAAATACATTGAAGACAAGAATGCAGAAGTTACAGCACCATGTGGCAATACATCAATTTCCTGCGGCAAAAACTCTAATATTATAGAGTATTACTTTGATGCTAAGTCAAAGAATACTAATAAGGAATTAAGTGTTTGTCTAACAGAAAGAAAAGATACAGGAAAACAAAAAATTGAGGAACACTCTAAGTAAGAAACTAGGTAAATAGAATATGCATATCACTATTGTTATATTAGGAATAATTGTAACTAGTTTAATTAGCGGGTCTCAGTTAAGAAATAAAAACGTTAAAATAAAAGAAATCTGTGCAATACTAATTTTGCAGATGGGAAGTTTAGTAATTGGAAGTAAATTACTGGATCTCATCATGAATTTTGACATCTATAAGGGTCAAGATTTTATAACAAACATAAATGTTGGATATATGTTTTATGGTGGTTTTCTTTTAGCAATGTTGTTAGTAGCTGTTTATACAAAAAAGAAAAAAATAGAGAACATAAATCTAATTGTTTTCAACAATATGGTTGTTTTATATGCAATATGGAAATTTGGTTGTTTCGTTGATGGATGTTGTGCTGGAATCAATCAATTTCCTTTGCAGGTCTTTGAAACCATAATTTGCTTGGCAATATATGTAGGGCTAAGCCTAACAAAGAATGATGAATATATACTTACTATATTCGGAGTAGAAAGATTTATATCTATAATTCTAAGAGACAGAATTGAAATAGATGATTTAATTGTAAATATGTTAATCAGTTCATGTTTAATTGTAATTACATTAGCAATTAATATAAGACAAAAGAAGCTAAAAAGTAAAAACTAAAGAAGGAGTTAAAGATAGATGGAACTAATGTATCCATGGATAATAGTTTTATGCCTGATCTTTGCACTTGTTATTTGGTTTGTTAAATTCAATAAAAAAGAAGAATACACACAAGGTAAAAAAGTAGCCAATACTAATTTCATCAAAGACACACCTTATTACAAACAAAAGATGAAAAAGTACAAATTGTTATCAACAGCAGTATGTGTATTAAGTGGATTAAGCATCATCATAACAAGTATTTTGATTGCAAGACCTGTTACCAAAGACACAATAGAAGACGAAAAATATAATAGAGATATTATCATAGGATTAGATGTTTCATTATCTGAAGCTGAGGTTGATTTAGAACTTGTTAAAAAGTTTAGAACAATCATACCTGACATCAAGGGAGATAGAATTGGCGTAGTTGTTTATAACACGGTCCCAGTTGTATTCTGTCCTCTTACAGAAGATTATGCTTATGTAGATAAGAGCCTTGAAAAGATTCAAACTTATATGCAGAAGGTAATAGACAATAATAATAGAGTTCCAATTCCAATCCTTTCAGATGAAACGGATGAAGCTTATGAATGTTACAACTTCTTTTATGGAGGAACTGTTTCAAATAGTGAAGAGAGAGGTAGTTCTTTAATTGGAGATGGTTTAGCTGGAACGCTATATTCATTTCCAGATTTAAAAACAGATAAAGAGAGAACTAGAATTATACTGTTTGCAACAGATAATGCATTGGCGGGTGAAGAAACAATTAGTCTAGATGATGCATGCAAACTATGCAAGCAAAACAACATAAACTTATATGCATATTGTCCAACAACTGATATGAATGAATATGCAACAAAAGACTTAATAGAACAATACAAAACATCAGTAACACAAACAGCTGGTGGAAAGTTCTATCTAGGTGATTTAGACAACATGTCTACACAAATTGTAAAAGAAATTAAAGAAACAAAAACGACATTGCTAAATGAAAACAAGAAAACTTATATTATGGATCATCCAATTGTTTTCTTTGTAATAGTAACAGTAACAATTATAGCAATGATAATAATAGAAAAAAGGATTAGAATATGATTTTAAAACCAATCATACCTGTCTGGATAATGGCATTAATATGCATAGCGCTGCTAGTTTTTATTGCGTATGATAAACAATTTTATGAAAAAATCAAAGGTAATAAAGATAAAGCAAAAACACAAAGGCAGAAATTATTAATTAAAAATTATGTTATAAATCTTGTTTTAAAAGTTTTGATAATAATAATTATATTTGTAATTAACATGAGACCAATGGTTCAAAACGGAGAGATGGAAGTGCTTACATCAGATGTCAGTGTATTGTTTGTAATTGACAAAAGTGTAAGTATGGCAGCTTTAGATTATGATGGTGGACATGAAAGATTAGAAGGAATAAAGAAAGACTGCAGCCATATAATAGATGAGTTGTCTGGTGCTAAGTTTTCTCTAATTACTTTTGGCGATACTGCAAAACAAGAAATGCCATTTACTATAGATGGTAACATGGTAAGTAGCATGATAAAATCGATTAGGACAGAAGATGAATATTATGCAAAAGGAACATCTATAAACATCTCAAATGAAGTTATTGAAAAAACATTAAAAGACAGTAAAGCATCACCAGTAGTATTGTTCTTTATAACAGATGGTGAAATCACAACACAGGATAAAACATTACAAAGTTTTGCTAACATAAAACAATACATAAGTGATGGAGCAGTACTTGGTTATGGAACAACAACTGGTGGAAAGATGGTTAATGGCACATATAAAGATCAACCAGACAGTCCTTATTATTATAAGTACTACTATGAAAATTATCAAAGACAAACTGCCCTATCAAAGATAGATGAGAACAACCTAAATCAATTAGCGTCAGATATGGGTGTTGAATATATTCATATGGAAAAACAATCTAACATAGATCATAAGTTAAAAAGTATAAAAGATAAAGTACAATCATCACAAAACACTACAGATAAAACATACAGATATGATGATATATATTACTATTTTGCGATAATCTTAGGAATATTATTAATTCTTAATTTTGTAAATCAAAAGAGGAGAATACAATGAGAAAGAAAATTCTTTTAACGGTATTATGCATTGTAATCGTGATACTGTTAAAACTAATTTGTGATTATATACTGAACACGGTTCAAGTAAATAGTTATAAAGAAGAAAAGTATAATGCTGATCTTGCACAACTTGTAGCCACACTTAATTTTAATAAAAGCTACGTAGCAAACTACAACTATGGTAATGTACTATATAAAACAGGTGATTATGAAGGCGCAATTGAGCAATACAAAAATGCGTTAAACACAATTGTTCCTTCACATGAAGAGTGTGATATTAGAGTAAATTACGCATTAGCGATTTGTAAAACTGTTAAACTAGAAAAAGAAGAAGAGACAGATGAAGCAAAGGTTAATGAGGCAATAAAAAAATACGAATCAGCAATAGATGTGTTAGTTGAAGTTGAGTGTGCTCATAGAAATGATAATAATGGACATGATAAAGATGCACAACAATTAAAGAATGATATTCAAAAAGAAATAGACAGGCTAAAGAGTCAATCTGGAGAAGAAGGACAAGAAGGTCAAGAAGGAGGAGAAGAAGAAAATCCACCTGAAGAAAACAGAACAAACGAAAATGAAATAACAAATAAAATTGAGCAATTATTAGAAGAAGGAATGAATACTCAAATGGAACAAAATGCTCAATTTCATGTAAGAAACTTTATGCAAAATAGAGTTGAAATAAATTGGTAAGAAAAAAGACGCTCGATAGCGTCTTTTCTTTTATAACTTAATATTAAAAATTGATAATAGTTGATTAAGTTCATCTGCAGATTCTTTACATCCACCTTCAATCCATTTAATCATAAGCCCAGCCAAACCAAATTTAAAGAATGAAACACAAATTTCGTAATCTTCTTCGGAAATATTTTTAGGTATGTTCATGTAGTCATAATAGAACTTTGGTGGAACATAGCGATCTAAGATATTTAAGTTTGGAGTCATTTTAAAGTAGATTTTATAAAATGTTTTGTTTTCTTTTACAAAAGAAAGTGCTGCTCTAATCTTTTCAAAGTTGTTGTTTAGTTCTTTGTCTGTAAACTTATTTGTTAATTCCATCATTTTTTCGTTTTCTAGTTTTTCTAGGAGGTCATTAATATTAAAGTAGTGAGTGTAGAAAGTTGTTCTATTCAAACCAGCTTTATCACAGATATCACTAACCGAAACTTGTTCAAATCCTTTTTCATCTATAAGCTCAATGAAAGCTTTTTCTATTTTGTTTTTAGTCTTAATAAACTTTTTATTTCTGTCCATTGTTATCTCCTTTTTCGAAACAAGGATATTATAAAGGGTTTTAAAGAAAATATCAACAGTTGTCATGTTGATTCTGTGAATTGTTAGTTCTATATTTTGTTCATATTAAAGGAAGAAAAAAGTTAGGTTAGCAAACTAATTTTTAAAAATTTGAAAAAATGTGTTGACAAATATTGGAAAGCATGCTAATATAATCACATATTAAGAGTTTACTTGTTAGCAGTAAAGGGTGTTACAGCCTACACTTGAAGGACGTGAAAAGTCTTGCAAAGGAGTCTTATACAGATTTTTTTGCAAGGCTTTTTTTTAGCCTTAGTAGCAATAGAGGAGTTTAATTAAACAAATCAACAAGTAAAGATTAAGAAGGAGGATAAAGTAATGAACATCATCAAGGTCACAAACTTATCAAAAACTTTCAAAGTTAAGCTTAAAGACAAAGGCTTAAAAGGAAGTCTAAAATCTATCTTCAAATCAAAACACAAGGAAGTACATGCAGTAAACAGCATTTCTTTTGAGGTTGAAGAAGGCGAAATGGTTGCATTCATTGGACCTAACGGCGCTGGTAAATCAACAACAATAAAAATGCTTACAGGAATACTTTATCCTGATGCAGGTGAAATAAACATCCTTGGAATTGATCCAAGAAAAGATAGAAAACAATTAGCGTACAAGATAGGCACAGTATTCGGTCAGAAGGAACAGCTTTGGACACACTTAACACCTT